>NZ_JTHN01000014.1 GCF_001399685.1 Paenibacillus sp. A3
AGAAAAACTCAGACAAATAGAGGTGGGGTATATCCCGTAAGAGTTTACGTCCGCCTTTGAAACCTGTGAAAATACCGCTAATTCTAATCAAATTCACAGGTTTCAAGAGCGGCTGGAGGGATATACCCCACCAGCGTATGCAGAGGATTTCTACGCGAAGCAGGTTTTCAACAATCACCCGGAGAAGGACTCTCCGGCTTTTTTTGTGCCGTTAATGATGCACAGGGCCAACGATAAGGGCCGTTAAAGAATGGAACATGCGGAAATCCCGGCAAACCTGTTATACTAGACCTTAGCGATGTCAGACGAAAAGAAGAGGAACAACATGACTGGAGCCTACTGCAGCCTGTACAAATCGTGCAAACGCTGCGGACAAAGCAAATATTACCGGCAGTTCCCGCCCCGGGGCGGCCGGAAAGGAAGCGGAGCATCCCGCAAAAGCGTATGCCGCAAATGCGAGCGGCGCAAGCCGGCCGCGCAAGTCCCGCAAGCGCCCCCGATACCTCGCGCGGCGAAGCTGCTGAGACAAGACAGACAGGGCATGATTCGCATGAAGGGGAAGAGCAACAACGGCAGGCCGTGGATGCAAGAGATCGAATGGAGCCTCGCGGTGCTGCTGGTGGAGGAACAGGCGGCCGTTGTCGTTACGCCATACATGATTCGCCGGCTGTACAGCAATGACGATTTCCGGACTATGATTATGACCCGGGATCGTTATACGTGCCGCTATTGCGGCGGATACGGCGATACGATCGACCATATCGTCCCGAAATCCAAGGGAGGCCATACGACGCCGGTGAACTGCGTTTGCTCCTGTTATGCATGCAACCAGAGCAAGGCCGACCAAGATGCCGCGGGGTTTATGGAAAAACAGCGTTCCCCCGTCTGATTCCGCAAGTGCCGGTCGTGGTACGGGAGACAAGGGCAAGCCGGGGCCTCGGTTCTGCACTCTTGATTCAGCGAACGTCCTTTACGGTTAAGTAACTATCCAAGCAAAGACTTTCCAAGCTTACGCAGCGGAAGGAGGCTGGGATGATGGCGAGAACCGTAGAGCCTCGGGATCGGAAGGGGGCTTCGTTCGGCGGGACCCGAATTGACAGCGCTTCACGGACGTCCTTCGGACGGAGGAACAGGCGGATGGGCTGCGCGGCCTTTTTGGTTCAGTTGTACTGCCGCTTTCAAGACGACGAAGTGCCCGCATTGGGGGCGCAGCTTACTTATTATTTAATTTTGGCTTTCTTTCCTTTTCTTATTTTCGTCATTTCGCTCCTTAGCTTCACCGAAATTTCGGCATCAGAGGTCATCGACAGCATGGCCCGAATGATGCCGGATCTGTCGAGCCGGGCGGTGGCGGACGCGTTCGGGGAAATTCAAAGGTCGCGCAGCGGCTCCGTGCTTTCCATCGGATTGCTTGCCGCTTTGTGGTCGGCCTCCAATGGCATCGGCGCGGTGATGAAGGCGTTGAACAAGGCGTATGATGTGGAAGAAAGCCGTCCGTTCTGGAAGGCTAAAGGAATCTCCGTTCTGTTTACCCTGGTTCTGACGGTTGTCGTTTTGTTTACATTCGTGCTGCTAATCTTCGGCAAGATCGTCGGGGCTTCGGTTTACAAATTTGTACATTTCCCGGGAAATTTCGATTTACTGTGGGGGCTCATCCAATATGCGATTCCGCTCGTCACGATTGCTGTCGTTTTCGTCCTCTTATACCGCTACACGCCGAATTTGCGGCTGACGTTCCGCGAAGTGCTGCCCGGCGCTTTATTTGCCACGGCCGGATGGGTCGCCGCTTCGCTGTTGTTTTCCTACTATGTCAATCATTTCGGCAGCTATACGAAAACGTATGGCAGTATCGGCGGCATCATCGTGCTTTTGACGTGGCTGTATTTGTCCAGCATCGTGATGATTTTGGGCGGCGAGATCAACGCCACGCTGCACTTTGACCGTCATGGCAAGCAAAAGCCTTTGTGTAAGCCGTTCGGCTTTACGCTGCGATCGGACCGACGAGATTGAACTCGTCAGACTTCGGATAGAGCGGAGATTGGAGTGGCCTCCGCTTAGCGAATACGCGGGAAAGCGACCCAACTCCACAGGTTGAGCTTGGATTGCTTTCCCTTTTCCCGGACCTGCTGAAAAAATTCCCCTAAAAATCGTTCCCACTGCTGTCCCACTTCTTTTTTGGCCGCCGCGTCCGCTTGGACGTGAAGAATGCTTTTATTCAGCGCCGCGTCCAAATGGGACAGCGCTTCGCGCAAATGGAAATCGACAGAGGGTTCCTGCATGCTTCAAGTCTCCTTTATTTCCGTTTCTCGATGACCGTCTCCAATCAAAAAGGCGAAAAAATGCCCCCATTGCTCCGACATCGATTGGTGGGCTTCCTCGTTGGAAGCTTGTAACTTGGTCACAGTTAAGGCTTGCTCCAGATGGAGCCGCGCCTGCCTCAGGTGAAATTCGACAGAGTCATCTTTCAAGCGCAGCTTCCCCCGCCTCGCTGCCGGTTAGCGCCGGCTCGAAATCGTCCTCGGAAGAGGCGATTTCGAGGTCCAGCTTTTTTTTCATGCGCTCGAACTGAGCTTCCGCGACGATATCTTCCAGCTCCTCCCGGGCCCGCTGCAAGGACGAACGGGCCGCGCCGGCCGCGCTCCGCAGGCCTTGGTAGCCGGCTTCGGCTACAGGAAGCAGCGTGGATTTGACAACGGGAAGGAGCGCCGACGCCGCAAACGCGAGCGCGGCGCCGACCAGCCATTTCTCGATCTGTTGTTCTCTCATGGTTCCTACCTCCGAATGGACAGCAAGTTAGGCGACGATGGCCGTCTGCATTTGTCGAACCGGCTCCGGAGCTGCCCGGCGTCCCGCTTCGACCCATGCCACGATCGGCTTCGAAAGCAGCGTTACCGAGCCGGCAACGGCAAGCACCGGAATCCAGTGGCTCCATGCGATCGGGGCCGCATGGAAGAAGCGGGCAACCGGCGGAACATACAGCGCGGCGAGCAGCGAGAGCCACGAAACGCCCAGCGCTCCGACCAGAAAGCGGTCCCGGCCCCAATCCTTGACCGACTCGGCCGAGCCCTCCTGCCGCCACGAGAACGTCTGCATGAGCTGGCCCGACACCAGCGTGGCAAAAGCAATGCTCCGGGCTGCCGGGAGAGGAACTCCCGACGCAAGGCTTGCCGCAAAGAGTCCAAGGGAGCCTAAGCCGAGCAGCGCGCCGCGCGTGAAGACTTTCCGGAACAGATTGCCGTCGGCGATTTCGACACGCTCCGTCAGCTTCGTTTTATTCCCCGGATTGACGGCCAGAATCATGGCAGGCAGCGCATCCGTGATCAGGTTCATAAGCAGAATCTGTACGGGTACGAGGGGCAGCGGCATGCCCAGGATAACCGCCGCGCTCGATACGATGACTTCCGCCAGATTGCCGGTGAGCAGACAGCCGAGCGCCTTGCGGATGTTGCCCATAATCGTCCGGCCTTCCTTTACAGCCTCGACAATCGTGCCGAAATCGTCTTCCTTCAGCACCATATCCGCCGTTAGCTTCGTCACCTCGGTGCCGGTTCTTCCCATCGCGATACCGACATTGGCTTGCTTGATGGCGGGCGTATCGTTAATCCCGTCCCCCGTCATCGCCACCAGGTGGCCGCGCTGTTGAAAAGCGCGCACGATGCGCAGCTTATGCTCCGGCGAAACCCGGGCATAAATGGCGGTATGCTCGACCGCTTCTTGGAGCTCTTCGTCGGTCATCCGGTCGAGTTCATGCCCCGAGAGCACCTGCTGCGAGCCGTCGTACATGCCGAGCTGTCTGGCGATCGAAATGGCTGTGATCGGATGGTCACCCGTAATCATAACCGGCTTGACGCCGAGCGACAGCGCTTCTTGAATGCTGTGCGCCGCCTCCGGCTTCGGCGGGTCCATCATGCCGACCATACCGACGAAAATCATGTCCCGCTCGTCTGGCTCGGGAAGGTCTCCGTCCGTGAGCGGGCGATAGGCGAAACCGAGCACGCGCAGCGCTTCGCCCGACAGCTTGCCGTTCTGCTCCAAAATGATTCGTTTGCGTTCTTCGGTCAGTTCGAGCAACTGACCATCCGATTGGACTTGTCTACAGCGCTGTAAGAGGGTCTCTACAGCCCCTTTGGTGAAAACATAGCAGTTCCGGGATTCGATTACGGCCGTATCCTGGCACACGACGCTCATCTTGCCGGTGCTTGAATCGAAAGGAATTTCTTTGCCGCGATGCCATTGCCGCATGGTCTCCGGGTGTATGCCCGCTTTGGCGGCAAAAGCAAGGAGCGCTCCTTCGGTCGGATCGCCCTTGACGGTCCAATGTCCCTCGTCGTCCTGTTCTAGCTTGGCATTGTTGCACAGCATGCTGATTTGCAGGATGCGGTTAAGCTCAGGCTGCTGCGGGCTCTGTTCGAGTGCCGCGGCTGCCCGGCCTGAGACGGCCGTACGGCGAATTTCCCCGGACGGGGCGTACCCGGTACCACCCACCTCCCAGCTCCGGTTCAACGAGACGACGTGTCGGACGGTCATTTCGTTTTTGGTCAGCGTTCCGGTTTTGTCCGAGCAGATGACTGTCGTCCGGCCTAGCGTTTCCAGAGCGGACAGCTTGCGGACGAGCGCCTGCTTGCGGGCCATGCGGAAGATGCCGGCGCTCAGCGCGATCGTAATGGTCACGGGCAGCCCTTCGGGTATGGCCGAAGCCGCCAGCGCAATGGACGTAGAGACCATCTGCGTCAGCGGAATGCCTCGCAGCAGTCCCGTGACGAACACGATACCGCAGGCAATCAATGCTCCTTTGATAAATTTTTTGCTGATGGAGGTGACCTGCTGCTGCAGCGGCGTCAGTTCTTTTTCATCGTTCTGCAATAAGGACATGAGATGGCCCATTTCCGTATGCAGGCCGGTTTGGACGACGACGCCGGTCGCTTTCCCCCGGGTAACGTCGGTTCCCATATAGATCATATTGGAACGTTCCGCCAGCGGGAGCGCTCCGTCGACAGGAGCTTCCTGTTTCGAGACAGGTACCGATTCTCCCGTCAACGCAGCTTCGCTGACCTGTAAGCTATACGATTCGAACAGCCGGATATCGGCCGGTACGCGGTCGCCGGCCTCCAACTGCACGATATCGCCGGGGACGAGCTCCAGTGCGGAGATCTCTTCCAGCGTCCCGTTACGCAGTACTTTACAGGTCGGGGGCTGGTACCGGTTGAGGGATTCGATGACTTGTTCCGCTTTGCGCTCCTGCATCGTGCCGACTGCCGCATTGGCGAGCAGCACCGCCCCCATGGCAATGCCGTCGAACAAACCGCCGGTAAAAAAAGACAAAGCCGTCGTCCCAAGCAGGATTAAGGTTGTAAACTCTTTGAACTGTCCCAAAAAAGAGACGATCCACGGCGTCGGCTGTCGTCCTTCCAAATGGTTGCTGCCGTGAACGCTTCGCAGTGTATGAACCTGTTCCGCATTGAGCCCGCGCCCGGTATCGGTGCCATAATGGCTGACGGCCCGCTCCCACGGAGCCTCGTGCCACAGAACGGATGCCTCCGCCGTAGCAGCCGCTTCGCCGTGCCCCGTTGCAAGCCGGGGCAGAGCCGCCCGCTCGCTCGTTTGCCGGAAAGCGGACATAAACGCCAACGAAAGGGCGTCGGAAGCCAAATTGACGAGCGGCGCACGAATGAAGCCGAATGCCGCCATAGCGGAGCCGAGCATGTTCCAGATCGCGGTAAGCCGATAATTCCGATATACGCTGCGGTCCATGCGGTCGGCGAATTCCAGCATGCGCGGAAGCTCGGACAACTGCTGCACCGTGATCGACGGAATGCCGTATTCCCGGCACAGGGCATGAACGGGCGAAGTATCGCCACAGGTCACCAGTAATGCGTTCTCTCCACGCGGAACGCAGGCTGCCAATCGTTCGGCCCATTCGCCGGGGTGAAGCGAGAGCCAGTCCGTATCGAGACCTTGCCGCTCCAGCAACGAGATGTCCGTCCCTTCGCTGCAGCTTAAGGCTCCGACCAACCAGCCTTGCGCTTTCAATTCGCGAATCAAGGGGGCGTGCGTCGAATGAAGCTGCCGCTTCTTGCTCAGCAGTCCGATGCAGGTTCCCCCGCTGCTTTCCGCCTTAACCCCGACGAAGAGCACGTCCGAGCCATGCCTTGCCAATCTCTTAGCCTCCAGCGCGTACATTTCGCAGTCGATTTCCTGCTTTTGGAAATAGGCATAGCTCCCGGCGAACACGCGGGCCCCGTTGATTTTACCCTGCAGGCCCTCCGCCGACTCTTCTACCTGAAACGCCGTTCGGAGGGTCCGGCACGTTCGTCTGGCTTTTTCCGATAGCTCGTCTTTCCACGGATGGCTGCTTTTTTCAAACAAGGAGGCCGTTAAGCAAATGACTTTGTCTGCCGCCGTTTCTTTCGTCAAACATTGAATTTCTTCGCTTTCATCCCGATAGAGTGCGGAAGCATCCTCCAGGAGCAGCGTTTTCGTTCTTGCCAGCTTGGACAAGGAGCCGCTGTCCGGAAGCAAGGCTCGATTTTCGGCGCACACAAGCTCCGCCTGCTGCCAGCCGTATTCCGCCGGAATGAATGCCGGTCTGGGGTTGGCGGCGAGCAGCACCGCAACCGCGCGCAGAGGGTCGCGCGTGAGCGCGAGAGTCGCTCCGGCGCCGATCAGCCCCCATTTGTTCGCTTGCTCCGTATACCGCCGAATTTCAGGCGGAAGCACCGCCGGCGAGCAATTCGCCGTCGACTGATTTCGTTTCCACTCCACATATTGCAGCAGGCTGATTCCCGCCAAAACGATCAGATTTTCCCGCACCAAAGCAAGCGCTAACGCACCGGTACCCAGAAGCAGGTCGGCGTTCCACTTGCGTTCTTTGGCGAAGCTCTGAAACCCTCTTCTCAGCAGCGGATAGCCCGTAATGACAGAGAGCCCGGCGGATAAATAAAATGGGGCCGGACTGCGGGCCAAAGCCGATCTGCCGAGCAGCAGCTGCTTCGCGCCGAGCACGGCGAGTCCGCCTATGCTGAGCGCAAGGGGAAGAGGCATGCGCCCTGAAGCTTGCGCTGCGCATGACGCTCCGGGCAGCTCCGCCGCGGCTGCGGCTTCCCGCTTGACGTACGATGCATCCGGGGAAGGGGAGGACTCCCCGCAGACTGCAGGAACATTATAGCTGCTGAATGACCCCGCATCGGCGCAAGGCTGCGAAAGCTCCTCTTCCAACCGTTCGATGCGTTCGAGGACTTGCTCCGCCTTAAGCTGCCGCTGATCGTATGTCAGAAGGACTCTGCCTGAAAGCGGGCAAGCGCGGACAAGGGTGATTCCGGTCCAGACCGAAAGCTCGGCCTGAATCCGCTGTGCCGTATCCGGATTATTATGAAGACCGTAAAATTCGATGCGAATGCGTCCTGGCAGCATTCGAACAAACCGTCGATGTTTCAAGCTTTCCGTAGGCATACATACGCTCCTTGGGCTTCCTCGTTTTGGAGTCTGGGGCTGATTTTCGCTAGTATACACAGCCTTTGGCGATTTATGCAGTTCGTGTTCAGGCATAATTTTTCATCAATGTGGGATGATCTGTAGTACATTATTTTTTTGAAAGGGTGAGACCATGGCGAAGCTGCCGATCGGTTATGTACTTGCGGGTGCGGCGATGATGCTGGCGTTTTCCCCGGAAGCCCGGAAAACGATGCGCAAATTTGCGGTGAAAGGGACGGAAGCCGTGTTGAATTTGACGGAGCAGGCCAAAGACACGGTGGAAGGCTTGCGGAAGTAAACCTGAGGGTCTGACAGAGCGTTTTCCTTTCGAGTGTTTTGAACGAGAGCAGGGCAAGCTAAACAAACCGGCCATGCTATGGCCGGATGACTCGAAATGAGGTGGGATCATGTTTCAAAGCGGTTCCGTATGGACCGGACTGATTTCGGGCGGCTTGTCTCAAATACAGGATACGAATGCGCTGGCCAAAGGGCAAATGGAAACCAAGCAATACGCCGTGCAAACCGTAGAAAACGTGACGGGGGCCGTCGGCATTATGGCCGGGGTAGAGTACGGTGCGGTGCTCGGCTCGGCAGTGCTTCCGGGTTTCGGGACGGCGGTCGGAGCGGTACTGGGTGGACTTGTTGGGAGCTCGGTCGGGCGCAGCGTCGGCCATCGGGCCGGGGACGCCCTGGTCAACAATCGGATGGTCCAAGGCGCGCTTCAGCCCGTGCAGCCGCAGCAGAATCAGTAAGAAGGAAAACCGGGAGACGGACTCCCGGTTTCTGCATGAACGGAGGTTACAACGCCGTTCGGCGGTAATTTTTTTTCAAGTATATAATCATGTTTTTTAGCTCCCGATTCACTTGCTCCGTATTTCCCGACTTGATCTCTCCGAGCACGTCGTCCACCTGATAGCAGGCAAACGCCCTGCGCAAACCGATCAAGTCGTTCAGAACGCTCAATTCCCGCGTGTTTAGAGGACGGCTTTGTTCGTAGCCTGACAGCAGCGCATTCAGGTACCGGTCTCCCAGATCTTCCGGAGTGTCCGCGCCTTCCTGCTTATCCGCCGCATAAGCCAGAAATGACGCTTCTCCCGCCAAATGGCCGACAAAGACGTCGGTTCCCGCAAGATGAAAGTCTATCACGCCGCACAGACGTCCGTTTTCGTCCACAAGCAAATTGTTTAAAGAAAAATCTCCTTGCACCGGACCGCCCGGCAGTTCGGGCCAGCTTGTCCGCAGATTGAGGCGCTTTTTCCGGTAAATGTCGAACAACTCCCGTACCAGCAGCGGCTCTGCGCCGCTAGTCTGGAGCGCCATTTCCAAGGCTTGGGCATCCTGGTCCAGCTCGTCTTCCGGGCCGAACAGGCTCCACGGGCTCTCGGAGGTAAAAGGAAGCGGTACGGGGGCCTGACCGGCAATCCGGTGCATGGCTCCAAGCCATTCGCCCGCTTGTTCCGCGAGGCCGACCGTCAAGCTTTCCGGTTCTTTTCCAGGCAGCCAGGTTTCCACGGTCGCCCAAACCTCGCGTCCTTTCCGCGACAAAATCAGGTAAGAACGTCCGTCGCTTCCGTACAAGCGCTTCGGGACGTTCAGTCCGCCGCCGGAAAGCAGCTCGCACAAGGAGGCTTGTCCTGCAAGGTCCTCCAAGGTCGAATAGGAGTTGGACATGATCCGCACGGCATAGCATCGTCCGTCGGACGTCGTTGCTTTCACTACGATACGCAGGTCGTCCGGCTCCTCTTCGTGCTGCACTCGGCGCAAGCCGGCGAACGCCGGCAATTGAAAATGATCCCGAAGTTTATTCAACAAAGCTTCGTCATCGAACACGGTCCGTCAATCTCCGATCCTCAAAAGATATACTCCTCTTACGGAAAAGCCCGGTCATTTGTTGCAGCGTCAAACTAAAAAAAGGGAAGACCCCGCCTCCAAAGGAGGGAAATCTTCCCTTTTTAAACGCCGGATGGTCGGCTTACGTCTCTTCGTCCTGCACGAGCGACGATACTTGCACGACGTAAGCTTTAACCGTCTTGTTTCCTTGCTTCAGATCCTCGGTGGAAGTGTACGTGCCCGTGACGACCACTGGACCGGTGCCGAACTTGAATTTGCCGGTCAGTATGATATACAGGTCGTCGAACTTGACGATGGCCCGGTTGTCCGCAACCGATTGGATGTCGCATTGGAATACAACCTTCGCGTTTTTGTACTTCGGCAGCTCGTTGGCCGTAATGCTTTTGACTTCCTTCGCGCCTTCCTTGGCATCCTTATCCGTGCCGTCCTTCGGATCTTTTTTATCGGCGTCCTGCTTCGCGTCGCCGTTTCCGTTCGTGACAGCGTTGTTCCCGTTTTCTTCGGATTTGACGAAGACATACCGCCCGCCGCGGTATTCGTAGACCGCTTTCGCTCGGGCTTGGGAGCCCGAGGCTTCCGTACCGTTCTTGTCCGTACTGTTCTTGTCAGCACCGTTCTTCTCCGGCCGCTCGGGCACCGGATTATCGGCGCTTACGACACCCGGACGCACCGACTCCAGCTTATCGGCCTCCAGATCGAGAAGCGGTGTAAGCTCGGACCCGTGCGCTTCGAACGCGACATAGCGGGCTTTCCGCTTTTTGGAGGCGGCTTCGAGCAGCAGCACGGGCTGTCCTTCCGGACTGAGCTCGTCGGCCGGGCGAATCGCTTTGACAGCCGTCAGGTCGTCCGGAATCGTTCCTTCTGCGACCTCGATGCGCTGGTCCGAGAACAAGCGGACGAGCACGAGCTTTTTCTTGTCCGTAACTGCAGCGGCTGCCGTTTGTGCGCCGCCCGACCCTTTCAGACTTGTGGCGGCGGTAAGGGCGCCTTCGATGCCGGCCTTTTGAAGCAGCACGGCCGGATCGCTTTCCAATCGGCGCTGACCGAGCGCCTGCAGCTCTTGGGACGTATCGCGGTATGCGCCGAGCGTTTTGTACAGCTCTTCGGCCTCCGCATACTTTTTCGCGGCGATCAGCTGCTCCGCCCGGGCCATGCGGCCGTTCACCACCGTTTGGATGTACCCGTTCAGCTTGCTGCCGCTGCCGAAGAGCTCTTTGTAGGACTGCACGGTTTTGGCAGCGTTCAGGAAGCCGCCCAGATCGTTTTTCTCCAGCTTGGCCAACGTGTCCTGAGCCGCCTTCTCAAGTTTTGCAGCGACCCAAGGAGCTTCCCAGCCCCGATCCTTATAAAATTTTTGCAGCCCTTCGCCTTTCTTCAGCATTTCGTCCAGCGACTTGGATTTGACCAGTGCGTCCAGCCGGCCCTGGTCGTATTTTTGCAGCAGCGGGTTCAACGCTTTTCGCTTCGCCGCTTCGTCCTTATAATAGACCGCGGGAATTTGCAGCAGGAAGCCGACAGCGGTATCGGCGTCGAATTTTTTCTTGGCGACGGCGCCTTCGACGCTTTGGATCAGCGCCGTCTTGACCGAACCGAACGCTTCCGCGAAGCGAGCGTCGATATTGTAGGACGCCGCCGTTTCCGCGAACCGCTTCTGCGAGCCTTCATCCAGCTTGGCGACTTGCGATTTTGCGCCCTGATACGATTCGTACGCTTTCACCAGGCTGCCGGCATCGTTTACGGCAACCGCCGACGCGATCTGGTCGGTCAGGGACGAGAACAGCCGCTTCGCTTGCGTAACCGGCTGAAGAGCGCTGAGCGCCTGCTCCGTTTCCGCTTCTTTATAATCGACGAAGCCGATATTTTGAGCCTTGAGGAATAGTTCCTCGGCTTCGACCGCGTTGCCTGCGGCAAGCTGCGCCGCCGCCTGCTGGTAAAGCTCCGCTTTTTGCCACCAGGCGTACACTTTGAAGCACGCCGCCAAGAGCAGAAGAACGAGGACGGCAATCGCGGCGTTTCTGTAACGGACGGACCGTTTATACGTAGAGATAGACATAGGCAGCCTCCTTTCCTTTCTACAGGATGCCTTGGAATTCCGGGTCGAAGTCGTATTTCAGCTTCACGGCATCGCGCGCTTTCTGGGTCAGCTCGGGGTCGGCGTCCGGCTGCTCGGCCAGCAGCCGGCACAGCCGCAGCAGCCGGTCCTTCGGCAGCTCCTGGGCGTGGTCCAGCAGCAGGCTGCGGTATGCGTGCAAATTGGACTTCACTCGCAGCGCGGCTCCGGCCGCCGCCGTCAGGACGTCTCTGCCCTCGGGAAGCCTCTCGATCATGCCCCGGTATTTCATGACGTAGTCGAGCGCTTCGCGGGTGACCAGCTGAGGACGAACTTTGCCGATTTCATGCATGTATTCAATGACGTCCTTGTCGAAACGGTTCGGCAGAAGGGAGCTGAGCTCAAGGTCCATATCGCTGCGCAAAATAAATTTGTTCAGGCAGTATACCTTTAAAATTTTGATCGAGTCGTCTTGAATGAAATACCCGATCTCGCGGAACTTTTCGTAGGCGGTCTTAAAGTCTTCCGCCCGGAGGTCGGCTTCCGCATCGTCGATGTCGAGCAGCAGCCCTTCGCGAATTTTTTGCTGATCTTGCAGGAGTAAACGGCTTAGTGTACGTCTATATAAGATAGGCTCGTAGCGCTTATGCAAAAAAACGAACAGCGCGACCAGCAGAGCGGCGCCGACGACGGACAAAATCATCTGCTCCGCGTTGCGGGCGAGCAGGAAGGCGAGGGCGCCGATCGCGCCGACGGCCAGCATGCCGGTCTGCCTGCGGTGCTTCAGAACCGCTCCGGCCTGCTCGGGGACGGCGCTGCGGCTTTGCTCGGCTTCGCACGAGAGGCAGCGGTCGTCCCATAGACAAGAATAGCGGCTGCAGCGCCGGCACTGCTTCAAGCGGTCAAACAAATGCGAGGTCGCCTGCGTTTTGCGGAATTGAACGGCGGTTTTAGTCGTCATGGCTTTCACCTTGATCACCTTGATTTAACCTTGCCGCGAATGCGGCATTGATATCCGCAAGCGGGACGTCTTGCTTCCGGCTATATGAGCAATACATAAAAAATGCTAGAAGAAACAGGGCTCCAAGAGCCAACACAGCTACGGTCAGCATGATTCTCTCCCCGGTATTTTCGAATTTGAAAGGCGATAAACTTAAGAATTCTGTAAGGTTTCGTTAGTGGAATTTTACTTTGTGACCAGTTAATATGTAGATTAGTAGACGACATGCAGTTCCATTGTACTACCCTCTACGGCAATTTACTACACTATACCATATTGGTTCGGGATGGTTCGACATCGAGCCGTCCATAGGTTTGGAGGAATGAACCCCGTGAAAATCATCAAAGCGCTGCTCAGACCCGTCGCCGCTCTGCTGCTCGCCGTCCTGATGCCGCTTCAGGCCGCGGCCGCTCCGGCGGGCGCCGTCGATATGAAGATGGACGCCGTTCTGTCGGTGGACGTCAGCACGTCCATGAACGAGAGCGACGTCAACAAAGTCAGCAACGAAGCGATGAAAATGTTCGTTGACATGGCATCCGTGCAGGGCGATAAAATCGGCATCGTCGCTTATACAGATCAAGTGATGCGCGAAAAGGCGCTGCTCACCATCAACTCCGCCGCGGATAAGCAGGACTTGAAATCGTTCATCGACAAGCTGTCCAAGGGGCCTTACACCGACATTGCCGTCGGCGTAAACGAAGCGGTGAAGGTGCTAGAATCCGGCACGGAGCAAGGGCATGTTCCGCTTATCGTGCTGATGACCGACGGCAACAACTGGCTGAACGCCGGCCGCACGCAGCAGCAGTCGGATCAAGAGCTCGCCGATGCGATCAAGAAAGCGCAGGACAAAGGCATCCCGATTTATACGATCGGGCTCAATGCCGACGGAAAGCTGAACAAGGCGGTGCTGGAGCGCATCTCCCACGAAACGAACGGCAAATCGTTCATCACGAGCACGGCGGACAATCTGCCGCAAATTTTGAGCGAAATTTATGCGAGCCATTTCAAGCTGAAAGTTGTGCCGCTGACGGGCTTCGTGGCGAACGGGCAGTTTCAGGATGTGACGGTGACGATTCCGAACGCCAGCGTGCAGGAAGCGAACATCTCGATCATGTCTGCGAAGCCGGTGGAGGTCAAGCTGTTCGACCCGTCCGGCAAAGAGCAGAAAATTCCGTCGGACCGCGTCGTCTATACGGCTTCGAGCGCTTACTCTTTATTGAAAGTATTGACTCCGGCGCAAGGCGACTGGAAGCTGCAGGTCAAAGGTGTACAGAAGGAAAAAATTAACATTAACCTCGTGTACAATTACGACCTCCAGCTTGTGATGGAGCCCCTGGCATCGACGACGTTGAAGCCGGGCGACGAAGTGCAGGTCAAAGCGTATTTGCAGACCGCCGGACAAAAGACGGCCGATGCCGATTTGTACAAGGGCTTGAAGGCGTCGGCGGTCTTGACGGACCTGGATACGAAGAAGTCCGAGGAGAAGCCGCTGACGATCGGCGCACAGGGCATCGCGGGCAGCTTTAAGGTCGCGGATGCGCACGATTACGAGCTTAAGATCAAGGCGGAAGGCGCGAACTTCCTGCGCGAGACGGTGCCCGTGAAGCTCACGGCCAAATCCGGCGGAGCGGCATCCAAGCCTGCGCCCGAGCCGGCGAAGGAGTCGGCGGCCGGTGCGCTCAGCCCGACCGTATGGGCGGCGATCATCGCCGGGGCGCTTGTGCTTGCGGGAGGCGTCCTGTACGCGCTGGCGGCTTACCGCAAGGCGAACAAGGGCTTCGTCGGGCAGCTCGTGATCGAGGTCAAGGACGAGGACACGGGCGAGCGGACGAATCCGCAGTACCGCAAGCTGAACGCGTTCAAGGGCAAGGTGACGCTGCATCAGCTGCTCCAGCTCGCGCCGGAGTTTGCGGAAACGAAGGATATCGTCTTCCGGCCCGGTCCGAACGACACGGTGCTGCTGCATAATGCGACGCCCTGCGTCGTCGAAAAAGGCGGACGGGTGTTCGATGCCGCCAAAGGAAAAGAAATTCGTGCAAATGACCGCATCAAAATCGCTCTTCAAAACGTCAATAAGTCGATAAGCGTCGAATACTTGAAATAAATATCCCATATGGCCTTGGTAACAGGAGGAGTCCGGACATGAAAGCAGTAGTCAGAGAGCATATACAGCAGTTGGACGTATCCTTGGGCGGCGGCATTGTCAGCGAGAAAATCCGCGTCGACACGATCGACAACCCGATGCTGGTCATCGGTCTCGGCGGAACCGGCATCGATGCGCTGCTGCGGCTCAAGTATCAGGTGAACCGGCGGTTCAAGCTGCCGGAGGACCCGTTCACGAAGAAAAAGCGCGAGAAGCCCGACAACATCGAGTTTCTCGCGTTCGAGACGAACGAGCACGACCGCAACAAGCGGTATAAGGGCATCGGCCTCGATCCGATGACCGAATTCGTGCTGCTGTCGAATGCCGAGATCGGCAGCGTGCTGCAAAACCGCAGCATTTTGGAGCCGTACATGAAAGAATGGCTGTCGCCGGAGCTGACGATTACGGACGGCATCAACGGCGCTTCGGGCGTCCGGCAAGCGGGCCGGCTGCTGCTATTCACGAAGATCGTGCAGGTCGTGCAAACGATCGAGCGCAAAATCAAGACGCTGTCGGTGGGCACGAACAAGAAGCTGATGGTGTTCCTGCTGACGGGTATCTCCGGCGGCACGGGCAGCGGCTGCTTCCTCGATATCGCGTATATCGTGCGCGGTATTCTGGAGCGGGATTACGGCTCGGCCGGCGTCGATAAAGTCGGCATTCTCGGCTACCTGTTCACGCCGGACGTCAATTTGGCGAACAAGGCATTGACCGAGCATTCGCGCGAATATATCAAGAAGAACGGCTATGCGGCGCTCAAGGAGCTCGACTATTGGATGAACGTGGATGAGCGGGGCGACCGTTTCAAGCAGCAGTACGCGAACATTTTGACGGTCAACTCACCGATGCCGCCTTTTAACCTCGCGCACCTCATTTCGGCGACAAACCTCGAAGGCAAGCAGCTCGAAAATGCGTATGACTACTGCATGAACGTGACGGCGGAGAACATCACGAACTTCATGGCCAGCGAGCAAAAGCAGTCCGGCGAGGAATTCGCGATTCACGACTATATCAGCAACATCCGCACGAATATCAATCAGATGCCAAAGACGTATGCGGCGAACTATCAATACAATATTTTGGGCGCGTCGTCCGCAGTACTGCCGATCGAGGAAATGACGACGTTTTTGGCTTATAAAGTATTTCAGCGCATGTCGACGATGTTCGAAGCGGGTCCGAGTCAGGAGGACGTCGAGAAGCTGGCGCACAAGCTGGGCCTCGACCCGGATTCGATCCACCGCGAATTCGACAAAAACGTGCCGGAGCCGCTGCCCGGTTACCAGAACAGCGAGCGGCTCAGCTACAACAACGTGGTCAAGCAGCAAATCGTCCATATCGACACGGAGCTGGAGCAGAGCTACCTGTCCCGGGCCCGGGAGGAGTACATCAAGGCCCGCAAGCAGCTGCCGGGTCAAATTCGGGAAGTGTTCGCCGAGCAGATGGGCAAAATGTTCCGGCATCCCGAGCAGGGGCCGTTTTACGTGTCGCGGATCATTTTGCAGGACAAAGGCTTTTGCCTGCTGAAGCTGATCTCGTCGTACATCGAATCGCTGAAGGAAAACGTGTACCGCATTCCTCGGGATATCGAGGCGGCAGGCGATACTGCCATGCAGAAGCTGACCGAAGCGAAGAGCGCGTTCATCTCCAAGGACAAGAAGAAGGACGCCTATATCGAAGCGAAAATCCAGGAGTACTTGCTGCACTCCGACCGCGAGCGGATGGAGCAGATGATCGAGTTCTACGAGGACCTGTATACGCTCATCAACAACGACAACTCGCGTATTTATCAGGTGTTCACCGAAATCTTGAACGAACTGAACAAAATTTTCCAGAAAAACGGCGATATCCTCACCAAAGGGCAGGAGGAAGTCGATCACAAGGGCAACCGCACGTACTATTGGAACATCGTCAGCGTGCCGGATATGGCGAAGCTGATCGGCGACGTGACCGACGAGAAGAACGTTACCGAGCTGATCCGCGACTTTACGCAGGAGCTGCTGGAGAAGTCGAACCAATGGATCAAGGAGCAGGAAGTGGACGTTGTCTCCTCGATTTCCGAGTTTTTGACCGAGCAGTTCAGCGACCTGATCACGAAGTCGATGGAGGATTTCCTGATCATCAAATACGGTCATGAGGATTCGTTAGAGAAGCTGGTGGAGCAGAAGATTGCCGGGCGGCTGTACGAGGAAGCGAAGCCGGTGTTCCATCTGACCAACAGCTCGGGCCATTTCAATTTCCCGTCGTGGGGCTTCGTCTCCGTGCCGGTGAAGGCGCCGAATATTTTCAAGGGCATCCGCAACTTCCAGGATAATGCCATCGCGAACTCGCGCTTCACGATCAAGGAGAGCGAAGTGAAAAACCGCGTTTTCTGGCTGAACACCCAGAACGGCATTCCGCTGTTCCTGTATACGCCGCTGAAAGTATACGAGGAAAGCTACGAACGCTCGATTCTGGAGCCGGAAGGCGTCGGACGCCATCTGGTCCAGACGGAGAAGACGAACTGGACATACCTGCCGTCTCCGATCCCGGAAAAATCGTGGGGCGACACCTACGAAAACGCGCGTGTGAAACATTACAACGCCGAAGTCCGCAGCATGTTCGACCAATCGCTGGCCTTGCGAATTATCCGCGAGAAGTCGGCGGATCAAGGCACGACGGGACGGTACGAGTGCGTATTCACGAAGCCGTTCGATCTGGAGCAGAAGCTGGCGTCGTACCCGATGCAGCTTGACGCGGCGAAGCCGAACCTTGGCGAAATCAAGCGCTGTGTTGCCGACTTGAAGGCGCTTGTGGCAAACGGCTTGGAGCAAGAGGGCTTGAAAGACATCTTCGGCAGCGTGAACGAGGAGATGGCGAAGGAGAACCTGATCCGCTCGCCGGAGCTGCTGCGCCGCGTCCGCGAGGAGCTGGGCAAGTACCGGCGGATCGAAGCGAAAATCGCCGAGCTGGAGCAGGTGCTCGCCGCCCATCAGGACGAGGAGAAATTCATCCAGCAGTTCATCGAAGCAATGTACACCGGCGCGATCGTCAAAAAAGGCGCGCTGTACGTCTACGACCATGACGCGGAAGAGGACCCGTGGGAGCCGTTCGTCAACCTGATGCAGACCGGTAAATTCCCGGAATACGAAATTTACCGCAAAATCCGCGCCCTCGACGCGAAGCGTCTCGGTCTGCTCCAACGCAAATCGTCGAAGCTCAGCCAGCAGCTTACCGCTCAAGAAGACATCAGCGGCCTGCTGACGAAGCTGCAGGACATGGCCGGCGCTTATCAGGACGCCAAGTCCGCGCTCGACTACGACCGCGGCGAATACGTCGACGGCGAAGACATGTACCAATTCTACAAGCAAATCGCCAGCAAAGTGAGCGACATCCTCCGCAGCTTGAAATAGCAGCTTCGGAGTCATATCCAAATACGCAGCCGATCCAAGGCTGCGGCGGTTTTTTAGTTAACTTCGTGAAATTTAGCGAGATTAGGCAAGATATGCCCTGGAAGAAGCGCTTGCGCTGTCCGCCTTTGAAACCCATGAATATTCCTTAAAATATAATCGGTATTCATGGGTTTCAAGAGCGGCTGGAGGGGGATATCTTGCCGTTCTCCCCGCTTAATTTCACGCTCCGATTGGAGGGTCAGGATCATGCGGGAGAACTTGATGCAATTCGCGAGCGCATACGCCGCGGAAACGGACAGCATGGGAACGGGCGGGGATGAGCTTCGCAGCATCAACCATCCCCTCGTGTTCCTGTTCGTCGGCGACCGGTCGGCGGAAGCGCTGGAGCAGGTATACGACCTGAACCGGAAGAAGTGGAACAACAGCGCCGGCGTCGTTTATTTACATATCGGCATGGAGAACGGCGCGCAGGAAGCCGCCACGCGGGACAACGTCTACAGCTGGCGTCTCGGCGGAGGCGGCGGAGACAAGAAAACGCAGCGCGCCGAAGGATACCAACAGTTTTACCGGAACGAAGCGAAGCTGCTTGAATTGAACGTCCTTCTGCGGCAGATGAACAGCCGCATCTCGGAGTTCGGACGGCTGTACGCCTCGCTGCAGCGGGTCAATATCGCGGTGGTCACGCGGGTCGACGATCCGCTCAACGCGCTTGTGCCCGAGCTGACGGTGCTGATGAAATCGATCTTCGCCGAGAGCTTCCGCTCCGTAGTCGTTGATCTTTACGGACTGCTGCAAGAGCAGCAGCCAGGCGACGATTTCGCGTATGCGGCATCGCTAGGCGTCAGCTTTATGCGCGAGCTGGACGAGGTCCAGCGGCGGGAGTTCAGCTTGGCCGCGGAGCTTCAGGTGACGGGCGACGGCATCCGGCTGCCGGTCGAGCACCGGGACGCGGCTTTGTTCGACACGGTGTATATGATCGGAGACAAGGACGAGCGCGGGCTATTTGCAGCCGGCGGCATGCAGCGGTGCTACGAGATCGTGTGCCATTTGAACCTGCTCAAGAACCGCAAAGCCGCTGACGAGGTCGATCCGAGGCACGGCGCTTACAATCACCAGCAGTTCAAGCAAAACATGATGCCGCCAGGCGAAGCGGGCGGCATTTACGCCTCCGCCGGGTTCGCCAAGGTGACTCGGCCCAATCAGGCGATCGCCCTGACGGTGCTGTATCATCTGTACCGGGGGATGCTGCAGAGGATGCGGGATAACGCGGTTATTCATCAAACGGAGCTGCTGGAGTTGGCCGAGCTGGACCCGAGGAAGGCGGAGGAGAGCGTCCGGGCCGTGGCGGGCGAACGGGCGAATCCGGTCGACGCCATGTACGGCTTGCTCTATGAGAACGTGCCGCACCACGAGCTGCGGTCGATGTCTCTGCGGCAGGCGGAGACGGCTTTGTTCGGGGCGAACGCCCGGGCCTTCTTCGAGACGAATGCCGTCCGGGTCATGGAAGCGGCGCTTGAGGCGCGGGACGGGGCCGGAAGGCTCGGTCAAACGCTGCAGCGCAAAGCGGTCGATCATCCGTCGTACGGGTGCTATTGCATGTACTTGTGGACCTCGGAGCAGGAACGCGGAGCGGAGACGCCCAGTCTCGTCACCATGGTCCGGGAGTGGCGCAAGGAGGCCGAGCGGCAGCTCGAAGACGGCAAGATGGACCTCGAAGCGCTGTACGAGGAGCGGGTGGAAGATCAGCGCTATGCCAAAGGCTCGCTGCTCGGATTTCTTTCGCCCAAGAGTCAGGTAAAACCGCTGGCCCGTGGAATGCTCGAGCAAATCTACGGCTTGAAATACGAGCTGCTGCTGCTGGAGCTGACCATCCGCGAGCTTCGGAGCTACGAGCGGAAGCTGGAAGACATCCATGACCGGATGAAGCGGTACGTCCAGCGGCTCCACGACATTGAAGCGGCGCTGCTCGACGCAAGCCGCCGGAGCATCTCTGAGACGAACGACGAACTGGGGCGCAACATTAACGAATACTACGGCCATGTCGTCGAAGTGATCGCCGCCGAAACGGAAAACCGCCGGGGGCCGCAGTTTTATTTTGACGAACGGTGGGTCGGGAACGTGACCGCGCTGCTTGCGCAAAGCGACGAAGCGCTGGTCGACAGGCTGATTGCGGCGGCGAAGCGGGAATGGTTCGTCCATCCGCTATTCCATCAGCCGTTCGAGCAGGAGCTGCTGGCGCGGGCGAACGTGGCGGTCAGCTACGACAACCGCGAGGTGCTGACGAAGGAAGAGCTGTACCGCGATCTGTACGTGACGCTCGAGAGCGAGGCGGCGATCCGGCTGGACGTCTACAACTATACGCACAAGCACCGGTACGAGGAAAAATATTTTTTCGGCGATTTTCAAAGCGAATTGATCCAGTATGCGTACAGCGTCGATCACGGCAGCCGCACCTACAAGCTCGGCTGCATTCACGAGAAGAAGCAAAGCGGCGTCGAGAAGCTGAATCTGATGGGCGGGTTCCGCATGGCCGACCTGATGTACTACCGGAACGGCAGGCGGTACTACGATACGTATGTGCGCAGCGGATACGAGTTTCACGGACGCGCGATGCCGGAGGGACCGGAGGCGGAAAGGAGAGATGACGGCCATGAACGATAAGAGCTCGCCCGTTTATATCCGCTTTTTCGAACCTGCGGATGCGGAGGCGCTGCTTGCCCTGCATGTGCGCAACCGGGAGTTTTTTCAAATGTATAACCCCGCTCGCGACGAATCATTTTATACGCTGGAAACCCAGCTTGCGAACATCGGCACTGGAAAAGACGAGCGGAGTCAGGACAAACGATACCCTTTCGGTATTTTCCTGAGGGAGACGGAAGAACTGATCGGGGAAATCTCGTTGTTCGAAGTGAAGCGTGGTCCGCTGCAAAAATGTATGCTGGGCTACTCTTTGGACCAACGGCAAAACGGGAAAGGGTACGCGTCCGAGGCGGTACGGCTGGTCGTGGAATTTGCGTTTAAAGAGGCCGGCCTGCACCGGATCGAAGCGGGCGCGATGCCCCGCAATAAGGGCTCGCTGCGCGTTCTGGAGAAGGCGGGCTTCCGCCCGGAAGGCTTGGCGCGCAAAAACGTGAAAATCAACGGGGTTTGGGAAGATCATCAAATGTTTTCGCTTTTGGACGAGGACATTTGAAGTGGAAAGTGAGGAAGGCCGATGAAACGTCGGAAATGGAATCCGCTGCTGACCGGACTCAGCATCGTGGGTGGCTTTCTAGGATTTATTGCAGGGGAAATGATGCTCAGCCGGTGGGAAGGAACGCTGCACGAAACCGTGCTGATGGGGCTATATTTCGGGGTGTTCGCCCTGATCGTCGGGCTGTGCTGTCTGCTGGCGGAGATCCTGTCGCCGCAATTGAACGGAAAAAACTGGCGTCTCCGCTATGCCTCCGACGGATGGAAGCTGCTCGTTCCCGGCACGCTTCTTCTTCTGTTTGCGGCGGGGGCGCTGTTTCAATGGGCCTACGGGCTGTATTTCGATTCGGCAAAATCGGGCCGGCCGCAAGATTACGTGCTCATTTTGGATACGTCCGAGAGCATGAAGCAGAACGACCCGAATAAGCAGAGCTTGCAGGCGGTTAAGTCGCTGGTCGGGCAGATGGACAGCAACAAGATGGTGGGCGTGCTGACGTTCAACGATTCGGTGACCTGGGTGCAGAGGCTGACGCAGCTCAGCAGCGAAACCGCCAAAAGCCAAGTGCTGGCGCAAATCGACGCGATTCCCGCCCCGACCGGAGGAACCGACATTGCGCAGGCGCTTACTCAGGCGATCGACCATATGCAGAAGGAATCGCAGCGCAAAGGGGCCGTCATTCTTATCTCGGACGGCTACAGCGATGTGGACGTCGACCGGGTGGTGCAGCCCTATAACTTGGAAAATATAACCATTCACACAATCGGGATGAAGCAGCCGAACGAGGAAGGAAGCCGACTGCTGCAGCGGATCGCCGAAGCGACGGGCGGAACGTTCCAGGAGGTGAAGCAGGCCGAGCTGGTGACGGACGCTTTCCGTAATATTTATGTGAAAGACCATCATTTCCATCTCGTGAACGAACGGCAGGGACAGATGCACGGCAGCGGTTGGCACGCGGCGCTGCGGGTCGTGCTGATTCTGCTCATCGGCGCACTGCTCGGGCTGTCGCTCGGCATCGTGTTCGACAACCGCTTCTTGGCGCGCAGCTTCGCTCTCGGCGGTACGGTGGCCGGCTTGCTTGCAGGTCTGACGCTGGAATATGGCTTGCCCTCGGAATATTCGAGCGCCGTTCGCGCCATGGCGGACCTGATTTTGGCGGTCGTGCTGTCGCTGTCCACCTTGCTGTTCGCGGTTCATGAAAGCACCGGCGCGAACGCCGGTCTTCGCCGCGGCAGACCGCGCGAGCTGTATGCCGGTCCGGATGGCGAGAGCAGCCGCTATGGCGGAAGAGACGGCAGCCGGACCGGCAAGCGGTTCCGGTAACGACGGGAGGCGGGCAGATGATGCAATGGAGCGAACCTGACGAGCGGTACCGGATTACGAAGGCGGCCTCCGAGGTCAGGGAGGGCGAATGTCTTCTGACCTGGCACTGGCCGAAGGAAGTCAATTACGTCTACATCGACAGCTTCGAAGACGGGGGCGAGCAGCCCCCGGACGAGTTGGATCCGAAGCGGCTCAAGCTGTTTACCCGCGAGGAATATAAGGCGAAAGCCGGCTACCGCGCCCGTGTCGACTTTACGGGGCCGTATTTCTACCGGATCTATCCCTGCGTGATGCTGGAAGGACGGCTGACCCCGCTGCTGCAGCGGGACGGAGACAATCTGACCCGCGTCAGCGGAGGCCGGGCGAAAATCCGTTACGGCATCAAATACGGCGGCGGTTGGTTCAGCAAATACAAAACCGTGCAGATCCGGCTGTTCTGCGAAATTCCGGTCCCCCGGGAAGCCCTGTGCTACGTGAAAAAAGAAGGAGCGGCCCCGCGAAATAAGGAAGACGGGACCTTTTATCCGTTCATGAACGATTTTCCGCCGGGGCGCACGGAGCTGCCGCCCATCGAGGTCGGCAAAAACGACTATATCCGGTTGTTTTTTACCGACGGACCGATCTATGGCGAGCGGTTTGAACTCATTCCGGACTAAAAGGAGGGACCTGGGCATGTTGGGGTTTTTCAAGCAATTTTTCGAAAAGAAGCCTGTGGAAAAAGAACGTCCGCCTTATTACAGCATCGTTTGTCCGTACTGCTTCCATAAATTCGAGCCGGACGAGGTCGTATTCCGCGCCGCGCATACGAAGGAGAACGACGACGAATTTACGCTGCAGGAAGACGAGCGGTTGAATGCATGGCGGCGCAAGTTCAATCTGTCGCAGCAGGACATGGAGGCGGTGATCGAGCCGTACACGATCCCGGAAGAGAACCACGTCTACTCGGAAAACGTGCTGGTGGCGGTCATCGACCGTTACGGCGTGGCGACGCGGCGGCGGCTCTGTCCGAGCTGCCACAACGAGCTGCCGATTTCGGCCGGCAAAATGCCGAGCAACATCATCTCCATCGTCGGGGCGTCGCAGGTCGGCAAATCGGTCTATATGACGTCGCTGATCCATACGCTGCAATCCTCGACGGCTTCGAATTTCGACGCGGCTTGCATGCCGCTCAGCGCCGAAATCAGCCGGAAGTTCCGGCAAAATTATTTGGAGCCGATCTTCGACCGCGGCATGATGCTGGAGTCGACGAACCCGAACGAGCAGCAGGAGCCGTTTATTTTCCAGTTCGTATTCAAGGACGAACAGCGCGCGCCGCTCACGCTCGTGTTCTTCGATGTTGCGGGCGAGGGCATGGTGGAGCGCGATTATTTGGAAATCTATGCGTCGCATATTAAAAATTCCTCGGGCATTTTATTTCTTGTCGATCCGCTGCAAATCCGCACGATCCGCGACAAAATCCGCCTGAACGTCGGCCAGGAAGAAGGCGAGTTCGCAAGCCGCTATGACGAGCCGCGCGAGGTCGTCATCAGCTTGTTCGAAAACTTCATCGCCCATCAGCAGGGCAGTAAGACGAAAATTCCGACGGCCATCGTTCTGACGAAGAGCGATATGCTGCAATATTTGAAAGAGGAAGACAGCGAATATATTCAGTCCAACAGCAACGTGTTCCGCAACGTGATTCACAAAGGCTATTTGGACCAGACCGAGTTTGAGAACATTAACGGCGAAATCCGCCGCTTTATCGAGAAGGTGGACCGGCCGTTCAAGGATGCGGTCGACGTGTATTTCCAGAACACCGCCTACTTCGCCGTATCCGCGCTCGGTTCGAACCCGGTGAACCGGCAGGTGACCGGCGTCATTAGCCCGACCCGGGTGGACGAACCGTTCATCTGGCTGCTTCACCAGCTCGACTACATCGACAGGAGAGATGCGCCGTGAGCCGGGACCGAAACATTCAGCAGCACTATTTTACCCGGGACCGGGAAGGAATTTTCCGCACGAACGAAGGGTTCGATACGGTAGCGAAATCCGCCGGGCTCGATAACGGTTTTATTAAAGCGGCGCTGCATCCGTACTGCGTGTATAAGGCGCCGCAGGAGCTGCTCGCGCGCGGAGAGGCGGACGAGAGCCGGTATCCGGAAGCGTTCGGCGTCTTCCATGCCGATAGCGGGGAGCTTGTGATCGGACGCACCGTTTACGTCAGCGCCGACTTCACCGGACAGCGGAGCGCTTTTTTCACGCATCATTACGTTGTGCCCAAGGAACGTCAAGAGGCCTTCGTACGCGAGCCGGAACGTTTGCTTGCCATTCGGGACTTCCGAAGCAGCTACGATATTCAGGACGGGAAGTCGATTCCGGAGCTGGACGAGCTGGATTACGACGCCGCGGCCAAACCGGAGAACCCGGACCGGCTGCTCGGCAGACTGAAGCTGGACCGCACCCGGTTTCAGCAGCTGCTTTGCGCCGTGATGGCGTCGCTCACGAACAAGAAGAAGGTGTACGTCGCGCTGGACGCGGACGTGTCGGCCGGGAGCGAGGAAGCGAAACGGCTGATGGAGCTCGTCTACCGCTGCCTGCCGTATGCGATGCGCCGGCAGCTCGGATTCGTCACGTACCAGAGCGAGCCGGAAGGCAAGCAGCATTACCATGTCATGTTCGTGGAAAAAGGCAGCATCCGTCTGCCCGACCGTCAGCTTGAAAAAGATTATTTGTTCGATCTGCCGAATGAGCGGGTCCATGGTGTGGACGTGTCCGGCACCGAGCATTCGTATCTGGACTACGTCTGGGAGTACCGGGGAGATAAGGCAGGTCTGGAGCGGTTCTACGACTTTTGCGAGGAAGCGCTGCAGGACGTTGGCCATCCCGTCGCGCTCGCCGTTCCGACCTATTCCCAGCTGAGCGAGTTGTTCCGGATCGAGCAGGGCCAGGAAGGCTTGTACGAGCAGAATCGGGCAGGCACTGTGAAGGGCATTCTTCAGTACTTGACGGCGGAAACCGCAGGGCGGAAAAAACGGCTGAACGATCTGCTCGGCAAGCTGATCCGCAAGGAATTGATGGATGGGGACAGCGTGCCTACCGCGGAATTCGTTACGCCGCTGCTAGATTATTACGCTTTTGCCGACGAGGGGACGAAAACGCTGCTGATCGCCAGCTTTGCGCTTTATATCCGGCGGGCGGCGTCTGCAGTCTCCGGCGATATCCGCGCGGCGGTTCCGCTGATCGACCCGCTGCGGAAGCAGAATGCGGTCTTTCTCGCCGTTCTGAAGCAGCTGCACGAGCAGCATCCCCAGACGGCGGAGCAGTATGCAGCCTATCGGATCACGGCGAGCGGATCGGTCAAGGAGTTTTTGGAAGAAATCAAGTTTTGGCTGATGTCCGCGGATGATTTGCTGCTGCAGCACTTTTTCCGCAATGAAGTATTGAAAAAAATGAAGCAGCTGCTCAAGGCGGAGAAATCCAGACGGATGGAAGTGGCCAAAAATACATACATCTACTTCGACCGTCTGCCGGAGCGCGAAGGAAAGCCGCAATTCGAAGACTTCTGCATGCAGCTCAAGCTGGAAATCCAGCTCGAATTGCTGGAGGGTCTGACCCCGACCGGACTGAGCTACGAAGACCTGCTGCAGCTTGAGTTTATGCTGGACCCGCCGCAGCCGGAGCTACTGCACAACTTGAACAGCGGCGGACGCATGACGCTGGATCTGCTGACCGCCGTGTACCGGGTGCTGACGCTGGAGCGGCGCAAGCCGTCCGATGTCGTAGCAACCATCGAGCGGCTTGGCCCGCTGGATCTGGAACGGGCGCAGGAACTGCTGAAGAAGACGCTCGGCGATAAGGTAGGACCAGAGACATTCGGCAAAATCGCCTACGCCTTCAGCCGTCCGGATGCGGGAGTCCGGGGTGGGGGCGGATACGAAGCCGGGTATGACTTCGACCGGATGCTGGAGTACGTAGCCGCTCAGACCCGGGGGACGGATACGATCTATGAATTTATGGTATGGAGCGCGGGAGATTCCCGGTTTTCCGGCGGCTCGGGAATCGACGTTCATTACCGCGCTGCGCTGACGCGGTATTTTGACCGGCACGATGCCAAGGCGTTCAAGAACAAGCCGATCAAGGAACTGCTGCTTGGCGTGCCGAACGAAGCGTTCGCCGCCGTGTTTAAAGACATCAAGCTGAAGCAGGACCCGGGCATCATCCAGTTTGTACTGCGGTATAAGAGAAGACTGTTTCGGCTAGGCATTCTCGTTCTTCCGCTGCTGCTTATCATCATTCTGTTGTCCACGTTCTGGACGCCGATGATGGGATCGATTCTGCGCCCGGCGCCCACGCTCACGGTCGAGACGCTGCCGGAAAAAACGGCCCAGCCGGTTGTTACCGTAAAAGCAAGCGCGACGGACGGCGGCTACGACCCGAGCCCGAACATTTTCGTCAACGGGCAGCACGTCGGCAGCGGACAAGTATCTGCTCCCGTCGTCCTGATGATCGGCGAGAATACGATCGAGATCAAGGCGGAGAACAAATACGGCAAAGCCAGCGAGCCGATCGTCAAAAAAGTGCAGCTCGACCTTCCGATGCAAGGTCCGCCGCTTCCGGCGAGCGGCGCATCCAAAGCCGGCGGCGCTTCCGGGGCTTCCGGCGCACAGACCTCCACCGAACCGGTCGCCGGTCCGAAGTTTACCCCTGCAAACACCAAGGGGAAGACGGAGCAGCAAATCCAATCCGGCGCCCGCTAAATCGAAGCAGCCTGAATCCTTTCACGACCGAAAGGGTTCAGGCTGTTGTCGTTTCCGGCGCTGCGCCTCGTTACTTTTGACGCGTTAGCGCGACAAGCGCAACGTAACCGGCGGAGCAAGCAAACGTCAGAAGCATGAGCGTTAGCTGCAGAGGCATTCCGGAGAAGCCCGCGGCGGGCAGCAGCCGGCCTCCCCAAAGCGTGACGACGCTGGTCAGCAGCAGCAGGACGGCGGTGTTCATGACAAGCGTCTTCCCGGAGAAGGATAGCTGCAGATCGCGGCGGAGTACGTTAAGATTCCACAGTACCGGAATTATTTCAAACAGCAGCACGCCCGCCGCGATCCCGGTATAGCCCCATCCGGGAATCCCGGTCAATACGTAAAGCATGATCATGGAGCAGGCAATGCCAACGAGAATGCTGCGCATCGGCTCTTTTCTCCGGCCGACGGACCACAGAATACTTATCGTCACTTCTCGCAGTCCCGCAAGCAGCGGACAGAGCGAAAGCAAGCGAATCGCTGCGGCAAGCTTCTCTTGGTCGAACAGCAGGCGCGCCAGTTCTTCGGCGAAGGTAAACAGGAAGAGCGCCGCGCTGATCCCCCATAACATGCTTAGGTTTAGAGCCTTGCCGATTCTCCGGAAGGCGCGGTCGAACTGTCGTGCCTGCCAATCGGCGGCGATTTTGGGGGAGAGCGTATGGGTGAGCGAAAACGTGATCAAGGTCGGGATATAGACGATCGTCATCGCCATGCCCGTCATCTCGCCGAATATGGCAAGTGCTTGTCCCGACGAAAGTCCGGAGGCCTGGAGCCGCATCGGAACGATGGACGCTTCAAGGAAATCCGACAAAGGGATGATGAGCCGGGTGGCCGTCAAGGCAAGTGCCGTATGCGCGAACAAGCGCAGACTGCGATCCGGCTCTGCTTGGCCTGAGATAGCATTCGCGGAAGAAGACTGTGAATGGCGAAGCAGCATCACAAGCAGGAAAGCCAAGGCGCAGCCGGCCCCCGTCGATGCGCCCAGTGCAGCCGTGCCCAAAGCTTGCGGCATGCTGAGACTCGTGCCGATCGAGAGGAGCAGCAGGATGCTCCCGACCCGGACCGATTGCTCGACGAGTTCGGAGACGGCGATAGCCCCGAACGCTTCCAAGCCTTGAAGATACCCGCGAAGCAGGCTTAGCAGCGGAACGAGCCACAGCGCCGGCAAGAACATGCGAATCGCCAACTCCAACTTCCCGTTGCCGAGCCGAAGTGAAATTTCGTTCGTGAACAGGAAGAAGCCTGTGCACAGCAGCGTACATACCCCGATGTAGAGCACGGACATGTTGCGGTAAATCCGCCAACCGTTTCGGGCGTTTTTGGCGGTGGACAAGGTTAGCGCCATAGGCATGCCACCGGTGAGCAAGGTCAGGACGAGGCCGTAAAACGAGTAGGCAATCTGGTATAAGCCTACTCCTTCCGGACCCAAATAACGAAATAACGGAATGCGGAGGAGCAGCCCGAGCAATTTCACAATTAACATTGCGCTTGTCCGAAGCGCCATCTGTTTAAATATCGGGGGCAGAATCATCCGCATCACCACCTCGGCCGGACGGAAAAGTGTTGTCCACTTTCATCTTATGTCCGAGGCGGCGGCCGTATGATTTCTCTAATCGGCGATATGAATCAGTACAAAGTGGGTGTAATTTTCCCAGCCCAGATCAAACGGAACGTGGTAACGGTCAGTCGTGTGGCAGTTGATCAAGGGCAGTCCCCGCTCATCCTTGCCCACAACGACGGCAAAATGGTCTACGTCGTTATTGTACATATAAGCAATCAGGTCGCCGGGCTGCAGCTTGGACCAGATGGCGGGCGCCGAAGGGCCGCGCACGATTTGATCGAAGGTGCCGCTGCCAACGATTTTCCCGTAACCGGAATAAAGGAGAAACGACTTTAAAGCGTCGGTGCTTACCCATGCCCGGCTCCCGTTGCCGGCGCTGTATCTCCACGTATGCGTCATGGGCAGCCCACCGCCTTCGGCCGGATCGCCGATGACTTGGGAAACGAAGTTCGTACAGTCTCCGCCTATGCCGGTATAATCGCGGTATTTCGGATTGTAACGGTTATCGTTTCCGGCCCCCCATGCCGACCCGGCGTACTTATCGGCATACGCCACGGCTTTCTCGCGGTTATATCGCCTCTTTTGCGGTGACTTAGATACCGTATCGGACTTCAGGCTCTCGGTTTCCGGCTCCGATTCGATTGAAGAACGGTAAAACCATGCATCGTCCGAATCGATGTCGAGCGGATCGAGATACCATTCTTTAAGTACCCGCAGCTGCCCGTTTTCTTTTTTCAAGGTAAGAACGTGCCGTGTTCCGAGCCCGAACTCGGCCGGCGTTTTGCTCCCCGGGGCATACGAATAAGTGACTTTCAGCCTGTGCACGAGCGATACTTTGATCAGCGAATCGGTCGGCCTGATACGAAAGATCTTTAGCGTCCCTTCGGCGGCATGAACGATGATGTCTCTTTTGTTGGCCCAGGCCTGAAAATAAGCCTTCCGTTTCTTTTCAAGATACAGGGCTTGTTGGCTGGTTGGCACCTTTTCGAAATAAAAGGTATCGATCGGCACGTCCCGGATTAGAAATTCCGATCGGGCTCGGTATAATTCCGTAAGAAAATTGCGGATTTCCTCGGTTTCCGACGAAGGCTCGGCGCTGGCTTGAAACGGGCCCAACATCAGCGATAAGACAATAATCCAAGCGATACGGCGCATGCCGTTCCCTCCATCCCATCACACATTCAATCCCGCATTAGTATGAGAAAAATCCGGGAAAACATACTTCCTTTTACTTGGCTTGCCGTTTTCCGGGAAACAGCGCTTGCGAAAACGAGCGAAGGAAACACCATGCGAACGGGACTTTAAGAAAGGGTTAAGAAACTTGTTGACAAATTGTAATATTATTTTAAGCTTATTTTAATGATCGTAATTTATCCTATTAGTAACTAGTAAAATATGATGTAGGACGGTGTGAGGATGAAAGTTTTTGTAACCATTCAAAACAAACAGATCCCCGTTTTCGCCGACAACTTGAATAAAAAAACATTGAAGCTCCTCAAGCTGGCGCTGGATAAAAAGGTAGAAAACGGAAGACAGACGCTGAAAAAATGTCTCCAAACATTAATCAGCATTGAAGTGATCGGCTGCGAGGCCATTTTGCATTCGTTTAACGAAAAAGATTCGCTTGCCTTGTCTCTCTACTAAACAAGAGAGACTTTTTTTATTCCCGGCGTTCGCCGCTTCGGTAAGCGCCCGGGGAAATGCCGAACTTGTCCTTGAATACACGGTGAAAATATGAATATCCCCCGAACCCGCAGCTTTCGGCAATTTGTTCGAGCGTCATGGCGGTATATTTCATCCGTTCCAGAGCGGCGGCCAGCCGGATTTCGAGCGCATATTCCAGCATTGTCTTGCCATAGCATTCCTTAAACAGATGAACCGCCCGGGATACGCTGAGCCCTGCCTGACGCGCGGCATCCTCTACCTTGAACGTCGAAGTGGCATGCTCCTCCACGAACCGCTTCATCCGAAGCGCCGTAAAGGACCGGCCGTAGGAGGGGGCGCTTTCCGTCGCCGCGCGGTCGAGAGACAGGCAAAGGGCTTGCAGCAAGCAGCCGACGAGCTCGCCGGTCTGCTTGTCCGCCGGGCGCTGCTTTTCAATAATCAAGTGCCGCCAAAGCGCCAGCAACTGCTCTCCCGGATCGATTCGCGAGAGCGTCGGTTTGTCTCCGCGTTTCCACCATTGGTCCATCCAACGGCCCCCGCAGATCAAGTAGTAATCCCCGCTGGAAATCGTTCTTCCCTTGGACGTCGTTTCGTATTCGTCTACGAATAGCTCGTAGGTTCTTCCGGGATTCAGCAGCAGCAGATCCCCTTGTCCGAGCCGGTGCGTTTTGCCGTCGATCACCGCCTCGCTGGCCCCTTCCGTCTGCAACCGGAACAAGTAGAGCGGCAGTCCGGTTTTATAATGGGTATGAAACCGCTGCGCATGATACGAATAACCGCATGTGAACACTTCCGCTTCCATCGCCGTCTCTCCGCTTCGTAAAAAGTTATAGCAAAATTGTTGATGTTACGATTATATCGTTTATGTTCATTTTAGGCTATTCTCGTGTATGATGAAAGCAAATAAGCAAGCTATTCCTAAATCAGGGAGTGTTCACGATGAGAAGAATGGGCATCGGGCTTCAGCTTTACACATTGCGGGATGAAACCGCCGCCGATTTCCGCGGCACGTTGAGGAAAGTAGCCGAGCTCGGCTACGAAGGCGTCGAATTTGCCGGATACGGCGGTTTGGCGAAGGAAGAGCTGAGAGATTTGCTTCAGGAGCTTGGACTTAAAGCGATTGGCAGCCATGTCGGCTTGCAGCAGCTGCGGGACGATCTGCAGGGCCAAATCGATTATTTAAAAACGATCGGCGGACAATATTTGATTTGTCCTTATGTGGCCGAGGAAGATCGCCGTACCGAAGAGGATTGGAAATCGCTGTTTGCTTTTCTGCAAGAAACGGGAGCGGCAGTGCGCAAGCAGGGGCTTATTTTCGCCTATCACAACCATGCTTTCGAATTCGAGATGAACGTCGGCAGCTCTTATGTATTCGACGCGATGTACGAAACGACTTCTCCCGAAGCGGTGCAAGTCGAAATGGACGTCTGCTGGGTGCAGTTCGCCGGACAGGACCCGCTGGCGTATATTCCGAAATACGCCGGCCGTCTGCCGCTGCTGCACTTGAAAGATTTCGGCAAAGACGATAACGGGCAGATGAAAACGATGGAGCTCGGTTTAGGGGTTGTCGACCTGCCTAAGGTCATCGCCGCCGCGTCCGAAGCAGGGGTCGGATGGCTCGTCGTAGAGCAGGACGTATGCCAGAAGCCTCCGCTGCAAAGCGTGGCGAACAGCTTGCAGTGGGTGAAAACGAACTATTTGCAACATATTTAATTTAACAAACCGAAGGAGCATTGAATTCCATGAGCAAATTGAGAGTGGCCGTGATCGGTTGCGGCGCCATTTCCAAACACCGTCATATTCCCGAGTACGCCGTAAATCCTCATGCGGAGCTGGTCGCTTTTTGCGATCCGGTTCAGGAGAGAGCCGAGCATTACGCCGGGCAGTACGGAGCAAAAGCTTACACCGATTATGAAACGCTGCTGCGCGAGATAAAACCCGATGCGGTGAGCGTGTGCACCCCGAATGCTCTGCATGCTCCGGTATCGATTGCCGCAGCAAAAGCCGGCGCGCATGTGCTGGTCGAAAAGCCGATGGCTGCGACGGAAGAAGAAGCGCTGGCGATGATCGAAGCGGCGAAGGAGAACGGCGTTTATTTGATGGTCGGCCACAACCAGCGGCTGATGCCTCATCATATGAAGGCCAAGCAGATTTTGAACGCGGGCGCTCTAGGCAAAGTGCTGACGTTCCGTACTTCATTTGGACACCCGGGACCAGAAAGCTGGAGCGTCGACGGCCGGGATAGCTGGTTTTTTCGCAAGGATGAAGCGATTATGGGCGCCATGGGCGATCTGGGCGTGCATAAATCGGACCTGATCCGCTGGCTGCTCGATGACGAGGTGGCGGATGTCGCCGGCTTTATCGGCACGCTCGACAAAGCGGGAACGGACGTTGACGATAACGCGGCCTGCGTGCTTCGCATGAAGAGCGGCATCATCGGAACGCTTGTCGCAAGCTGGACCTATTACCAAGGCGGGGACAACAGCACGGTGCTCTGGTGCGAGAACGGCATCATGAAAATCGATACGCATCCGGACGATCAAATTATCGTGGAGCTCCGCAACGGTTCGATCGAGCGCCATAAGGTGGGCGCCATCGCGACCAACGAGAAGCAGACGGTCAGCGGCGTGATCGACGCGTTCGTGGAATCGATCGTGACGAAAACCCCGCCGAGCATTTCGGGGGAAGAAGGCATGCGTTCGCTGAAGGTGATTTTGGCGGCGTTCGAATCGCAGGCTACAGGCCAGGTCGTCAGGCTGTAATAATGAAACAAGGCAGTTCCTCGCATGCGAAGGACTGCCTTTTCTCATGGACCGTTGCCCCGTTAAGCGGCTGTCCGCCGCAACCTGCGGTACTGAAGAAGCATGGCGGCCCGCCATGGAACGATCATTCCGAAAGCCAGCAGGAAGAAGAGCGCTCCCGTCTGCGGAATTGATATATATTGCTCGATGTAGCTGTGCAGCGCCAAACGCAAGATGAGGAGCCCTAGCAGCACGAACAAAAACGATTTGGATTGGTTGACGTACACTTCGCCGCCGCGAAGCTCCAGTTTGGAACTGCGGATAAGCGGGTAAGAAAACAGCAACAGCCCTACGGCCAAGGCAAGCAGCACCCACAGCGCAGGGACCCGAAAAGCCGGGACGGCAAACATGAGAAAGCCGGTGCTCATGCCGATTGGTGGCATGACGATTTTCGCCGGGGAAACCGGTTTGCGGCTGGCCCGCGCCCGAACGAATATCGCAAGCAGCGCCATCGCCGCCATACCGATCCCCGATACCGCCTGCAGATGAAGCGCGCCGAAATGGATCATGAACGCATTCCTCCTGTACTTCGTTGCTATTTTTCATTATATTATTGCAGGCCTGCGGCGATCTACAATAGTAAAAGAACCTTTCCTAATAAGGAAATATGACACAAGGCGCAGAATTGTAACAAAATCTGCGTTTTTTTTGAAATTTTGTTCAGAAACATATGGACGATGGTTAAATAAACCCTTTATAATGGAGATTGCTACAGCACTTATTTTAACGCTTACATACAGATACATGGAAGGGGCAAACAAAAATGAAAACATGGTTCAAATCGACGGCAGGCCTCATGCTCGCGGCTACGCTCGTCCTGAGCGGATGCGGAACGAAGCCGGCGCCGCAAGATGCGGCTAACGGCGGCTCCAAGCCTGCGGAAACCTCAGCGGGAGCCAGTAAAAAAGGGGAAAAATTTAACATCGGCATGGTTACCGACATCGGCGGCGTCAACGACAAGTCGTTTAACCAAAGCGCGTGGGAAGGCCTGAACGAGGTTAAGAAAGAAACCGGCGCTAACGTGAAATACCAGCAAAGCAAAAGCGACGCGGACTTCATTCCTCATCTCAATTCGTACGTTAAAGATAATTACAATCTAACTTGGGGGATCGGGTTCCTGATGGGCGACGCCATCAAGACGGTTGCGACGCAAAACCCGAAATCGAACTTTGCGATTATCGATAACGTTGTGGAAGCCCCGAACGTGGAATCCGTCACGTTCGCGGAGCAGGAGGGAGCATATCTGACAGGCGTTGTCGCCGGTCTGATGACGAAAACGAACAAAGTCGGCTTCGTCGGCGGTCTCGAAATTCCGGTCGTCAAACGTTTCGAAGTCGGCTTTAAGGCCGGCGTCGCTGCAGTCAACCCGAATGCAAAGGTAACGATCAACTATGCGGCGGCTTTCGACAAGCCAGACCTTGGAAAAGCGGCGGCAGCAACGATCTATAACGACGGTGCGGACATTATTTTCCATGCGGCGGGCGCAACGGGCAACGGCGTGTTCAACGAAGCGAAAGACCGTGTCAAAGCCGGCAAAAAAGTATGGGTCATCGGCGTGGACAAAGACCAGTCGCTTGAATTCGGCGATGATGTGACGCTGACCTCGATGGTGAAGCGTGTCGACCAAGCGGTGAAGCGCGTGACCATGGATGTGATCGACGGCAAATTCCAAGGCGGCAAAAACGTCGTTCTCGGTCTCAAAGACAACGGCGTAGGCTTGCCGGACACTTCCAAGAAGAACGTACCGGCCGACGTGCTGAAGAAAGTGGACGAGTACAAAGAGAAGATTGTTAAAGGCGAAATCAAAGTTCCGGAAAAATAAATTCCAATTCGACAAGGCTGGTGACCCACCGGCCTTGTCGTTTGATTTGCACCTTGAACTGACTTGTACATTTTGCGGGGAGGGAAGCTCATGAGTTCACCCGACATGATGGTCGAGCTGCGCGGGATTACGAAGCGTTTTCCCGGCATTACGGCCAACGACTCCATCAGCTTGAAGCTGCGCAAGGGAGAGATCCATGCGCTGCTGGGCGAGAACGGAGCAGGCAAATCGACGCTGATGAACATTTTGTTCGGTCTGTACCAGCCGGACGAGGGCGAGATCTGGGTGAAGGGCAGCAAAGCCGCCATCGACAGCCCGACGAAGGCGATCGAGCTGGGGATCGGCATGGTGCATCAGCATTTCAAGCTCGTACAGCCGTTCACCGTGACGGAAAACATTATTCTCGGCAGCGAGCCCCGAAAGGGTTCTTCCATCAACTATAAGGAAGCGAACGAGAAGGTTAGAAACATCTCGGAGCAGTACGGCCTGATGGTCGATCCGAAAGCAAAAATAGAAGATATTTCTGTTGGGATGCAGCAGCGTGTCGAGATTTTGAAAACGCTGTATCGCGGGGCGGACATTCTCATTTTCGACGAACCGACCGCCGTGCTCACGCCGCAAGAAATTCAAGAGCTGATGGATATTTTGCGCCGGCTCGCCGCCGAAGGGAAATCCATCATTCTGATTACACATAAGCTGAAGGAAATTATGGCGATTGCCGATACCTGCACGATTATCCGGCGCGGCAAGGTTATTGATTCGGTGAAGGTTGCCGAAACGAATCCGCAGCAGCTGGCCGAGAAGATGGTCGGGCGCAGCGTTACGTTCAAGGTCAATAAGACCAAGGCTTCGCCGGGAGCTCCGGTGCTGCAGATCCGCGGCCTGTCGGTTAAGGATAACCGGAACCTTCCCGCCTTGAACAGCCTCTCGCTCGAGGTGCGGGCCGGAGAGATTCTCGGACTCGCGGGTGTGGACGGCAACGGACAAAGCGAGCTGATCGAGGCGTTGACGGGGCTGCGTTCTGTGGATAGCGGAGAGATCGTACTGAAGGACAAGCCGCTGACCAACCAGTCCCCGCGGTTCGTCTCCGAGGCCGGCGTATCGCATATTCCGGAGGATCGGCATAAACACGGACTCGTGCTGGACTTCTCGATGAGCGAGAATATGGTATTGGAGACGTATTACCAGCCGAAGTATAACCGCGGCGGCTTTTTGAACAGCGAGGCGATTGAGACGCAGGCGCAGCGGCTGATCAGCGAGTTCGACGTACGCACGCCGAGCATCCATACGAAAGCGCGCGCGCTGTCCGGCGGGAACCAGCAGAAGGCGATCATCGCCCGCGAGCTGGACAAAGATCCCGAGCTGCTGATCGCGGCGCAGCCGACCCGGGGACTGGACGTCGGCGCCATCGAATTCGTGCACCGCAAGCTGATCGAAGCTAGAGATCATGGGAAAGCCGTGCTGCTGATCTCGTTCGAGCTGGATGAGATTCGGAACGTATCCGACCGGATTGCGGTCATTCACAGCGGACAGATTGTCGGCGAGGTGGATCCCGAAACAACGAATGAAGAAGAGCTGGGGTTGCTGATGGCCGGCGGACATGGACAAGGAGGGACCGACCATGGATAAATTGATTAAAATCGTAACCAAAGACTCGGCGTTGGTCCCGCTTGTCGCGATCTTGATGGGATTGCTCTTCGGAGCGCTGGTGATGCTGGCTGGCGGCTACAATCCGCTGACCGCCTATAGCGCGCTGGTGGGCAAAGTATTCGGGGACCCTTACGATTTCGGCGAGACGATCCGTGAGATTACTCCGCTTATTTTGACGGGACTGTCCGTTGCTTTTGCATTCCGGACCGGGCTGTTCAATATTGGGGGAGAAGGACAGTTCATGATGGGGATGACTGCCGCCTCCGTTATCGGGATCAAGCTGCAGCTGCCTTGGTTTATTCATGCGCCGCTTACTGTCGTCGCCGGTGCGCTGATCGGCGGGCTGTGGGGCGCGCTTGCCGGATATTTGAAGGCAAAGCGGGGCGTGAACGAAGTTATCACAACGATTATGCTGAACTGGATTGCGTTGTTTTTGTCCAACTACGTGGTCAATCAATTTCTGCTGCAGCCGGGACAGCAGCGTTCGTATCCGACGCAGGATTCGGCCTCGCTCTCGATCGGCTGGCTGTCCGAATTGATGGGCAACGCCCGGATGCATTGGGGCACGGTGATTGCTTTGGCGGCAGCAACGGTCTTCTACGTGCTGCTGTGGAAGACGAAGCAAGGCTATGAGCTGCGCGCCGTCGGACATAATCCGCACGCGGCCCGCTATGCGGGAATGAACGTGAACCGCAATATCGTCAAATCGATGTTTATCAGCGGCATTTTCGCAGGACTCGCCGGCGTCGTCGATGTGCTGGGCGTGTTCCATTATCAAACCGTGGTGGCTGCTTCGCCGGGCTATGGCTTCGACGGGGTCGCGGTAGCGCTGCTGGGCGGCAATAATCCGCTTGGCGTCGTGCTCGCCGCCGTGTTGTTCGGCTCGCTCACGTACGGGTCCGCCGGGATGAGCTTTGCCGCAGACGTTCCGCCGGAAATCATCCGTGTCGTCATCGGCTCGGTTATCTTCTTTGTAGCGACTCACGGTATCGTGCGTTGGGTACTGCTCCCGATATACGCCAAACGGAAAAAAGAGGAGGCGGCTTAGATGGAGGCATTGAATATTTTCGGCGAGCTGATCAACACCACGCTGGTGTTTTCCACTGCGCTGATCTTTGCCGCCTTGGGCGGTATTTTCTCGGAGCGGTCGGGCATCGTCAATATCGGCCTGGAAGGGCTGATGGTATCCGGCGCGTTCGCCGCCGCCATCGCCACGCATTTCGCCGAGAAGGCAGGGATGGATGGAGCGGCGCCGTGGATCGGACTTGTCGCCGCCCTTATTTTCGGGATTGCCTTCTCCCTGATTCATGCCGTGGCGACGGTTACGTTTAATGCGAACCAAGTCGTAAGCGGCGTCGTCATCAACTTTTTGGCGGCCGGGCTTACGGTCTATCTGGTCAAAATCCTTTTCGAAGGGTCGGGGCAAACGGAGACGCTGAATGCGGTATTCACCAAAGTGACGATTCCGGGACTGTCTTCCATCCCGCTGATCGGCGAGGCATTCTTTAAAGCTTATCCTACGACGTATCTGGCGCTCATTCTGGTTGCCGTAACGTATTACGTCATCTACAAAACGCCGTTCGGCTTGCGCTTGCGATCGGTCGGGGAGCATCCGAGCGCAGCCGACACGATGGGCGTCCGCGTCTCCCGTTACCGGTATATCGGCGTCATGATCAGCGGTGCGCTTGCAGGTCTTGGCGGGGCGACGATTACGCTGACGACGACGAGCAGCTTTTCGCATAATACGATTTCCGGTCAAGGCTTTATCGCCCTTGCGGCGATGATCTTTGGCAAATGGCACCCGGTCGGCGTGTTGGGAGCCGCGCTCTTCTTCGGCTTTGCTCAAGCGCTCCGCAACTTCGTGCAGCTGTTCGATTTTGCCAAGAGCATTCCGATGGAGTTTCTCTTCATGCTGCCATACGTGCTGACGATTCTGGTGCTTGCCGGCGCTGTAGGCCGGGCAGTGCCGCCCGCTTCGCTTGGCGAGCCTTACGAAACCGGCAAACGATAATCCTTTTGCGAACAAGGACGCAGCGTTCCGAAACGGAGCGTTTGCGCTCTTGTTCTTTTTTTTGTGAAAACGGGAGGAGAAACTACTTTTCCATAGAATGTTAACTAATAGGACATGGCAGTCCGCAATGGTCGGATGCTTCTCGATGATCGATCATTTCTGATAACTGCAGGCTCGAAACAGGAGGCACGCATGAACTTTGACGTGGACTGGGACCTCACTTCACATGCTCTTTTTTACCGAACCTTTCAATATAGTCCAAATGCGATAGCTCTCGTTTCTGCCGGCGGCCGCTTTCTTGCGGCCAATCCGGCGTTGTGCCGGCTCTTGGACGAGACGGAGCCGAGTTTGAAAGAACGGGCGGTAGCCCAGCTTTGCCATCCGGACGATGTCGCCGTTTGGGCCGAGTTTTGGCAGGAATTGACGCGCGATGTCCAGGATGAGAGTCCTCGCGAACGATCTCTTCGCTTCCTCCATCGGGAAGGGGATGCCGTACCTGTTTGGGTCAGCGTGACACGCTATTCACACGAACAAAATGAAGCGCTTACTTGCTATATTGCACATATCGCGGCTTGCGATCCCGGCCGCTGGCAGCTGTACGAACAACGCTACCGTTCGTTGTTTGACTATCATCCCGATCCGATGTTTGTGTTGGATTTGGACGGATATTACATGGATGTGAATCCGGCGTTCGAGAAGCTTTCGGGCTATACGCGGGAGCAAATCGCACGAATGCGGCTTCATTACCGCGCGATGATCGACGCCTCGGAGCACGGCAAGGTTCGCGACTGCTTGGCGTTGGTGGCTCAGGGAGCGCCCCAGCGTTTTGACATCGTTGGGATCGATCGGTGGGGGCGGTACCTGAACCTTGATGTGACCGTCATTCCTTTTGTCGAGAATGGTCAGATTACAGCGCTGCAGGGCACCGGTAAAAACGTTACCGATCAAAAAAAGCTTTGGGAGCATTTGTGCGAAAGCCAAAGGCAGTATGAGCTGATATCGTCCCACAGTCAAGACATCATTACGCTTTGTGCGCCGAATGGCAGTATCCAGTATATTTCTCCGGCCGTATATACGCAGCTCGGGTATGATCCGCAGGAATTAATCGGCGTTTTGGGAAGAACGCTGGTTCATCCCGAGGATTTCAAGCATGCCTTCGAATCCGTCGCCTCGGCCCGTTCGGACGAGAGTCGGCATATGCTCCGAAAGCGGCATAAACAGGGGTATTACATTTGGTACGAGAGCTCGATTAAATTTATTCGGGACCAGCACGGCGAGGTTTGCAACATTGTCGCCGTGGCGCGGGATATATCGGAACGAATGCAAGCGCAGGAAAAGCTGTTCCATAGCGAAGAAAAATACAGGTCGCTGGTGGAGGAACTGCCCGTAGCGGTATTTATCGAGCAAGCAAGCCGATGGGTTTATGCGAACGATACGGCAGTAAAGCTGCTTGAGGCATCCGCTCCGGAGGAGCTGCTCGGCCGGTCGGTTTACGATTTTCTGCACCCCGACTTTCATGCGATCGTGCGCAATCGGATTCGCATGATGGAGGGCGGCCAAGCTCTGGCTCCCATGAAGCAGAAGCTCATGACGGTCGGCGGCCGGCCGATCGATGTGGAGGTGTTCTCGTTTCCGACCTGGTTCGAAGGGCGGTTCGCGACCCGGGTGATGGTAAGGGATATTACCGATGCCGAAAAAGCGCGGGAGCTGCTGGAGCACTCCGAAAAGCTATCGCTTGTAGGTCAACTGGCCGCAGGTATCGCGCACGAGATCCGCAATCCGCTGACGGCGATCAAAGGCTTCATTCAACTGCTCAAATCGAACGCTTCGGACAAGCCGTATTATTACGAAATCATCTCCTCCGAAATCAACCGGATCGAGGAAATCATCGGTGAGATGCTGGTGCTGTCCAAACCGAAAGAGGCGCAAATTCGTCGGCAGGACATCCGCCCTCTGATCGGCCATGTCGCTACGCTCATCGACGCGCAGGCGATCATGAACAATATCGAGATCGTTACCGAATATGAGGAGGACCTGCCTCTGCTGGAGTGCGACGAGAACCAGCTCAAGCAAGTGTTTATCAATCTGCTGAAAAATGCGGTCGAAGCGATGCCCAATGGGGGAAAGCTGACCCTGCAGGTGGCTGCGGAAGCCGGGGGAAGGCAGATCGCCGTACGGGTCATCGATCAAGGGTGCGGCATCCCGGCGGAGAAGCTGGCGAGCATCGGCCAGCCTTTCTACACGACCAAGGAGCAGGGAACCGGGCTTGGTATGATGGTGAGCATGAAAATTATTGAAAATCATGACGGTACGATGTCGATTGCCAGTGAAGAGGGGCAAGGAACGACGATCGAAATCCGCTTGCCGGTCAAGGCTCGTCCCAAAGAGAGCCCAGCGTATGAAGAGCATCAACCGCCAAGAGGCGGACATTAATAAGAGGAACGCAAAAACAAAGTGCTTTCGTGGCGCAGGTTATGCGAACGAAGCACTTTGTTTTTGCGTTACGGTCCCGATTCTTCTTCGCCCGGATCATCGCCTTCGGCGTATCCTTCGACAAGGAAGCCTCCGAACGGCTCCAGCAGCTTTTGCACGAAAGCGGAAAGGGGCTCGGTGCGATCCAGCCGGTAATAGGCTTCAAGCGCTTCGTACAGCTCTTCCGCTTGGGCCGGGTCCGACAGCTTGAGGCTGCGCTGCAGCCACTTCCCGTCCCCGATCCAAAAGCCGCCGGTCCGCAGTGCGAATTCGACGAGCATCCCGGCGAGCTTTGCCGTTATGAACAAGCCTTCGGCTCGCGAGGCGCTGCACTCCAGGTCTGTCAGCGTCTCGCCGATTTCATACCGCGCCCGGTCAAGCTCTTGGATGGACCAGGCCGGAGGACCGGCATCCAGATCGCGTCTGGCTTCCTCGATGATGGCCGCGACGTGCTCGTGACCGTGCAGCACGATGCCTTCCGAGCACATCCGCAGCAGGGAGGGAATGGCCGATTCCACGGCCTGATCGAAAAAGTAGCGGTACGCCCCCCGGTTCATTACGAATGCTTCGATGATCCATCCGAAAGCCCGGTATGTTTTGCGGAAAGGCCCGTATTGGGACTCGTCGAAAACAACGACGTCCAGGTCCGACCCTGGCGTCGCGCCCCCTTGGACGACACTTCCGGCCAGAATGGCCGCTTCGCTTTGCGGAAACCGCATATTTACAAACCGCTTTGCGGCTTCAAGGCCCGACAGGCTCATAGTAGGCATCACGCTCGACTTGATAAGATAGTTCAACATATGCTCAAGCCGGCCTGAAGTTGCTACATTTCGCCATGACGCTCGTCATTTTCGGGCAATGAACAGAGCGTGCTCCAAGTAATCGTGGTTTGCGGCAATCAGATCGTCGTGCGCAAGTGACGTTTGCCAGACGGATGCATCGAGCACAGCTCCCGGGTCCATGACCTGGTTCATATCGGGGTAGGCAATTTGGTCGTCCGTGATGTGTTGGACAAAAGCGGAGCGGTCGCAAACGGTGATTTCGGCAAAGCCGGACGCCTGAAGCCGTTCGATCCACTCTTGTTCCGTGAGCAGGGCGTTCAGCTGAAAAAAGCCGGTGACCTCCCGGTAAGCCTGCTCCGTGATCGAGGGGGTTGCGATCACCTCCCGGTCGTACAGAATGCCTCCGGGCCGGAGCACCCGGCCGTACTCAGCCAATGCCTGCCCGATGTCGGAAAAATTCGTAACCGATTCCGCCAGCACGATGTCGAAGGTCGCGGCTTCGAACGGAAGCGCCGTGATGTCTCCTTCCACGAACCTCACGTCAAGCTGCTCGGCTTCGGCCCGGAGCTTCGCTTTGGCCAGCATGTCGGGACGAAGGTCAAGCCCTATAATGTCAAACCCTTGCTTCGCCAAATAGCAGGTCGTTCTTCCCGTACCGCATCCGACCTCCAGTACCCGGCTCCCCGCAGGCAGCGGAAAGCGGGAAAGCTGGGACATGGTGGCGGAGAAGCCGCCGGGATGCGCGCTTCCGACGCCCAGACGGGACAGCATATCCAAATAGTTCACCGCACTGCTCCTTCCTCTTCCGAAAATACAGATCACTGTATTGTATGGAAAGGGAGGGCATCCAGTTATGGATGGATGTCCGGGGTGCGCAACTTTTTTACGGGCTTCATTTTACCGTAGGTCAACAGCTCCGATACGGTAACGAAACGGAAGCCGCGCTTCTTCAGATCGGGTAAAATTTCTTTGAGCGCATCGGCGGTCTGACCTTTCCCTTCCACGTAATCGTGGAACAGCACGATATCCCCGCTGCGCGCGTGGCCAAGAACCTTGTTGACGATTTTGTCGACTCCCGGGGTATCCCAGTCCTTCGTATCCTGATGCCAAGACCACATCACGACCGTGTATCCTTCATTCCTCGCCATATCAATCAGCTTTTCGTTGTAGAACCCGCCGGGCGGCCGGAACAGGCGGCATTTTTGACCGGAGGCTGCGTAGATGATCTCTTCTGCGCGCTGGATATCTTGTTTCAGCTTGGTGACCGATCCGTTTCGCTTAAAATACGTATGGCTATACGTATGATTGGCCAGTTCGTGGCCTTCCGCCGCTTCACGCTTCACCAGCTCCGGGAACCTCTTTACCTTGTTGCCGACAAGGAAAAACGTTGCCTTCGCTTCGTAGAGCTTGAGAAGATCGAGAATTTGCGCGGTATCTTCCGGATCGGGGCCATCGTCGAACGTAAGCGCAATGACTTTTTCCGCCGTCGGCACTTCCCAGACGACTTCGCCGCGTTGTTCGTAGTAGGCCCTTCCTTTGCGGGGCGCATCCTCCCCCATAACGGAAGACTGAACCATAAGCAGGCCTACGGCGGCAGCCGCCAATGTAGCCGTAATGATCTTACGAATGTCCGATCCCTCCTGAACGCAAATGTTAGATTTAGGATGACCTGTCCGGTGAGCATTATAACGATCTTCCGTTTCTACCTTTTTCCTTGTGTGAAAATGCCATCAAACCGGCAAGCTAATGACATATCCTTTGAAGGTACGGAGGAAACGTATGAAAAAAGGGGTTCTGATCTTGGCGGCGGCTGCGGTTTGCATCGGTCTCGGGTCGTTGCCCGTCCGCGCGGGGGCGCCTGCCGCTCCGGCCAAGCTCACCTTCGTCGTACAGGCTTCGCCCGAATCGGCTATGCGCAGCGAGCTGGCGGTCCGATCGCCCAAGCTGCTCAAGAAGCTGCTGCCGGATAAAGTGCGGCCTGTGCAGCAGGTGCCGCTTACGGATATATATGCGGTGCTGGAGAAGCAAGGAGCGGCAGTCCGGTATGCGATCGACGCGCATGGCACCTGGTATGATACGCAGCATATGCAGTCGCTGGAGCTGCCCCAGGTCCTAAAAGATCGGCTTCACGGATATGCCGAAGCGGTCCGTGCCGCCCATTACGGCCAATTGGCCTCGTGGGAGGAAGCGCGAAAAACGGTTGCCATGAAAGCGGTATGCCGGATCGTCGACTTGGAGACGGGGCTCGCCTTTCAAGCACAGCGCCGCGCCGGCAGCAGCCATGCGGATATGCAGCCGCTGACCAAAGCGGATACTGCGATAATGAAAGAGATCTATAAAGGCGCTTGGAGCTGGAGACGGAGAGCCGTACTGGTCGAAAAGGACGGGCGGTCGTTTGCCGCTTCAATGCACGGGATGCCGCATGGCGGCGACGGCATTCCCGGAAACGGGTTTTCAGGACATTTTTGCGTCCATTTTCTCGGGAGCACGATCCATCGCTCCAAAAATGTCGACCCCGACCATCAATGGATGGTCTACAAAGCGGCCGGCCGTCTGGAGGAAGGCTTCAGGCTTGCTTCGCCTTATGCCGTGGCGGACAGCTTCCTGATCGCGATCAATCAACAGGACCCGCAGCTGCTAAGATACGCTTTCGGCGAAACGGCGCACCCTCAGCTGGACCACTATATAAGTGATATAGGCAAGATCAAGGCGATCCGCCGAATCCGTCCGTTCCGCGAGCAGGATACAAGCGGTCGGCTCGGACTGGAGCTGCCCGTCGATGTGACGGTCCATGAGGTCGGCCGTCGACCGAAAAAGCAGAAGCTTACCTTTCACCTGAAACGCAGTGACGACAGCGCCAGATGGGTCATCGAGCGTGTCGAACCTCCTTTTTTTCCTCCGGCCAAATAAGTCCGCCCCGTCCTTCGCGCACTCACCTGCGTGATGCGGCGGGGCTTTTTTATGCATAAAACGCAGGGTTTTCAGGAATAATCTGCTACATAGCAGTGGTTCGGATCGATCAGGGGAGGAGGAACTGCCATGCTGCGGTTTTTGTTCCGCCAGCGGCTTCGGAAGCAGCAGACTGCCGGCGAGACTCCACAAGAACCGATAGCCCGTTTGACGGAATCGGTCACGCATAACGTATCCATGATCAAAGAGCTGCTGGGTTCTCCCAATGACCTGATCATCCGCGAATTCAGGGTCGGGCCGCACAAGCATCTCTGCTCGTTAATTTCCATCGACGGCTTGACTAATGCCGATCTGTTGGACGAAGAGGTGCTCCGGGTGCTGCTATCGGGAAGATGGCTGGAGACCCATGCGGTCCCCAGCGAAGGCAGCGCCTTGCTTGACCTGCTGCAAAAAGAGATTTTATCGGTAAACAGCATCGATCGGGTAGATTCTCTGGACCAAACGATGCTCGGCGTGTTATCCGGGATTGCGGCGCTCCTGGTGGACGGTTCGTCGGACGCGCTGCTGATCTGCAGCCAGCGTTGGCAGGAACGCCCGGTGGAAGAGCCCCAAACGGAGGCGCTTATTCGGGGGCCAAGGGACGGCTTCACGGAAAATTTGCGGACCAATACGGCGTTGGTGCGCCGCCGGCTCCGCGATCCGCATCTGCGCTACATCTCCTTCCGCATCGGGCGCAGATCGAGGAAGGAGGTTGTCCTTGCTTATATCGACGGCATCGCTCATCCCGAACTGGTAGCGGAAGCGAAGCGGCGACTAGGCACGATCGATATGGATGAGGCGGAAGGTTCCGGCTATATCGAACAGTGGATGATGGACAGCTTTCTTACCCCGTTTCCGCTGATTCACAGCACGGAACGGCCGGATAAAACGGCTTCGGCGCTTCTGCAAGGAAAGATTGCTCTGCTGGTCGACGGGGCGCCGTTTACGCTCCTTATGCCGGTTACTATCGGTTCGATGTTTCAATCGCCGGAAGATTATTATCATCATTGGCTCATTTCTTCGTTAATGCGGCTTTTGCGCACGGTTTCCGCTTTTTTGGCGACATTTCTTCCTGCGCTGTATATTGCGCTCGTCGAATATCATCAAGGGATGATCCCGTCCAAGCTTGCTTTTTCGATCGCAGGCTCACGCGAAGGCGTGCCGTTTCCGGCCGTTGTCGAGGCGCTGCTGATGGAAGTGACGCTGGAAGTGCTCCGTGAAGCGGGCATCCGGCTGCCCAAGCCCATCGGACAAACGATCGGCATCGTCGGCGGGCTTGTGATCGGGGAAGCGGCGGTGGCGGCGGGAATCGTTAGCCCGATCATGGTTATTGTCGTTGCCATTACGGCCATTTCTTCGTTTTCGCTGCCGTCCTATTCGTTTGCGATCTCGCTTCGCATGCTGCGGTTTCTGATCATGCTGGCAGCGTCCATATTCGGCCTGTACGGGATCGTGCTCGTGTATATCATGATCAACATCCATATCGTGAACCTCAAGAGCTTCGGCGTTCCGTTTACCGTACCGTTCGCGCCGTTCTTTTGGAACGATTGGAAGGATCTGATCCTGCGCGCGCCGGTGACGGTTCTCGAAAAACGGCCGCAGCTCATGCAGACGCTGGACAAGGTGCGGATGAACAAAAAGGATGGATCGAAGGGACAGGGATAAAAAAGCAGAAGACAACTTAGACGGAAACGGAGGGCTTCACGTGAGAAGGTTCGAATACGGCGATGATGAGATTAACGGTACGGAACTGCTGTTTTCCGTTGCTTCGATGATTCTCGGCCTCGGCGTATTGACGCTGCCGCGCGGCATCGCTAAAGTGGTGCCTTCGTCGGACGGCTGGATTGCCATTGTGATTGCCGGCCTATTGAGCATGGTCTTTACGTGGGTTTTGGCGAAGCTGGCGATTCGCTTTCCCAAGCAGCCGTTCACCGAGTTTGCGCCCCGCATTGTCGGGAAACCGCTGGCTGCCGTCTTCTCCGTATTCTTTTTCATCGCGTTTGCCATGTTCTCCAGCTATGAGGTGCGGGGGGCGGCGGAGGTCGCTAAAGAATATTTATTTACACGTACGCCGGTCGAAGTTATCGGCCTCATTTTTTTTCTGGTTGTCATTTATGCGGCGTCCGGGTCGCGGGTAGGGATCGTGCGTCTGAATTTGCTGTTTCTTCCCTTCGTCATCGTCGTTTTTGTGCTGGTGCTAGTGATGAACGCCGGTTTTTTCGAATTCGAGCAGCTGAAGCCCATAGGGATCAGTGGGTGGAAACAAATGGGCATAGGCACCAAGGAAAGCTTGTTTTCGTTTTTGGGTTTTGAATCTGTCGTTTTTTATGCCGCTTTAATGAACCGGCCTAAGGATACGGTCAAGGCCGCCGTCATCGGCATCTCCATACCGCTTATCCTTTATACGGCATTGTTCATCGTGACGATAGGCGTCTTCTCGGCCAAGGCTACTGCGGAGCTGCAGTATCCGGCGGTGGAGCTGGCCAAAGAAATCGAGGTACCCGGGGCGATTCTCGAACGGTTCGAATCGTTTTTTTTTACGATTTGGTTAATGACGATCTTTAATTCCGCTACGATGACGCTTGACATTTGCATTTGGATCGCAGGCACTTTTTTTCGCCGGTCAAGCAAACGGACGGTAGCCTTCGCTTTGGCTCCGATCATTTATTTAGCTGGTTATTTGCCGAAGGATTTAACGCAGCTCGCCGCCTACGGGCGGTTGTTCAGCTATGTCGATGTGTTCGTCGGTATTTTGATCCCTTCGCTGCTGCTTGCGATTGCCAAGCTTCGGGGGGTATCGGGGCATGCTTAAAACGCCGGTTTCCGTTTTGTTCACACTGGTTCTTCTGGTACTGACGGCCGGGTGCTGGGATCGTGTCGAAATCGACGAGCGTGGCTTTGTGATCGGTGTTGCGATTGATGTTCCAAGGACGTCCCATAACCCAGAGCAAAGAAAAGCGGGGGTGGAGAAAAAGCTGCGAGGCAAGGCGCGATACGTGGTAACGTATCAATTCGTCGTACCCAGCAAGCTGCAGAGCGCCGGCGGTTCGAAAAGTTCGGCCTCGGGCCAAGCTTATTTGAACTTAACGTCGGAAGGAGACACGTTGTTCGATATCGACAAGCAGCTTGCGGGACGAGCGAGCCGCTTTCCGTACTACGAGCATTTAAAAGTGATCGCGATCTCGGATAAGGTTGCGGGGAACGACCATGAATTCGCCCGCGTGCTGGATTTTTTTCTGCGCGAGTCCGAGATGCGCCGCAGCGCCAAGGTATTCGTCACGGCAGGCGAAGCCCGGAGCATATTGAATGTCGAACCCAGCAACGAGAAGCTGCCGGTCATGTACATCAATTCCGTATCGGAGAATAGTGTAAAGAACGCCAGTATTTTACCGGAAACCAAGCTGGGGGACATTCATGAGCAATTGCTCAGTCAACGAAGCTTTGTCGTGCAGCGGATGATGAGCGCAGAGGACAGGCACGAGGTGAAGCTCGAAGGGGCAGCGGTAATCCGTGGAGAAAACTCGCAGATGGTCGGGGTGCTTGGACCGGAAGAGACGGAAGGCTTGAACCTGCTCACCGGCAAATTTCGGACGGGAAATGTGAAAGCCGAAGTGAAAAAGAAGTTGGTCGTATGCGATCTCACGATGAAGAAGAGAACTATCGCCGCCGACGTCAGCGACCCGCAGCACATCCGTTTTACAATCCGTATCGAAGCGGAGGGCGCCATAGGCGAAAGCTACGCGCAGTCGCTCGATTTATTCAAAAGAAAATCGGTGGATATGGTAGAGCAGGCGGCAGAGCGGGAGATCGTCCGGATGACGAAGGCGACGGTCCGCAAGCTGCAGCGCGATTTTCAGGCGGATGTGATTGGGCTCGGCGCCAACTTGCAGCAGAATCATTACAAATTATGGAAACAGATCGGCGATCATTGGGAAAAAGGGCAGCGCTACTTTACGCAATGCGAAATCCGAGTGGAGCCTCGTGTCATTATTCGCCGGACCGGAACGGTAGACCATTCGAACCGATAGGAGACGATTGCATGATTCAACTTGTAAAGGAATATTCGCCGTCGGGCTCGATTTGGCTGTGCGCATTTTTGTCTTGGGCCATCCCTTACACCGTTTACCGGCTTAACCGCAAGCTGCACGAGATTGCCGATCCGCCCTGGAAGAAGGAGGAACAGGAGGGAAAGGAGCGGACGTGATCAAGTCTTCGGCGGTTCGACCGTCAAGATGTCAAAAAGCCCTGTGCGCAGCACGGGGCTTGAGAAAGCTAGCATAACGGCCGTTTGCCTTTTTTCGCGGACAAGCTCGGCTTTATTCGACGCTGCCGACGTCACCGGTAGCAATAAAATTGTTGAACCCGGTCCAAATCGAGACCGAAGTATACCCAGTAGCCGAAAGGACCGTATCCGAACCAGCGGTATCCGGCGATGGAATTGCGGCCGACGAACGTTAGGAAGATCCAGTACTGCTGACCGTTCGTTTGCCAGATGTACACATACTGAAACCGGCAACGCCGGATGCCGCCCGGATCGATAGCAAATGCCTGAGGCATTTGAGGAGGCGTAAATGACGGCGGCGGGGACAAGGGAGCGCCCCCGGGTCCGGTTGGAGCGCCTCCGGGCCCACCGGGG
>NZ_JTHN01000140.1 GCF_001399685.1 Paenibacillus sp. A3
TTTCCCGGTAGTGGACAACTAAAATCGGAAGACAAGGCCATGCGTGATCTTCAGAAGCGAATTCGTGACCTGGAAGAGGAGAACGAAATCCTAAAAAAGGCGATGCACTACTTCGCAAAAGACTGGCGCTGATCTATATATTCATCCACGATCACCGCTTCAAACTCTGTGTCGCGAAGATGTGCACCGTATTTGGAATCTCCCGAAGCGGTTACTATGATTGGACCCGGCGGAAAGAAAGCGGTCAAAGCAAACGTCATGAGCGGCTTAAAAAGCTGATTCGGCGGATCTTTCTTGACCATAGGCGTCTTTATGGAAGCAAGAAAATCTGGGAAGCCCTGAAGAAACAGGGCGTTCAGGTAGCCGAGAAAACCGTTGCTCGAATCATGAAGGAGCTCGGCTTGACAGTCAAGAAATTTAAAGCAACAACGAATTCCAAGCATAACTTGCCGGTAGCCGCGAATGTGCTGAATCAATAGTTTCAAGCGATTTGCGCCCAATCAGGTCTGGATGACAGACATCACCTACGTCCCGACTGATGAGGGATGGCTTTATTTAGCGAGCGTCATGGACTTATACAGCCGTAAAATCGTAGGGTTTCACATGGATGAACGAATGAAGAAGTCACTTGTGATAAAGACGCTAGATCAAGCCTATCGGCTTCAGCAGCCACGAGGTGAAGTTCTCCACCACTCTAATCGAGGCAGTCAGTATGCCCCTTTGGAGTACCAGGAGCGGCTTAAAAAATATAAGATGAAAGGCAGCATGAGCCGCAAAGAAGCGAGAGAACGGATTTTTGAGTATATTGCATGCTTCTACATGGAAAACGAATCCATTCTTCCATCGGGTATTTTACACCCAATCAGCACGAACGTATGTACCGCTCTGCTGCGTAATTCTCTCGATTCTATGTGTCCAATCTATTGACAGTGGTCCAACATGATTGCGACGGCTCCACCCTAAACTGAAAATTGCGACATTATTTATGCAACACTAGTGAACAAGAATGTTTTTGATAAATCAACATCCAATAATGAAGAAATTTTGAAACAATGAATTCTTCGAACATTACATGGTTAGAACCTGGTTCCAAAGAGTGGGATCAACTGGAATGCCTCTTTCTAGATTTTCCGCTCTGACCCGTAGTGTCCTCTCACCAGGGTAACGGACACCTTCTCCTTTTTCATCAGGAATGGCTGTGTGAAGATCGGCGACAATTTCTTCAATCTTTAAGTTTAATAGATGCCAATCAGGTAGTTTTTTCAAATCGAAAGCAATAAATACTTGGGAAATCCCCGTTTCCGAACCGTTACTACCAATCTCATATGTCCCTTGTCCACCTGACAACATCATAGCAATTAGATCCAACATTAGTGATAAACTAGACCCTTTCCAATAACCAATCGGTAAAGGTCGTTCGGAAGCCAGAATCGCTGATGGATCACGGGTAATATTACCCTCCTGGTCAAATCCACCAGCTACAGGTAAGACTTCCCCTTTTGTAGAATAACTTTCAAGCTGACCGTAGGAAAACTGCGACATAGCAAAGTCTAATACAATATGACCCTCAGCACGAGGAACAGCCATAACAAGCGGATTATTCCCCACTTTCTTTTCTTTAGAACCCCAAGGTGGCGTATTAGGCATTGTGTTTGTCCAACAAATTCCAATACATCCTGCCTCAGCAGCTTGCCATCCGTAGGTACCAGCCCTCATCCAATGATTCGTATTCCGCAGTACCGAGCATCCCATTCCATGCTGATGTGCGAGGTGAATAGCCCGCTCCATACAAAAATGTGCATTTAAATTACCTGTTCCAAATTTACCGTCCCAACGTTCCATTGATCCTATTTCACTTATTAAGACAGGTTTTTCGTTTCCCCGTACATACCCTTTTTGCAAATATTTCACAAAAAGAGGGAAGCGGTTCAGTCCATGTGAATACACACCATCACAGCTTGTTTCTGTAAACAATCTGGCACACAACTCCGCACGTTCCTCGGAAAAATCGTACTTTAGTAGCACACGTTTAAATTCATTTTTCATTTCGATAAATGGTATTCTATTCATAGCTTTCGCTCCCGTTTATTATATATGGTAAAGTTTTAATATTCATTTCATTCTATGTTACTCAGAAGATCATCAATATCAAGTAGTTGATACTTATCCTGAACAGTCCGTAAGGTTGATTGAATGGAGGTAACGCCCCCATTAAACCACAATTTCAATAGTAGAGCAGGGTGATAGCCTTCTTCCCCACGGTTGGAGTACTTCTTCGACGAAATCGCTCACAAAGCGTGCCAAATGGTTTTCTGGTACCCATTCACTTAGATAGGTCGGGATGAATTCGCCTTGTTCAGTTAAATATGGCTTGAATTTCGCCATGGCTAAGCACCTCTGCTCTTGTGGTACACATACTATTCGACAAATAGCGACGAATTATCTTCCATATAATGATTAATCTATATATATTTTCTGTTTTAGTCCGTGTCGTCGGACAACTCCTGGAAGGGATGTTTTTGAGAAAACAGGGCTGAAATTGGGAGAACTTGAGTTATTCGGTATTTATTCTGAACCGAAATTTGACAAAACCTTTACTAACGGCGACCAAGTTTCAATAGTATCATCTTTACTTGTAATCAATATTAAGGAGAATTAGTTAAAAAAACGAAGAGTCGATGCAAAGTAAGTTTTTTAAACTTCAAAACCTACCAATCAATTACTTTCTGACCATAAGATATTTTTCACTGATTTATTAGCCGATACACGACCGATTTTGGTAGGATTCCATGCCAAATGGGACACTACCCAAAGGCAGTTCCCCAAACGTATTTCATTAAACTCGACTGCTCGCAAGCATCTGATTTTTTAAAAACTGGTAAGTATACTCGATACCTTTCTTTAAGTTCGGTTTTGGGTTCCCAACCCAAGTTCAATTTGGCTTTACTGACATCTAGTACGCTTCGCCTCACATCACCTAAGCGCTTACCCTCACGAACTAAGGGCAAGTCTACCTCTGCGACTTCAAGAAGCTTGTTATAAATGTCTGCAATATATACTTCTTCACCACTGCCTATATTAAAGTTCTGGTTTGCACCTCGAGTCAGTGCAAGAATATTAGCTTCTTTAATATCATCAATGTATACGTAATCCCTCGTTACTCCTTTGGGCATATCTGAATATGTCATGAGTCGAGAAGGCTGATTAGCCAAGATATTGTTCATAAAAATCGGGATTACTCCACACTCGCCATCAGCAATTTGCCGAGGTCCATATACGTTTACATAACGTAAAACTACATACTCAAGTCCAAACGTGACTTGGAAGTAGTTTAAGTATTTCTCGCTAACAAACTTCGTAATGGCATAAGGCGAGAGTGTTGTCACTGGATGAGTCTCAGGCGTCGGCAGAATATCACGATCACCTCCAAGAGCGCCTCCAGAGGAAATAAAGATGATTCTCTTTACCTTATGCTTTTTTGCGCAATTAAGAACATTAATGAGACCCATCACATTGATCTCAGCATCATTTACTGGGTCATCAACGGAATGTGGTACTGACTTTTGAGCAGCATGATGATTAATAATATCCGGTTGTTCAATCTCAATAATTTTTTCGATCTCTTTAGCTCGAATATCCGATAAATAAAACTTTGCCTTTTGGATTAATCTGTTCAAGACTTCCTGAACATAAGTTATCAACGACTACTACTTCATGCCCTGCTTCAATGTACGCATCAACTACATGAGATCCAATAAAACCTGCCCCACCAGTAACCAGAATCTTCATGATACACCTCATACTTGGATACAATATTAACTAAAAATATTTTGCATCACTTTCCTTATTTTGTGAAAATCTTCTGACTCTAGAACATCAGGCACAGTTAATCTAACAGCTTCTAACTCAGAAATATCGCGACAAACTATGCCTTTCTCAAGGAATTCCTTAAATACTTCTTCATAAGCTATTTTCGTACTTTTGAAAGTTATAATTCCGTTTGAACTATAACTTGAATAAAAATTAATGTGATCATATGCCGCCAAAAACTGATAAATAGCCGAAGCGTTTCGACGAATTCTCTCTAGCTTTTCTTTACCTTGAATCAAATATTCATCTATCGCCTGAATCGTACCACATAATAAAGGTATATTTATCGTGGAAACCTCAAAGCTAGATGCATTTATCTCGAACTCAAGTGTTTCTGAACTAGTAACCGAAACATAACCACAATAGGTATGCTCTAGTTCACTTTGTTTGTCTACTCTGATGTAGAGAGCAGCCGTACCAGGGGGGCCACATAGCCACTTTGCACCACTCACCGCATAAAAATCACAACCAAGTTTTTTAACATCAACCTCAATATGTGCGAAGGATTGCGCCCCATCGATAAGAGAAAGAACATTTTTGCTTCTTAAGAACTCACAGATACGCTCTATCGGCATCTCTGTTCCGGTTGTATAAAGAATATGACTACAAAAGAACAACTTCGTTCTATGTGAAATTAAACCAGTCAGTTTTTCTAGAAATAACTCAAGATTTAACTTTCCATCTTCCACTAACAGAGTACTTAGATCTATTGTTTTTATATGAATGCCCTTTGTTACTTGGAGATTCTTCCAAGTTACGAGACATGAGTAATGTTCATGATTAGTGATAATTACCTCGTCACCTGGTTGAAACTTTACTCCGTTTGATATTACATTCACACCCTCTGTAGTACTTGAGGTTAACATAATTTCACTTTCTGAAGCATTAATTACTTCTGCAAACTTGGCACGAGCTAATCGTCTAGTTTCCTGTCTCAAACGCTGAATATACGGATTTCCACCGCCATAATTACTTTCTAGTATAAGTCTTTGGTAAATCGCAGATACTACCTCGCTACTGCATTTACCAGACACTCCATAATTGAGGAAAACTTGATTTTCTGCTGAGACAGGTGTGAACACATTTAAATTCAAATCGATCGCCATTCCTTCTTTGTGATTTTATTTACTAACTGAATTAACATTCCGCACCAGTTAGTTCATTAGTAAACATTCGTTTATACTCCGCAGAGGACAGTTTATTAGCCGTTTTTGCTAAAAAGTGTAATTGAAGAGAACGTCTGCGTAAATTCGAGTTATTTTCAGGTGTTCCATGAATCAGTAATCCATGAAAAAATAGAACCCCACCTGGTTTTAAAGGTACGTATTCATCTTTGTCAACCTGAATGATTTCGTCACAAACCTGCCAATCCCTAATGCTATAGTGAGGAACTGCACCTTGTAAATGTGAACGTGGAATGATATGCATACATCCGTTCTCAGCTCTTGCTTCATCTAAAGCCACCCACGCCCCAACTAAAGGCTTGTCGTAAGCAGTAACTCCATATGCCATATCTTGATGCCAAGGCTTCTCAGGACCTACCTTAGGGGACTTCAGCAGAGAGATAGGATCTGTAAGTCTACTTTCTTCTCCTAAAATCCCCTCAACAATATTAACGATTTCAGGACTGCATACAATATCACGTAAAACAGGAACATAATCAATAAAGTTATACAGTTTTCGAATATGCAGCTCACGCTCTTCAGGAGTCCAGTTACTATTTTCTTTCGTTAAAAACTGTATTTTCGGTCCTTCATATTTTCCATAAATAATATCCATAAGCGCTTCCTTTGCCTGCTTAACACTATCTGATCCCAAGACATTATTAACAGCAAGATAGCCATTCTGTTTATAAAAGTTTAAGTGCTTATTGTTTATTTCTAAGGGGTTTTCAAGAACAACAGCTTGCTTTTCATAGCTATAAAGATCGTTAGGCATTTTTACTGTTCCATTTGACATGATTCCTATCTCCTTCTATAGATATACAGGTTGGTTTACCTCTTTAATTAGTTCATTGGTAACTATTTCAGGCCACTTGCTTGGATCTACTCCAAATTGACACAGGAATGCGATGACCCACCTTTCCAAGCCAAAGCCAACACAACCAGAGGTTACAACATCAATATCCTGGATAGTAATGTTAAATGTACTTGAAAACGACTCTCCATGTACGTTGAATGAAGCCGCTGCTAAATCTTTTTCTTTACCTAATGAGAGTCTTAATTCTAACTTCATTTCATCCCTCAATTGAATCTTTTTATATCTTTGCATCATTGGTATTACAAAGGGATCATAGGCGATATTAAGTTTACCTTGTAGTCCAATATCTTCGAGAAATCGGGACACTGCATTTACAATTTTGTGTCTAATTTCGAGTACATAGTTCTGATCCCCCAAAAAAACAATCTCACGGACATTATAATCCATTAATCTGCCAATCTGATTAAAATTGAGTCTTCCTTCATTTCTAAATACAGATTGTTTCAATGTTATTACATAAGGAGAAGGTAATTTTTGATTAGATAAATCGGCGTAACAGTGGAAACATGCAGAAGGAGATAACGCATGTTTCGGACTGCAGCATAAACTTGCAATCGTACCGTTGTCAATTGCATCCGTAAGACCAGCAAAAATATCAGTGTTTTCAACAAGTTTACTAACGAAGAGGAGATATTGAGGAGAAGAATTAACATACCCAGTTTTCTTTAATGTTTCCACCGGTAGCAGCACGGGATATGAGAATTCTACTGCTCCAAGGTCAAGAGCTATTCGCCTGAATTTAGCATCAAAAAAATGAGCTAGTTCAACTGCTTTTCCCTGCAATCGAACAAGTCCATTGCCGTATTTTTTCAGGAGCCCTGAGTCATAAAGCTCTTCTTCCCCGCTAAAAGTCTCCCTTGCTCGACTTTCTGATAGGACTTTTTCTTGTAACGGTGATGTACGAAATTGCTGTATAAGTTCTTCGATCTTCTTTATAATACTAGCATGTTCACTTGTATCTGCTAAAGTAACATGTAAGTGCTCATGTAGTAAATTCACGGCTATAATGTCTTCCGAGACAAAATTGATGCAGTGAATAAGTTCCCCCAACCGATCGGCAAAAGACCTATCAATCTCAAAGATAAGAAGCATTAGAATCCCTCTCATTAACATGTAAGTTTGAATGTACAAATCTAGCTATGTCTCGGGCAATACTCTTATAATGGTGTCTTTTATAATGACCTATATTATCCATAAGATCTTCTCTGTTTTGGATATACTGATTGATGTTTACCACAAAGGTATTTGGTAAAGTATTAACAATTTCTTGGACTGCGCGATTAAGGAACTGATAATGCTTGGACCTTTCTGGTATAAGCCCGTTCTCTACATCGGTTTCACTACCATTTACTAAAATAAGTTTAGTATTGCCCGGTATTTTTTCCCGGAACACTTGCAAGCTTTCCTTCATAATCGATTCCGACATTGCACCAATAAATTCGAAGTTCTCTTTGAACCAATTCAACTTATCTAGGGGAATATGCGTTCTTGTTGCAGGAGTTCGTTCATTGCCATTAAACCATGCATCCCAGTTCTCAATATCTTGAAAGGGAGTATTGTAGCTTCCAAATGGCACCACAATATATGGATTAACCTTATGTCTATACAACCCGGCATAATATGAACGCAACAAACTTAGAACCACAACATCCTGATTATCGAAAATCACAGTACTAAAGATTTTTTCATCATAAAAAGGAAGATGCTTGATCAGCATTAACTTCTCATCATTTGATAGAGATACAGCACCGTTTAAAATTTCAATATGATCGTTCCGAATGATAACCGAATCATCCGACACGTAAGTCAATTCTGAGGTGATAGATAAGCCCGCCTCACTTAAGAATGCGTGGGTCGCACGTAAATCACACCCTCCTCTTAATACACATCTTTTTAAGGTCTTATCGTTATCAATAACTTCTTTTTGATTAAGGCTGTTATTCGAACTATCAATTATAATATCATGTTTCTTTTTGTTAATTGTCTCATTTATGCTACTTACAGTTGAAAAATTATGACCGCTCAGTTCCTCGTCGGTAAAAGAAAAATGAAAAAGGTTCTCTAACCGATAAATTAGTTGCATTAATTTCAAAGAATTAAGGCCATAATATACCAATGGTTCGTCATAGATAATTTCTACATTACTATTAATTAACTTCCTGACCTCTAAGGCTATAGTTTCGTGATTATTTACCATTAGGTTCCTCCCGTGAATTGCTACTCAACAAGCTTCGCGATCAATTGGGCTGAGTAATTGGGTCCACCCAATTGTTCAGCTTTTCTCTTCAGAGATTTGACTGCAGTTTTATAGGATACGCCTTGTACATGTTCTAATGCCTCAATAATATCTTCTTCTTTCAGAGTAACCTCTAAGTGTCCAATCGCCTCTCTTAGTTGGTCTGCCTCAAAAGTAAAATGCTTATATGGATCCTTGTTTTTGGGCACAAGTAGACCAGCACCCTGCTCCATCACCATTCTCGCTTGCGTTTCCTGTTCGCATTGAAACGGAGTTATAATACTTGGTTGACCAGCTAAAATCGCTGCCATAGTACTACCATGTCCACCGTGGTGGATATTCACGGAAGCGTGATTAACAGTCTCTCTCCAATCGATGAAATTCACGATTTTAAGTGTCGAAGTATTATCCATATTAATTGGTGTAGATTGGGGACCAATCGCCATGAGCAAGGGAATGTTTGCTCTTCTGGTTGCAGAGATAAGTAAATCATTAATTTTAGAGTCCGAGTATGTACCTCCATTACTAGCAAATATGAAATAACCACTATTCCTCTCGATCCATTGGCTTACTTCTTGATCAGTATCCCTAACCCAATCATGAAGAATTGGCCCAACATAATGTACCGGGTATTTATCATTTTGATTAATGCGGTCAATTTCAGGGATGCCCGGTATTATTAAAAGATCCGCCGCCCACTGTTCATAAAAATGTTCAATAGGCTCAACAGATAAGGTTTTGCATAGTTGGTTATAGATTTCAACCTCATTAGAATCATTCATATATTTTGATGGAATATCGTACCACCAGCATCTCCATCTTTCGGAATGTCCCGGGTACCATTGTTGTTGGATGATACCAACAGTTCGAATATCGAGGACCTTACCAACAAGACGTGTTTTCCAATCCATGTCCCCGATTAGCACGGTAGGATTTATAGTACGATAATTTTCAATTGCAATTTGAACTTCTTTTTGTAAGAATTCAAAATTATTATATTCTTCAATTGGTTTATGGCATAAAACAAAAGGTGGAACATTTTGAGCTGCCCTTGTCCGGAGATCTCTCATTTTATGGCTAGTATTTGAGACTACTTTATAGCCAGATTCAACAACTAGCTGCTGATAGGGTCCTGCTATATCAAAAATACAATCCCACCCAGTTTGTTTTAAATGTTGAGCTATGCCAAGACAACGAGTCACGTGCCCCATTCCATTATGTTTGGGCATAAAAAGAGCTGTTCTTCCCAATTAAAAACCCCCCTGTTAGTATTTATGCAGTATTTTACCACCAATTAGTGTGAAACCTTCACTAAAGCAACGGGCTGAAATTACCTTCAGAGGTTGAATATTTGCCCATTCAGATCTATTTAGTGACATGATATTAATCTCACCTTCACCAACCAGAATCTCCGATTTCCTGTAATCTTTTACTTGCAATTCAGAAAGTTCTTGAACAATAGTCTGTGATGAGTTTTCGATATCAGGGTAGTGTCTCATAACAAACATTGATATTCCCTTGAAGTAATCATCCGTTGTTTCTTTTGAAATTGAGAGGCCAAGACTAATATGTATGCTGTTGAATACTTCGCATATACCTTTTATCTTACTACCAATTACTCTCTCACCAATTAATGTATTCATCTTGTGAAATTTCGTAATATGGATTTGACCAAACTGCTTTCCGAAGCCTTGGATAAATCCTCTCAATAAGGAAAAATCAGTATTTACCCAAGTAGTAGGGACAAACCAACCCCTCTGTCCTTCAAATTCACAAAGAATCTTTAATAAGCATTCTCTGTATTGTGTTAACTCAGGACGGTCATATGCAAACTCTTTCTCAGAAATTGACGTCATATCAACAATTGAAACTGCTGCAATACCATCCTCACACAACTTCAATGGTGACGGAATAAATTGTTGGAGGATTTCCTTGTTAGCAAGAAAAGCAATTTCAAGAACATCGCCACCAAAATACCAAGGTGGAGAAGAGACAAGGGAGGATTGCCCAGAAGGGGAAAGCGGCAAACTATAACCTAACAAATTCACAGTGTGACCTCCGACTCATATTTGTTGAAAATAAACTTCTTTACCGTTGAGCCTACTTTTTGATATACGGCCCAGATCATTACAGGTGGTGGTATTATTTTTGTTATTTCAAGACTGTCGTATTGTTGAACCACGTCCTGGGAACCAATACAATAATCAAAGTGTCCCTCTGCGACTAGCTCTACCGCAAGTGGTTTATTATTTACATATGAAACTTTAGCTTGTGGAACAAGTTGCGAAGCAAACTCTTTGGTTGCTGGGTGAATGACAATAGTATTACATTCATGACAATTACGCCTTTTAGCAAGTGCCATTGGTTTTGTCTCTGATTTGAAAACCTCAATCAATTCCATCTTCTTATGATATCTGAAGTTCAAATCCACCCAGTTATCAACGACGACTTCACCTTTTCTTTCAACGTAACCTACACAGATCAAGGCTAGATAATCATGCTCTAGCGCATACTCCATACAATCAGGAAAAGAATTACGATAAATCACTTTCTCACTGACTAGATTTGCAACAGTGGATGCATCAGTTCCCTCGGGACCGAGTGTAACTACGTGAGTATATTTTTTCTCTATTACTTGAGACATCAGACCATCTCCGCTAATTTTGGTAACGAATTAAAACCATGCAATCACTTTTCCATGTACAGATTCCTTGCATGATTTTTCTCCAATATCAAATTCCTTTAATTTTGGTATTACTAACTCTGCGACCCGATAGGCTTCTTCCAAATGTGGGTATCCTGACAACACAAATGAATCAATACCTATAGATCGATACTCAATTAATCTTTCAGCCACTTGGTCGGGATTACCTACAATCGCCAAACCAGCCCCACTGCGGACTAATCCAATTCCTGTCCACAAGTTAGGATAGACCCATAAGTCATCACTAGAATTGACCAATTCAGTTTGTCTTCGTTGCCCTTCTGAGTCATAAGTATTCTTGATAATATTTATTGCATTAATGTCTTCTAATCTTACATGTTGGATCAATTCTTTTGCTGCTAAGCGTGCCTCTTCTTCAGTTTCCCGTACAATAATTTGAAATCTAATTCCAAACTTTACGGTCCTGCCTTCTTTTTCTGCTAAGTTTCGGACTCTTTTTATCCGCTCTTCAACCAACTTAGGAGGCTCTGCCCACGTTATATACACGTCAGCATGTTTTGCTGCGACTTTTTGAGCTGCCTCTGATGAACCACCTAAGAAAATCGGTGGATATGGCTTTTGCTCAGCTGGGAATAACACCTTTGCATTTTTAACATTCAAATACTCGCCTTGATAATCAACTTGCTCGTTACTCATTAATTGACGCCAGATAGCGAGGAACTCTTCCGTTACTTTATAACGCTGATCATGGTCGAGATGCAATCCATCTCCTGCTAATTCACTAGGTACTCCCCCAGTTACCACATTTAACAGTAATCGTCCACGGGATATCCTATCAAAGGTTGCAGACATTCGAGCTGCAACCGTTGGAGACAAAACACCTGGCCTGATTGCGATTAGGAATTTCATTTTGTCGGTCATAGATAATAATGCCGAAGATATGACCCAAGGATCCTCACAAGAACGGCCGGTTGGTACCAATGCACCGTCGAAACCTAATAGTTCCACAGCTCTTGCCACTTGACCTAGGTAATTCAAGTTAATATCTCTCATTCCATGCTTTGTACCAATAAACCTACCATCACCTTGTGTGGGCAACCACCAATATAACTCCACAGAAACACCTCATTAAGTTAAACTGTTAAGCCTAAAGAAGACTGTTGTGAGGTAACCCCACTGTTTCTATCTGCCAGATGATTTAAATACTCTTTCTGAAAGCTTCGTAAGCAATTAAAAATACGTTCCATAATTAATTCATTATTACTCTTAAACAATTCACATAGCTCTTTCAATTCCTCTTTAAGAGTAGTTCCAATATTGGCTTTATCCATTTCTTCAATAATATTGGTTGCAAGATTGGACAATTCTAAACGATCTTTCAAAGGTTTATCCAATCCAAATATAACCAGAGACATCACTAGTGGATAACAATGAATTACATCCTTGGAGATTTCTTTAAGTTTCGTATGTGCGCTATATATTTCATGAATATGACTAAACTCGGACACTGGTAATCCAATCAACCTAGTTAAACTTTTTTGAATAAATGGGATAATATCAAGTTGAGGGGCTTCCACATACCCGAACAACTCTCTACTTTTAATAAATTGTTCAATTTCTTCAGGTTTAATTAATGACGTCAATCTTGGGTCATACCTTTGGTGATAAACGTCAAAATAACCAGTTACAAAATCACCGTCGTTAAAAAATTGTGATCTCAAACATTCAAGAACTAGTTTTATATAGTGGTACTGAAGGTCTCCTCTAAAAATATCCGATTTGTTGTTGGTACGGATTAGACGCTCCCAATTAAGTATGTATCCTGAAATCTGATGAATAATGGCCTCAAAGCAATCACGTTTGTTGACTCTTTTGCTACCCAAATAAATAGGAGATAAGGTGGAATAAAGCGGAAAATCTTGTTTTAAAGCGATGTCCCTAGCAAAGGCAGATTCCGCATACGTAACCGTATTAAACGGAATAATTTGAGCAGTACTCTTTATTGCAGGAAACATATCACATAACCACCTGGCAGTATTCACAACAATTTCATGATCTTCATATGACTTAGTTGGAATTATAACTAAATCAATATCTGAATATAAAGTAGCTTGACCATTCGACGAAATAAGCGCAGACGCTTCTTGTCTCGCAAGAGAACCACTTAAATATATACAGGCATCAATGCCGTTTTGTGAATAATTGGAGTTTAGTGCTGTCGCTAATTCTTGGAATTGTTCATTTAAATCAGATTTTTGTCGTTGCTTTAGGAAAATTGAGTTTTCACAAATATCATAAGGCATCGCATTTACTCCTTTACCGTACTACTATAAATTCAGTTTTCTTTCGTAGTTATGCAACCCCCTTCGATCATGATCAATCACAAGCTTTATTGCTTAAATTATGTTTCGTGAAAGATGTGTTTTACGATGAATGTTCATCACACTTTCACCGGCAGCAAGTAAATCGAACTTCTTCATCATAAACAATTTATCCTTTCCTTTACCCTTGGTTGAAACTTCTTTTCTTATCGGTAAAAACCCTTTTCCTTTGACAATTTGAATCCCTTCACGCTGTGAGATGCATTTCGTACAGTTTTTTATATTTTCCTCCGCTAGTAATCAATTTGTTATGTGTACCTTCTTCAACAATCTCTCCATTCTCAATAACTAAAATTTTATCTGCATTTTTAATTGTATTTAATCTATGAGTTACAACAATAGTAGTTTTGTTCTTAGAAATACAAGCGATGTTTTCATTAATTTGAGCCTCTGTTTCAGGGTCTAAAGCTGAAGTAGCTTCGTCAAACAATAAAATACTTCCATTTTTTAATACTGCTCTAGCAATTGCTATTCTTTGTCTCTGACCTCCAGACAATTGAGTCCCTCTATCACCAACCAGCAACTTATATTTATCAACATTACTTATTATAAAATCATGTATGTTAGCTTCTTTTGCAGCCATAATAACTTCTTCTTCCGTAGCATTATCTTTTCCAAGAGCAATATTTTCAAATATTGAACAATCAAATAGTGTACAATCCTGAGAAACATATGCTATTTCGCCACGAATATCTGAGATATTTAATTCATTGATTGATTTCCCAAAATAGCTAATTTTACCTTGTTGCGGTTTATACATTCCAAGTATAAGTCTACATAAAGTAGATTTTCCGCTACCAGAACCACCAACTATTGCTATAGTTTCTCCTTTTTTAACATTAAAACTGATGTCCTTTAAAACAGTAGTGCCATTGGGATATGAGAAGCTTACTTGTTTAAATTCTAATGCATTTTCTGAATTGCTTTTGATGCAGGGATTTTGGCCACTTATGTTTACTTCAACAGGTTTGTCTAATATTTCAAACACACGTTGAGCTGAAACTAAACTTGGTTGAATATATTGAATAAAAGTATTCGCTTCCATAGCAGCTTTAGCTATAATATCAGTTACAAATGCTGCAAATACTACTTGAGAAATATTCAATGTGCCTTTTGTAGTTAGGTATATAGCAAAACCAAAACATAAAGGCTGTGTAATATATCCAAAAAAGTTTAATGTGGCATAGGTGTATCCTGACCATAAGTTAAAGCTAACCTTTTTATCATAGATATTTTTACAAGATTTAAAATAATTATTTGACAAAACATTTTGCAATAAAAATATTCTGACAACAGGTGTTGCTACAAGAGTTTCAATTATATGTGTAATAGAACTTGCTGCAGCTTTTCTTGCACTATTTTCTAAGGCTCTAACTTTTGGGTTGAATAAAACGGTAAAAAATATTGAAATAAAACATAATAAAATTGATATGACGGCTAATTTCCATTGAATTTGAATAAGTAAAAAAGTACCAAAAATAAGATACACAATAAATTTAACAAGCCCCGTAAAAGGAGCAGAACTAAACATTCCAACTGTTCTGGAAGCGTCAGTGCTAAGACGACTTATATAATCGCCGGTTTTGTATTCATTAAACTCTGATATTGACAAATATTGAATATGGCTAAATAATTGTTTTTTCAGTAAAGATGCACCATAATATGCGGTAGTGTTCCTTAAATAAGTACCTATACAGATTAAAGGTGTTATCACCAAAAATACGCCGAACATAACAAATAAAATATAAAAATCATTATCAGAAAAATTATTCTTTACCATATATACCAACTTCTCATAGATAAAGGGAGTTACAAAAATCATAATAATTTCACCAAAAGATAATACCCAACCAAGCAGATACTTATTGCGTTCCTTACCAATAAAACTAAAAGATCTAACCATAATTTTAATAGTCTGAACAAAACTTATTTTATTATTTTTCAAGTCACTTCCTCCTTTCTATGGCTAGGATTAATTTTCTTGTACAGCCTTAAAATCATAAAAATATCCTTTTTTTCTAAATAATAGTTCTGGAATGCCTTCTTCAATTATTTTCCCCTTATCCAAAAAATAAATATAATCTACATTTTTTAACGTACTATATCTATGGGAAATAATAATTGCAGTTTTATTTGCTAACAATCTATTCAAAGCTTTTTGAACAAGAATTTCTGATTGAGTATCCAAAGAAGATGTGGGCTCGTCAAGTAAAATTATTGGGGCGTTTTTTATAATAGCTCGTGCGATAGATAATCTTTGTTTTTGTCCTCCAGATAAGTGGGAACCACTTTCTCCAATGTAAGAATTCAAACCCTTTTCTAAACTCTGAACAAAATCCCATAGCTGGGCCTCTTTTAACGCATTTATTATTTCTTCTTCGGTTGCTTCTTCATTACCATATAAAACATTCTCATAAATGGTTCCGTCAAACAAATAAGGTTCTTGGGTCACTATTGATAAATGTTTTCGTAACTCATTAAGAGACCAATTCTTAATATCTTTACCTAGAAAAATAAGCTCGCCAGACTGATGTTCATAAAATTTACAAATAAGTTTAATTATGCTGGATTTGCCACTACCACTTGAGCCTATCAGTCCAATTTTTTGACCGTGCTTAACTTTTAATGAAATATTTTCAAAAATATTGTTTGAATCACTATAGCCAAATTTTAAATTTTTTATGCAGATACAATCGTCAGTTAAAATATTTTCATCTGATAATATCTCATAATTCGTTTCAAGCTCAAGGTCTAAAAATTCATATAACCTTTTTGATAAAGCAGTACCTTGACGAGCAGTTTTAATCATACTATCTGTAAGCTCTATAGCCGTCCTAACGTTGGCGCTTAGTATGACAAAAGTAATAAATTGCCCCACTGTAATAATATTTGCACTTATGAAAAATACACCAATAAAAAATAAACTAAGTAATAAAAGTAAGCTTGTAATATACTTAATCATAGTCATTTTCATACCAATTTTTGCGCTTAATTTATTACTTGATATAGATTCGTCAATATACTGTGAATATTTATTATTAATATAATTTTCAGCCTTAAAAGATTTAACAACTTCATTACTTTTTATGCTTTCGGTAGCAATATTCATAGCCAATCCCAAGTTATCAGCTAAACTTTTTTGCTGTTTTTCAATGGGCTTACTAATATATTGTGTCAAGAAAATAAAAATTGGAACTATAATAAAATATGAAATAGAGACTTTCCAATTTAACAAAAAACAAGATATAAAACCTACTAGTGCATATACTATAACCCACAAGTACCAATTTAATATTATTGATAATAAATCTGACAAAGATTCTAAATCGCTATTTAGTCTAGTAGATAAGTCTCCTGACCTTAATTTTTTTTCTAATACAGGAATTTTAATATTACTTAGCACAGCAAAAGCTCTTCCTCGAAAGTGTAAGACTATTTTTTCCACTATAATACGGGCTACAACAGAGTGAACTATATTCAACGAACTTTTTATAATAGCTAAAAAAATAATAATGAACAATAACTTATAGATTTTTGATATGTTACCTAAAATCCCGAAATCAACCATATTGCCAAATAGGGTGGCAGAATATGAACCAAGAACAGCAATTATTAATAGTGTTAGCGAAAGTTTACACATTAGTAACCATTGCTTTTTAGAGTCTAAAAATATTCTGATTAAATAATTTTTTTCTTTAATAAAAATCACACCTAATTATAGAAATCACACTGCTTAGCCAAATAAAAATGTAAAACTAGACAATCTTGAACTAATTAACAAACTGCTAAAAATCTACAATACATCATTTTGCTCTATGAATTGGAAGTAGCACGTCATTTAACTATAGGAGTTTCAAAAAGTGCAAAACAACTAATCGAAAGATCAATTGGGGTCAACCACAACAATAATTGATATAGTTGCCCCAAATGAATTATATTACGCAAATAAAGGCCGGTATTAAGGAATGACAATTATGTTAAACTATGAAAATGTAACCCTAAATTTTGATATCAGGTTCATTTTGAGCAGTTTTTATCTTCATTGTAAACCGACTGTCTGGTTTTCTATCGTGGGGCGAATACGACCGGGAGCACAAAATCAAGAACCGCCGTCTGGCCAAGGTCGGCTCGGGCGTCGAATGCCGTCGGAGCAGACACAAAATCGAGACGCTGTTCGCGCTGCAGCTCCACGCAGCGCGCCTTGCCCCGACGCAGCTCCCGGCCGGCTGGCGGCAACCCGCAGCAATCGCGACGATCCTCTCCGTCGCCTGATGTCATTTCCTAACACTTCTCCTCATCAAAAACATACGCAGCTTTGTTTAAAACCATCTTTATTTTTTCTTATGTTTTTCCTCTTTAGAGTTCGTAATACTATGTTCTTTGTTGTTCAATCATGCTGTTTAATAAATGGAATTGATTCTGGATATTTTATTTTTCCTAGATATTGATCATAGGCATTAGGTAAATGTCCTATATCTAGTGCTTGATAGCCCTGTTTCATTAAATCAAATGCTAAAACAGTTGCTGTTGGGCCACAAGAAATTAAAAACAATGTATCTTTATTTTGTTTCAAACATGAATCAATTATTTCTTGATATTTATCAAAGGCATTTACAGGAGGAACTAAAATAGTTTTATGAGATAAAATATTATCAAATAATTCTTCTTTCATTTCAAATCTTCCTCTATCTCCTATAACAAAGACGACTTCCCTTTTATTCCACAATCTTTTTATTTCTTCTATTTCATTTTCGTAGAACACAGAATTTCTAGTTATATCAGTATTTCCATATAATGGTTGAACAAAGAGTTTACGTAATTTTTTATACATTTTCAACCAGTAATGTTCCCAAAAAGATATTTGACCATAGTGATTAAAAATATTATTATGTTTCGAATTAAACTCTGGTATAGTTACTAAAATGTTTTTATTACTGCCGTGTTTTAGTATTTCTACTAATCTTTTTTGTAACTCAATCGATGCTTTTTGAAAACTTATATCTTTCCCGTAACAAAGGTCTAATTCTCCATCACCATATCTTGCTAGAGAACATTTATTTTCCAATATATAATTAATGCTTTCTGTAGTTGTTAAGATTTCAGGAAAATTTTTTTTAATTCGCGAAAGTTCAATTCTAACTGAAGTACGATGTATAAAATGACGATAGATTTTTTTTACAACAATTTCGTTATTTGTGTAAGTAAAAACAAGCATATGATCATCACTTATTCTCATTCTAAATAGATCTTTTTCTTCTTTTATCCTTTTTACTTCACTTTCACTTTTATTTTTATTAAAACAAAATAAAATAAGATTGTTTTCAATCTTTTTTTTAACAGGGTATTTTTCTAAATAATTGAAAGTAGCTTTTAAATATTTTATTTTTATATCATCGAATAAAATCTTCTCTTCAAATACTTCTAAACCATCATCATTAATGCTAGCTAACTCTTCAATTATAAAATCTCTTTCTTCCTTTGAGCATTCCGTGTAGTGTACTAATCTATTTTCAGTATCATTTATCATTATAATATTCATTCCTTTCGTTAACTTAATATACATACAACGCAAAATTATAAATCCATTAATATGGAAATTCTGACCTATATTTTTACGTTCGACACATTGACAATAGGGATTATCATTACTCACTGTGGTCTCGATTAAGGTTGTAAACCGACTGTCCGGTTTTCTATGAGTTTTGAATGCCCAGTTCATCCAGAAAACTTGAAATGTTTCAACTTTCACTTCACTGCCATTGTACGAATATAGCACCAGAGGTTTTCCTTAAATCTTTCTGCTGACAACACCATTCCTTAATAACTTGAGTATTGCAAAAACTGCGCTGTCGATTTAACGCTACAAAAGTAGAAATGTTAGAACCTTCGTCGAACTGGCAAAAGAAAAAAGGACATCGTCTCTTTGTGGAGAAATGGTCGGTTACCAGGCCAACAATTTTCCATATAAAGGAGATATCCCATTCTTATGGTATCCCTCTACATGCCGATCGTCAAGTTCATTTTGGCACTGAAATTGGAATTTTCCAAACCACAGCTCCGACATCTGTTTACTCTGGTCCAGGGGACCTCCGCTCCGTTACGGTGCAAGGTCAAGGCGTATAGGCTGCTGCTGTCCTGGAAAGACGATCACACCGCATCGAGCAAACCGTAGGTTTGTCTCCTGTGTACCGATCTTGCGCTGGATCTCGTTACGATTCAGCGGTATTATCACGTACGCTGGAACATCGAGACGGGGTATCGCTATTTTCAAGGAACTGCTGGGCTTTGACCAATACCAGTTGCTTTCGTTTAAGGGGATTCAGCGATTTTGGGCCGTTCAATTCCTTGCAGAACTTTCTTGAGTTTCAGCGGCAGGAGTGGATGAGCGATGAGGCAGATTTGACGCTTGGCGATGTCGTACGTCGCATCCGAGAAGTGTTCTTCGGGCAAATTGTTGTATATGTTTATGAGCAAGCCTTGGAGAAAAAGCCTCTTCTCGACATTTTGCGCCATTTAAAGCTCTCGGCCTAAACCGCTACTCCACCATTCACGCTACAGGTCTGCCCATTGGGGCACACTGTACCGAAATTCGCAAGACTCAAGTTATTAATTCTTTTGTACGGAAGGTCTTCTTCATTCTTCCATTTATATATACAATTACCTTTTCTACTAAAAAATTTTATCACAATATAGAGACAAGTGTCAAATAACCCCAACTTGAAACAAGATGAGGGCGGCATGTAATGGGAATCGACTGCGACCATGGCACTAATGTAACTCTACAATTTCGGGCACAATTTGCATTTCATGAGTAACGTCGAGAGGAACCCAACCAACAGAGGAAGAGGCTGTAGGGACTGTCCCAGACGTGAGACAAAATAAAACACCTTCAAGAGAATGCGACCATGTCATAAGATATGGAGACAACCTTGGAGGTGTTTTTGCTTTGGCAACCAGAGTCAGTTACCCGATGGAAGTGAAGATGAAAGCCATTGAGATGAGATTGGCAGGAATTCCAGTGAAAGATGTGATGGAACAGCTGAACATACGAAACAGGACTCAACTTAAGACCTGGATGAGAGATGGTAGTAGTGGGGAAAGCCATCGATTGGAGGAGCCTGTTGGTAAACAATATAGCTACGGTAAAGGCCCTGAGTATGCGTCGGAAATCGAAAAATTGAAAGCCGAGAACCGGTTTCTGAAACAACAACTCGATGTGCTAAAAAAGTACAAGGAACTGGAAAGGAGGTGTCGCCAGAAATCGTGATCCCATGGATGGAGTCCATTCGAGGGGAATTCAGTGTGTCCCAAGCTTGTGCATGGCTAGGGATTCCCCGCGCGACGTACTATCGATGGAAAGCAGCATATGGGGCTGAGCATACGGAACCTGCGGTAGAGAGAATTCGGAATCTCTGTGAACAGCATAAATTTCGCTACGGCTACCGAAACTACTTCGAAGGGAACAGATCATCACAAACGCGTGCAACGGATTATGCAGCGTGAAGGACTACAATGTCGCGTCAAGGTAAAGAAACGTAAACTCACCGGACAGCCTGCACACATCGCGGAGCACCTGCTGAAACGTCAATTTCAAGCCGATGCGCCGATGCAAAAACTGGTCACCGATATTACGTACTTGACGTTTGGCGGAAAACATTATACCTGTCGAGCATTTTAGACTTGTTTAACGGGGAGATTGTGGCTTACAGTATAGCAGACAAGCAAAATACAGCATTTGTTCTGGACAAGCTGAATCAACTGCCAGACCTACCGGGCGCCATGCTCCATAGCGATCAAGGTAGTGTGTACACGTCCTGGGCGTACCAGGAAGCTGTGAAAGGAAAAGGCATTACAATGAGCATATCCCGTAAGGGTACGCCCGCTGATAATGCCCGCATCGAATCGTTTCATTCCACGCTAAAGTCTGAAACGTTCTATCTCGAAGGTTTCACCTGTACAACGACGGCAATCGTTGTACAGACCGTTCGAGACTACATTACTTACTATAACTCAATTCGCATTCAAACGAAACTAAATAACCAGTCGCCGGTTCATTTCCAACAACTGGCTGCTTAGACTTGCAAGGTGTTTTGATCCCTGTCTCACCAACGGGGGCCAGTCCCGTATCCGCAGGAGAGGATTTTTTTGCTTTGTAGAGCCAATATTTCAGTTGGTCTACGGATACTTGATCCTCCACATTGTTCACACGAGAACATTGGTGGAGTTGTTGTATCATTATCATCCATTAATTCAAAATTGAATTTCGCCTTGCCAGGGCCGACCGGAACAGCAAGGCCCGGAGGCGACAGCGACCTCGCTTGCTGATGATCGTTTCCCCTTTGTGAATCCCGGAGTTGTCACCCGTAGACTGAGATCGGCGTGACGCACGATTTGCTGGCTGTGGTCATAGCTGCTCAAGTCTCCAACTTCCGCTAAGAAGCCTGCCACGGTGATAAGACCGATGCACGGAATGCTCATCATGTGGGTGGCGCCCGGAATCTGTTCCACCAGACCCGCCACAAGCTCCATCAGCTCTTCGATCTGCCTGCACAGTATGACGTACTGCTCCAAATACATGGCTAGTTCATGCTTGGCCGCCGTAGCACCTTCTGTAATGCCGATGGACTTTCCAGCTTTTCGGTAAAGCAGTTCCGCTCTCTTGGGGCCTACGGCTCGTTTCACGTCGTTCTTCTTCCAGGTAGCCACCACCGTTGTTTCGCCAGCAGCGATGACATCTTTCGGTAGCGGAAAGTTCGTTAGCGTAATGAGCGAGGCCTTGCCTTCCCAGTCTTTAAACACTTCCCTATATTCGGGAAAGAAGCGATCCAGCCAATTGTGGATTCTTCCTTTCACGCAGTTCAAATCTCTGCATAGACGGTCTCGCTGGTTCATCAGCACACGCAGGTCGGCGTAAACGCCTTCCGGCATCTGTGGCTGTGTATAGCGTCCGTCGATGACGAGCTTAGCAAAAACCTTCGCATCTTTGATGTCGTTCTTGGTCGGCGTGTTGTCGTCAAGTTCCTTGCTTTTCTTGACATGATGCGGGTTCACCAGCACGACTTCGATACCGCGCGCGCTGCTTCAGGAAGTGAAACAGCGGTAACCAGTAATGACCGGTTGTCTCTACGCCAAGCAGCACGTCCGTCAACCCATGCTCCTGCTTGATGGATTCGATCCACATTAACAGGTTCAAAAGGCCGTTTTCATCGCTTTGAAACAAGCAGCGCTTGTCAATCTCAATGCCACGGTAATTAAAGGCACGAGCGACATGATTGTGCTTCGCGATGTCGGTTCCGATAACCAGCGTCGTTTCAGAAATTCTCGAAATTCATTGATTTTGCTTGTTCGATTGGTTACCCTTCATAGGGAGCGTCCTCCTCTTAATTCGGGCAGTGAATGTGTGCCATTCCGAGACCCAGCATACAGGAGGCGCTTTTTGTTTTGCAAACCGCATTTTAAATTCATTACAGGAATAACTACTTATTAATTGCATTTTTTATCTCAAATAATCTTGTAATTTTTTCAAACCCTCTTTAAGTGTATATTGTGGTTCCCAGCCTAATTTTTCTTTTGCCAAGGTGCAATCTAAAACAGAACGTTTGACGTCTCCACTTCTCGGTCCTGTAATTTTAATTGGAAGATCTTTGCTGAAAACCTCTAAAATATCTTCATAGATTCCTAAAATTTCAAATTCAATCCCTGAACCAATATTTATGACAGTATTGACTGGTTTTTCAGTACAGAGTTTATTGGCTTCAACAACATCTGATATATAGACATAGTCTCTTGTACACCCTCTTGGCATATCAGGGTAGGTCATAAGAATAGATCCCTTATCGTCAAGAACATTGTTAATAAATATAGGAATAACACCACATTCTCCATCAGGAATCTGCCTAGGTCCAAATACATTTGCATATCTTAATACAGTGTAGTTAAAATTATATTCCTTACTATAGATGCTGAGGTATTTTTCACCTGCAAATTTCGTAATAGCATAGGGAGATACAAGTTGAGGTGTATCTATTTCAGTTGATTTTTCATTACCCAAAATTTCTTTAGAAAGTGCCCCACCAGAAGAAACATAGATAAAGTTTTTTATTGGATACTTTTTAACTAAATTTAATAGATTTACTAAGCCAAAGAGATTATTTTCTAAATCATATATTGGATTTTCAACTGAATAAGCTACTGATTTTTGAGCGGCGTGGTGGTTGATAATTTTTGGCTGGTGTTTTTTGAATATTTCTTCTAGTTCATCATAGTTTCTAATATCTACTTTATAAAATGTAAAATGACTATTTTCTTCTAATATACTGATATTCTCACGTTTTCCGGAAACAAGATTATCAATACAGATCGTTTCATATCCTTCTTTGAGATACATTTCACAAATATGGGATCCAATAAATCCAGCCCCACCTGTTACTAATACAGTTTTACTCATAAAAAATCCTCCCTAAAGGATACATATTTTTCTGTAGGGGCCGGTTGCGGGAAGAGAGCTTGAAATCATTGATTTCCAAACTGTGGATGAAAGGTTATTATCGCACAGTGGATCTCCACATCCGCCCTCGGGTCCCATGTCGCACTGGGTCTAGCCCTTACATTCCTTCGTTCTACCTCTCAAGGGGTGGAGGCCGATTCTTGGCTCCTTGACTGGGTCGTTGCCCTTATGGATTATAATCCTTCGGCTTCTCCGGTGCTTCCGTTGTCGTAGTTGTGCACATGTGAATAAGCGAGACTACAGTCTGGACTTTGCGAACCTACCCTAGTACATCGGTTGCGTTATTATACTCTTTCTCCTTTGTCCCCAATGTATAAAGGACGCGAACCAGTGTTCCACTAAAGGTTATGATCGACTGCTTCTTCTTTAACGGATTCTGACTGCATGTTGTGTTTTTGGCCACCATGGGCAGCATAGCACAAAACAAAATGCCTTTGAGACGAGAACGCCCATGTTTACTGATTCCGGTCTTTCCCTTTCGTTTCCCGGAACTGTTCTCGGTCAAATGGAGTCCAGCTAAGCGGATGATCTGCTGTCCGTGGTCGTAGCTATTTAAATCGCCAGCCTCCGCCAAGAAACCAGCGACGGTCAAAACACTAATTCCTGGGATATCCAGCATTTGCTTCGTTCCGGGGATTTTCTCCAGAATCTGCAGAACGTTAGCCATGATGGTTTCTTCTTGCTTGCAGTACAAGTCGTATTGATCCGCAAGGCGGCAAGCTCGATCGAGCCGCTGCCAGCCCTCGGCAAGCCCGATCGAGACTGTAGGCGGCATAAAGCTGCTCCACTCTCTTGATGCCTACTCCACGTTTAGTTTCCCTTTTCCAGTGTGTGAGGACGTCTCTGGCGCCTGTAGAGACGATCTCTTAAGGAGTTGACGCATCGTCATCAGTCATGCTTTGCCTTCCCAATCCTTAAACACTTGTGGATATTCCGGAAAGTAGCGGTCAAACCAGTTTGTAATCCGCGTTTTACTTGATTCAAGCTCACCATGACCTTCTCGCGAAAATTCATCAGAATGCGCAGCTGTGCATATTCCTTCGTCGGTAAGTTGGGCTCAGAATACTTCCCGTTCCGTATAAGGTCGGCAATGCCCTCGCATCCTTATAATCCGTCTTGGTCTGTGAATTATCCTCAAGCTCCTTGCTCTTGTTCACATGGTGCGGATTGACAACGACAATCTGGATGCCTTGCCCTTTCAAAAACGCTGCTAACGGGAACCAGTAGTGTCCGGTAGGCTTTATGCCGAATACAATGTCTGTCTTGTCTTGTCACGAACTCGGCCTAGCTCCTTCATCCACTCTGCCAGCTTCGTCAGCCCTTCCTGATCGTTTTGGAACACACAGTCCTTCCCTAGCTCGATTCCGCGAAAATCCACGGCCCGGGCTACGTGAACTTTCTTGGCAATGTCCGCGCCGACGACCAACGTTTTTTCGGTAATTCGTGTTATCCGTTGATTCTGCTTCATCTTTACTTCATGTGTATGCCTCTTTTCGTATGTGGGGTTGTTCTTTGGTCGGAACGTTACCCAGTATATAAGAGGTGTTTTTTCTTTCAAAGCTCAAATTACTTCATTACAGGATTTGCTCCTTATTACATAATTATCATTTTAACATCTTTTAGTTAGTTAAAGCAATAATAGTTCAATTGAATTTGGCCTAAATTTAGGAATCGCTCATATTACTGATTCCTAAGGAACGGAATGTCTTCAGAAATAGCAAAGGAATTTATCTGTTATTGGGCTCTCTTCTCTTACTGAAGAAGATGAGTGAAGACGCTAAGTAACTCGATCGTTTCGATACATCATCAGTAACAATACCTATAGATTTCTTCTAACTCTATTTAAAATGAAAAACTTTGAAGAATTATCAAATGATATTACTAGTACCTTGACCGCGCCAAATCTAAGGACTGATTTTTCTGTTAGACGATGTAAGGTAGCGTTAGGAAGCTCACACAAAACCTTAAATTTACTTCGGTCAAGGTACTAGTACTTTGACCGAGTCAAATATCAGGATACAAATGTTTTAGTTTCCCTCTGGCTTGTTCGGTGGTGAAGTGCCATTGTACCGACTTTTGAGCGTGGTTGCGGTCCGTTTCCCAAGCTGCTGTTTCTCGCTGTAATTGTTCCATGGAGTCAATTCGGCGATGCAGGCACTGCACCGTCAGGGCACTCAGTTCTATTTCAGCAATGTTCAGCCAGCTTCCATGTTTTGGGGTGTAGTGAATCTCCAGACGCTTCGCTAACGAAAGGGCAACGTCGGGGCTAAACGTTTCATACAATGACGAAATCCTATGGGTGTTCAAGTTATCCATGACGAGCCGAACGCGCTTCGCCTGCGGATAATGCAAGTCAAGCAGTTCTCGGACCTGTCTCGCCCAATCGGCTTTCGTTCGTCTTTCGCTCACATGGACATGACGCCACCCGGCCAAGGGTTCGGTAAACAGAAACAGGCTGCAACAGCCCTTGCGTACATACTCATAGTCTTCTCGTTGTACCTTCCCTGGTTTCATCGGTTCCGGCGAGCGGGAGTGATTAAGCAACTGTACGGGCTGCTCATCCATACAGATGAGCGGAATCTCCGGGTCATACGGGAAGGCATAGGTTTCCAGGATGTCTTCCATGCGTGCGACAAATTCAGCGTTGGCTTTAGCCGGAATGCACCATTGCTTCTTCAGGTGAGGCTTAAGTTTCGTTTTTTTAACGTTTGACGAATCGTTTCCCGTCCCACGGACTCTAGAATGTTCATCTCTATGACACGGCGAGTCAACAGACGGACATGTACAGATTATCCACGTCCGGCCGCTCCTCGCGGTCTACCTTGACCGCTACGTAATCGCGATTCAGCAGCGCCGCAACCTCTTCATCCTCGAAGGATTCTCTTTCCATGACGTGACACCAATGGCAAGTAAAACTAGTCACACTTCTTTCATCGCATTAGCCCGAAGGCTAGGAATAGCCTATGGACAAGAATACCGGTTTGCCTTCGCGTGCAGATTTACTAAAAGCTTCTTCTCCCCACGGGAACCAATCTACGGGATTATGAGCATGTTGTAATAAGTATGGAGACTTCTCATTTATGAGCCGATTTGTGTATTTATGCTTCACCGTTTCATCACGCATTCTCTAACACTCCCTAAAGGAATATTGTTACATTTTGAGTATATTCCTTATTGAATTTAAAAACAAAAAAGACAATCAACTTTATCTGTGTCGATTGTCATATGGTACTCTTCCTCGAGTCAACTATTTATGATGATTGTAATAAAACGATGCTTGCAAAACAAGTGATCGTAAAAGGAATAGTAGATGCAGCATTCAATGAAAATAAGCAGACCACTACCGAAAAAAATGTTTCCTTTAGCAGACAGTGTAGTTTACCTACAAAAAAGCCTTGATTCGCGAGAAAGCAAGAATCAAGGCCACTCTAATCAATTATAAAGGTGAGGAGGAGTGAGACCTCCATCTCCTTCTTAGCATGAAGGTATTTTCATTAAACTATCACCTTACACAGGAAGGAGCGAAACCTTCATTCTCCTGCGTGAAAGGCAGGCGCTTTGATTAAGCTACTGTGTTTTAGTATAATAGCATATGCTATGATGCTTGTAAATAATTTCAAGGTGATAAAATGAAAAATCAGGAACAAACCAACGAGAATGATAGAAAGAATAGGTGTTATGTCTGCAAAGAACCTCTTATTGTAACTCACGAACACTATGTAAAACTATGCCAAACTTGTGGTGAATACAATGAAAAGAAACGCCTAGCCAAGCAAAATTTAGAATCTTACACCGCTTTGATTACAGGTGGACGAACAAAAATAGGATATCATACAGCATTACGATTACTACGAGATGGCTCACGTGTAATTTTAACAACCCGCTTTCCATATGACGCCTTACAACGTTATATTAAAGAACCTGATTTCGAAAATTGGTGTGATCGCATTCACATCTATGAATTAGATTTTCGTCAAATTGAAAGAGTCGAGATGTTTGCGCAATTCATAGACAAAGAGTTTCCCTACATTGATATCATTATTAATAACGCTGCTCAGACGGTACGAATGTCGGAAGAGGAATATCAGGCATTATCCATAAATGAAGCGGAACTCCAAAGACAAATCACCGGCAACCAACAATTACAACTTATTGCGGACAGGATGCGTATTTCTCACTTCGTTAAATCGGAGAATGAAACAAAGGAATTTCAGCATCTACAACAGATTAATTGTGAGCAAGTAGTTATGAATCACAATCCACTGTTACATAATTCGTGGACAGCACAATCTCATCAAATATCTGTTGTTGAAATGCTCGAAGTACAGTTAATTAACGTTACTGCTCCGTTTTTGATAAATACAAAGTTGAAAGATGCTATGTTGAGAAGTCCGCACCAAAACCGCTTTATCGTAAATGTATCTGCATCAGAAGGTAGATTTAATATGAAAAGAAAGGGTGGCTACCATGTCCACACCAACATGGCAAAAGCTTCTCTCAATATGATGACCCTAACCATGGCTAAAGAGTATAAGAAACATCGAATATTCATTACTAGTGTAGATCCTGGTTGGGTCTCGAACCAGTTCCCGGAACAAGTTAAAAATAATCGAAAGATTCAGTTACCATTGGATTTTGATGATGCTGCTGCTAGAATCTGCGATCCAATATATGAAGGTAAAGACGTAGAAAGACCATTGACCGGTGTATTTTTAAAGGATTATAAACAAGTAGACTGGTGAAATAAACGATTAATTTCAAGAGCCGATAACACGGCTCTTTTTAATATGTTGTAAGTATTATTTTTCCAAACCAAGATTATGATTAACGAAATTCCAGCTTGTCAAAAATCTTTACAAATATCTTTGCAATATTCCGGGCATCATCAATTCCCCGATGATGTGTGCCGTCTAGCGGCAGCTTAACCATTTCCAGCGCCCTTGCCATGCCTACTCCCCGCTCTTTACCGATCGTCTTGCCATGTTGATGTTTGATGCTGATATGATTAGCAAGCCAATCTGTACTTATTTTATATAGTTCACAATCCTTCGTTAGTTGACTTTTATCATAAAATCCCCAAGAGCACAAGAAATAATCTTCTTTACCGATCCAATCTTGAAATTTCTGAATGGCTTCCGGAAAGTATTCTGCTTGATTAACATCCTCTTGTGTAATGGAAGTTAGTTTTTTGCAAAAATCTGATAACCAAGGATTTAATATCGGCTTAATAAACGTTTGAAATTCATCGATAATTTCAAGTTGTTCATTGATTTTAACGGCACCGATTTCAATAATTTCGTTTTGTTTGGTTCGGTCATTTTCCCAACAAGTGGCCTCTAAATCCGTCACAATGTAATTCACTTTGTATCCATCCCTTTCCTTTAGCTATAGTTAAATCTGGATAACCGGCAGCTTTCTAATTCTTTCATCTGTGCGTTGTCTATAATCTCATTTGCCGCCAATCGGCTAATAACAGGAGCCAGCGTAATAGCCGAATGCATAACTGCAAGATAGAGGCCCTTTATCCGATCATGAAAACCAACGATAGGGTAGCCATCTTCAGGCATGGGTCGCATTCCTACCTCGATACTTTCCAGCTCTAAGGTCTCCCCTCCTTGTAGATGTTAACGAAGGATTTCAAATGCTCATAGGCCATTGATGCGCCGACAATACCTGCACCAATCACTACAATTTTTTTCTTATTCATGTTTGGGTTCCTCCTGATGTTTATCTCAAATCGCTGGTTGTTGTTGTGTAACACAATGAATCATTCCGCCATCCTTATAAAGCTCTCTTACATCAATCCCAACCACTTTGCGCTCAGGATATAGTTTTTGGATGATATCGTTTGCTATTGTATCATGAGGATCATTATAGTTAGGTACCAATACTACTTTATTCCCTATATAAAAATTCACATACGAACCTTTTTCACCCAATGCCTCTCCATTTTCTAGAGTGACATTATGTTTACTAAGCGGTAAATATACATACTTGTAAGCCTCGCCTGAAGCATTTTTGGCATTCAATAATGTTTTAATATCCTTGGCTGACAGCCCCCATTCGGCCAAGTCGTTTTCTGAAAATGTAATGATCGTAGATTTGTCGTAAAATTTGGCAAATCCATCAATATGAAAGTCGGTAATGTCCGCGCCTGGCACTCCATCTAACCAAATAAAATTCGTAGCGCCAAGGCTGCCGAGATATTCTTCAATTTCCGCTTCGGATAAGTCAGGATTTCGGTTTGGATTCACTACAGAGCTTCTGGTCGATAAAAAGGTACCATGGCCGTCCAGTTCAATAGCTCCGCCCTCTATGACGAGTTTATGCGAATCGTTCTTTCGATGTTTAATTCCTTGCTGAGGCGCTCGCGAAGTGAAGCGTCCTTGGCAAAAGGAGTTTTCTTCCCCCATCCATTAAATCCCGGGTCCCATAAGTTTAGATTATTATTATGGTCATAAACAAAAATCGGTCCATTATCCCTTGCCCACACATCATCCGTTGGCGAAATAAAGAAATCAATCATGTTCATATTTATACCTTGGCTCGTAAGGAGTTTGTTAATTTTTTCTTTTTCTGCTTGATTATACGCAACGATGTGAACTTTCTCACCTTCGCTTAAAGCGCTTGCCATCTTGATCCAAATGTGCTCTATCCCTTTTTTATAATCTTCGCCATAGGTGTATCCATGAGGCCATTGTAACCAAGTACCTTCATGTTCGCTTTTTTCATCCGGAATCGTATATTTATTCACTGCTTCAGCCTCCTCTACTTCTTATCCCCCACGGTCTCGTTGCGGTACGGTAACATTATAAATCTTCACACGGTGTGAAGCTCAAGTCTCTTTGTAGTATCAGATCGCACAAGTGAAAATAGGTGTTCGAAACTAGCGTGAGGGTTAAATGAGGCGAATGGAATTGGAGGCTTAGGCGAGTTACATTTTTATAGCGATACCAACTTCCGTGACAAAATCATCTTGATCTATTGCAACAGACTCATCTGCAAAATACTTTTCAATAAATGGGCCGTCTAAACGATAACCATATGAATTGGCCCAGTCATATAAGGCACTATAAGCAAAACTAATGCTGTCATAATTGCTAGGGTGCTTATATAATTTGTTTCTTCAAAACATATGATCCTGGAATCTGTAATCTCTCTTTCCATTAAAATAGGTTGACATACTTCGACATCATATTGATAAAAATCGCTTTCCTCCACAGAATGAAAAATTGAAAAACATTTGCCGGCTAAAACTGGATTGATTTCGTTGACGTGTTTATGAAGTTGTTCTATTAACGACTCTAAACCAGCCTCATCCACCGTTTTTCTTAAGCAAAAAGCATGAAATGGTTTCCTCACTCCCCTCAATACATCATAAGCATTCACTCTATTTGTAGTTTTCTTAGGTTCAATGTAGTTTTTCATTTCCTCGATTACATCCATATATTCCAATGCTTTTTCATTTAATTCAGCGATTTTCTGTTGAAATCTATCTTTGATCGCTTCAGAATCCATCTCTAGTACATTCTTTATTTCATCCATTGAAAAGTGGTATTTGCGCAGCAATTTTATTTTACTTACCGTATTAATATCATCGTTCGTATAGTATCTATAACCGTTCACTTCATCTTTTCTTGGCTTTAATAGGGATTCTCGTCGTATCTTAGCATTCTCTGGGATATTTTATTTATTTTTGAAAAATCCCCATCTTACACTCTCCTTTTTGTAAGTACCTGTACTAAAAGTGCATACTTACATATTTGAAGCGCGCACTTTATACTCAAGAAGTAAATCATTCTCAAGGAGGACAAAGCAGTGAAAACTCTTATTATCGTAACGCACCCAAGCATAGAAACTTCCGTCGTCAATAAACGATGGGTCGAGGAGCTTAAAAAGTACCCTGATAAGTATACGGTCCACGAATTGCATAAGGTTTACCCTGACGGAAACATCGATGCGGAAAAAGAACAACAGCTCATTGAATCGCATGGCAATCTTGTTTTACAGTTCCCCATTTTTTGGTTTAATTGCCCGCCTCTCCTGAAAAAATGGCTTGACGATGTGTTTGCTTATGGCTGGGCTTATGGTTCGAAAGGCGATAAATTAAAGAACCGCAAAGCGGCTTTAGCCGTATCGGCCGGAATTAAAAAAGAAGATTATAGTGAAGCGGGTAGATATCGCTATACGCTTGACCATTTATTGTCTCCTTTTGAAACTACTTTCCGATACTGCAATGCAGATTATCGTTCGTTCTTTGCGTTTTACGGCACGGAAAATGAGCCTGGCGAAAATGTGCCTGGTGAAGAAATCGAGTCCTCTGCGAGCGAATTGGAAAAAAGCGCGCAAGCTTACGTGAATTTTATCGATAACCTGTAAGTGGTAGCTTTATTAAGCTAAAAAAAGAAGTATTTCCTTGTTACGGAGATACTTCTTTTGATTTAAACCTCCTGAGCCGGCAAGCTGTTTTTCTCACCCCACTCGCACATCATATTTAATAAGGGGATGAGAGATAGACCGCGTTCAGATAAGGAATATTCCACTTTTGGAGGTACTTGGGGGAATTCTTTGCGCAGGATCAGACCATCGGCCTCTAGCTCTTTTAACATGATGCTTAACGATTTAAAGGAAATGGTACCGATACTTCGCTTCAGCTCGTTATGCCGCATGACCTTATTTTCTGCCAGCCAATATATAATGATCATTTTATATTTACCGCCTATGACGGACAACGTATATCCAAAGCCGGTATCTTTTAGCTTCACGCCAGTCGGAACGCAGGTATCGGGCACAAGCTACACTCTCCTTCGGGCAAGTATATGTTATAAATGCGTATATGATTAGTATAAATTACTTATTATTCGCTCGCCAAGCATTCACAAAAAAAGCAACGGAACCAAAGAGCGGAAATATAGCAAGGTAACTTTTATTCAAAGCTTGGCTTAAAGCACTCACAGCAAGAATGATCCCTATTAAACAGTAAAAGATCGTTTTCCGGTTGAAGTTCATCGGTATGCTCCCCCTAGAGTATCACAGATTTTTGTTAGAAAAAATCCGGATCGATAGGACCATCGAGATTCCCCCGATAACAAATGCCAGTAAAACAAAGAGCAAGTCCAGCACGAATGGCGGAAAAGGCAGCGAGACCGGGAACATGGCTCCATTATTTTGCACTATTTTCATGATGTTCGGTAATACGAAAGGCGTCAGGAAGATCAGAAAAAAGAATATATATCTTGATTTTTCGTAACCAAAACGATATTGTACCGGAATCATGACTCCGAAAATGATACTTAGCAAGAAGAACGTTCGACCTACCTCAGATAGATCGAGTAACCCGACTTTCACCGGACTGATCAGAGCCGCAATAGTGTACAAGCTGCAGCAACCGATAAAAATGGCAGCGACAAAAAAATACTTTGACATCACGATCGTCTTTCTTGTATATGGGGTCGCACAAAGATGCGATGCGCCTTTGTATTTATATTCCATCATGGAAACCGTACTATATAGTAAAAAAGCAATGTATAACGTACTTAGAAAAAAAGGCAGAAACTCCCCTGCAATGAAGTCGAGCTTCGTATGCATGAAGACCGGCAGCACCATCGCTGCAAGCAGCATAATGATCCAATATTTTTTTGCGAGCAGGAAATCCTTTTTCACAAGATGAAAAAGCATCGGGGTCACCTCCTAATGTAGCCTAACATTATATCTTCAATGGTCGGCCTTTCAATGAGCGCATGTTGCATGTGCTGACGCACGGCCGCTTTATCGTTCGTTACGCCGGAAAACCCATACTCGGTTTCGTGCAAGGTTAAAAACATTGTTCTTGTAGCCTCATTCAGCTCGTTAGGATCACCTTTCACGAGTCCATGTCTGTCCAACAAGATGTCTTTCTCTTCACTGAAGACGATTCGACCGTTGTCAATTAGAATTAGCGCGTCCGCAACTTTATCCAAATCCGAAGTGATGTGCGAAGATAAAAAGACACTTTTTCCGTCCTTCACATAATCAAGCAGGATGTCCATTAATTCCAATCTCACCTGCGGATCGAGACCGCTCGTCGGCTCATCCATAATTAATAAGTCCGCCCGATGGGAAATCGCCAACGCGATAGCATACTTCATACGCATGCCTTTGGAAAGCGTCCCTATTTTTTGATTCAGCTGCAGCCCGAATCGTTCCATATGACGGTTAAACAAAGCGTTATCCCAATTGGAATAGGCCGGGGCGACAATGTTTTTCATCTCCAGCAAAGTTAACTCGTCATAGAAATAACCTTCGTCTAGAACAATCCCAATACGGTTTTTGAATTCCCGTTCGTTTTTTTGAACATCTTTTCCGAAAAATTGTATCTCTCCCGCGTCCTTCAACATTAATCCGAGAATCAGTTTAATGGTCGTCGTTTTTCCGGCGCCGTTCACCCCAATGAATCCTGTAATACAGCCCTCGATCAAAGAAAAACCGACATCGTCCAGCCTAAAATTCCCCAAGTCTTTTTTCAGGCCTGCTACCTCTAAAATGGGCTTCATTCTTCCCCCTCCTCAAACAGCAAATCCATCATGGCATACAATTCGTTTTTGCTGATGCCTAACGAACGGGCGGTTTTCCACGCTTCCGTGAGCTTGACTTCAACCATATGCCGTTTCGATTCCAATAGCAGCTCAAAGTTTTCCTTGGCGACAAATGAGCCTTTGCCTGCCTTGGTCGTGATAAATCCTTCCGATTCAAGTTCGTCATATACTCTTCGGGTCGTAAGGACGCTTACGCGCAGATCGTTGGCCAAGGCACGTATCGAAGGCAGCATTTCTCCTTCCTTTAATTCTCCGCGAATAATGGCGTCCTTGATTTGATCTTTGATTTGCTGATAGATCGGCGGATCGGACGTATTGGAAATAATAATTTTCATGTGACCTCCACAAATCACAACTGTGTATCTATTACATACACAGCATATACAATATACACAACAATGTCAATGGCACGAAGGGAACGCCAAATACCCCGCCTTGTATTGGAGGGGGCATTTAGAAAATCGTCAGCTCAATAAAAGAAAACGAGGCGCCGATTTTTCTCGGCACCTCCCGAATCACGCTTCTGTGTTGACATTCAACCGCCGGTACGCAATGGCAGCCAGTACCGCTCCGATCAGAGGAGCCACAATAAATACCCATAGTTCCGCTAACGCTTCCCCGCCCAATAGTACTGCCGGTCCGAAGCTTCTAGCCGGATTCACGGAAGTGCCTGTAAGGCCGATGCCCAGAATATGAACAAGCACTAGCGACAAGCCGATCACAAGACCTGCAACATGACTGTTAGCAGCATCGGACGTGACTCCGAGAATGGTGTAAATGAAGATGAACGTCAAAACGATTTCCACGATAAATGCCATCGTGCCGCTTATCCCGATCCCGTACCCTTCGCCGAATCCGTTCTGTCCCAGGCTCGATACGGACTTACCCGTTGATTGGATAATCGCGGATAGCAGCGCCGAACCCATAACGGCACCGGCTGTCTGAGCAATCACATAACCCAGGAATTCCTTTCGAGGCATCCTCCCGCGTATGAGCATTGCCAATGAAACGGCAGGATTAATATGGCATCCTGAGATCGGACCGATCACATAGGCCATCGCGACGATGGACAGACCAAACGCGAAGGCGATTCCAAGATACCCCAACTCGCCCCCTGCCGTAGCTGCACTTCCGCAGCCGATCAGTACGAGTACCAAAGTACCAATGAATTCGGCCGCATATTTCTTCCACGACGGATACATCTTTTTCATCCTCTCCTGTATATTTAAGACCTAACTTAATATATAAGGTCGAACTAAACAAAAAATGAACATTTCTTCTGTTCAACGGAACCGAGGTTTGTCGATAATAATGATAGGGAAATGGTATTAAATTAGGAGCGATGAATTCATGCCAACCTATCGTGAAATGGAACTTATTCAACGAGGGATTGAAGCCGGAGATACTTCTATGGCTGATGCCGATCTTGTTGAAAAATTTATTTCTTGGATTCCCAGCTACAATTGTGAATCGGCCGCAGAAGGGTATTTCTCGTTTCTTTCATCGATTGCAAAATACAAACCAACATTAATCGAACCGTTATTAAAGAAAGCAATCGAGCCGGTTTATTACTTGGGATACGAGAATTCGGAGGAGATCCTTATTTGGGCGGCTTATTTTGCCAAAGCTCGGAATGCCATGTATGTGCCGTCAGAATTAGGGAAAGTGTGGCTGTGCGAAGAATTGCCCGATTACAAGGACTACATTGCAAAATGTCTGATTGATATATGACCGAATAATATATTAATTTATTAAAATACTGCGGCTTGTTCGCTGCAATGCCAAAAAAAAATCGTAGTTTTTTTCGTGAAATGATGAATTTATTGCGTACTAATGTAATAATCATCAAAATGTCTAATGACCAATTCCAAAAATTGTGATATACTCTTTGTGCTTTCATTCTTACCGCAAAAAATAAATTGCTTATTGATTGGAGCGAGTGAGTAAAAATGCATAAGATTATTGAGCAAAGCGTGAATTATTTATTGCATCATCCTGATCGCGGCTACTTATTTGTTGACCCGGTTCATGCCATATTCGAACTAATGCGCAATCTTAAACATACCGACAATCCTTTGGAAGCCTATAAATTTACATTTGAAGAAGGCTCCGAAGTAAAATTTAACGATAGTATTGTTCAATTTATGTTGAATGGTTACTCTATTCATAAGTTAACGAACACCATAGCGATTAGCAAAATAAATGAATAGTAGCCTTACTATTCATTTATTTCTTTTATGCGGGTGCCAATGGACTTGAGCCATTGGCCCTTTCGCCGTAGAAGCACTTCACTTCACAACAATCTTCACTCGCGTTCCGTCGGGATACTTTTCCAATTGATTGCTCACCCAAGATCCCGCTCCTCGATTGTCGGAAGGGCTAATATACATGATATCGGCTCCTTTGCCGCCTTCTGCGCACATGGCCATGGGGAACTCGTCTCGGTCCAAATTAGGCTTTACGGGCACGCCTTTTAGAGATTCTTTTCGATTGGCTTCAGCGCCTTTTCTATCGATTGTACAAATGGAGGATTTCCCATGCTCAATCGCCGCTTTTATATGGGCGCCGGTTTCCGGAAAACGCTCCGATGGAAAATGGAGTACAACTGCGCTTTCAGCTTCGTTGTTTGCTGGTGTTGAAAGATTCGTTAGAAGCCAACCTTTGTTAAAATATAAAACAAATAGTATGAATAGAATAGTAGCTATAGAAATTGTTTTATTTTTCATTTTGTATATGTCCTTGAAGTGGATTTTTATTGTTCGATTTATTTACATACAGTTCTATGCATTGGTTATAAACCTGATCGCCATACTTTATGATTTTGGGATAATTGGTGAAATCGGCCATGCTGCTTAAGTCGTTTCCTTCACCCATTATAAATTTGCTGGTTGGTTCGCTCTTGTTATGTAAAGCCAACATCAATTTTTTAATGTTACAAGGTTCGAAACAGCGTACTCCAAATAAGACCATAAATTGTTGATCTGTGAATGAATGATATAGGTCAAACAGCATAAACTCCGGGCTTTCTCTCTCGGCTTTGAATACAAGAACATCGCCACGTCCTATACCGTAAGAATCGTATTTTGATACTAGAAAGTCGTCGTCAAATTGAATACCCATTAAGCTTTTAATCTCACTTATTTCTTCAGACAAATAAATGCAGTCAATAGGCAATAAATAATGAATCTCCGTCATTTTCTTCATCTCTTGCTATACTCTACCTCCCCCGATGAAATCTAGCAAGGAAAACCAATAAAAAATCCGGCTTCACTTCTATATCTTTAATATTCGCCTTGCTTTCACAGGTATCCTCTATCTGCGAGACGCCGAAACAAAGAGAAACCCACATCGGATAGACATGGGTTTCCAAAAGTGATCTTGCCGCTCCCGCTGGTTTGCCGATTGATCATTTGGGGAGCACCTGTGTATCTGAATCAGTCCGATAACACATGTTCTTGCGGCTTGCTTGCTTTTCTTGCCTCCTCTCTTATCCATGCAAATAATAAAAACGAGGCCATGACGGCAATCGCTACACCGATCGTCCCGAACCACGGGATGGATGATAAGGATACCTGATCAACGGCAAGCCCGCCTATTCCCGCTCCTGCTGCCATCGCTAATTGCATCGTGGATTGGTTGAGCCCGAGCATGACTCCCGAATAATTCGGCTCGATTCGGATCAAATTATATTGCTGCGTAGGGCCGGATGACCACGCTGCAAATGACCACAATACAAGTACGGCGACAACGAGCAACCAAGAATTCGTTAGAGCAATTGTAACAGATAGTAAAATGAGTGCCGCGATGTGCAGCAGCATACCCCCGGTTAACGTGAACGAAACTCCCCATTTATCCGTACTGTAACCGCCGAATTTGGAGCCGATTAAGCTGGCCACGCCGAACGCCAACAAAGTTCCGCTCAGCACTTCTTCATTCAAGCCGGCAACCTTGAGAAGATAAGGAGAAATGTAGGTATACGCAATAGAGTAACCGCCGAGCCAGAAGAAAGTGATCGAGAGCCCAAGAGCCACTTTTCTGCTTTTTAGAAGAGCAAGCTGCTTGGATAAAGGTACGGGGGCATCCCCTTTCACTTGCGGGATCGTTTTGTATAGAACAAAGATAGCCAGAAGCCCCATTATAGCGATGAAACCGAACACCGATTTCCAGCCGTAGGCCGCAGCGATCATGCGTCCGAGAGGAACACCGATAATTAATGACGTCGTGAAGCCCATCACCACGGTTGCAATGGAACTGGCCTGTTTACCTTCGGGTGCGATTTTCGCTGCGATATCCAGAGCGGTTACAACAACCATTCCTGCGCCTAAAGCCATCATCACGCGTGCGAGGACAAAAAGTCCGAATCCCGGCAGAACAAAGGACAAAATATTGGCGAACACGAAAATTCCTAGCGCTACTACGAGCAGCTTTTGCCTCTCGATTTTAGCCGTCAATGCCATCAGTACAGGGGTGCAAATCGCATACACAAATGAAAAAACGGTAACAAGCTGCCCAGCCGAAGTAATCGAGATCCCCATCGTATCCGAAATCTTATCTAAAATCCCTGAAATGACATACTCGGATGTCCCGACCAAAAAACTGACAATTGCCAAAAAATAAACTTTCCAAGTGTTCGACTTCAATTTCACCACTCCTTATTCATTTCACATCTATATATTATAAATTATCGATGTGTTTTTCATAAAAATCTACATATTGTAATACATCGATATGTACGATTGAAACAAACCGAATCCTCAGGAGAGCATTCAGTTTGTTGTCGTTAGATTTCGTTATTAAAAAAAGCACCGATTTCGCGTATCAATTTCTCGTTTCTTTTGTAGTACGTAAACTTCCCAATACGTTCCGTCGTGATCAGACCTGCCCGCTGGAGTATCGATAAATATTGGGAAGCTGTGGACTGTGTCATCTTCAACTTTTCCGTGACTTGACTTACACATACCCCGATATTCCTCATATCAATCCCTTCGTGGGGCGTAAAATGTTTTTCGGGATCTTTCAACCAATGCAAAATTTGCAGTCTCGACTCATTGGACAGTGCTTTAAAAATTTCAATCGGCTCCATACACATTATAATATCGCAAATTATAGATATGTCAAGTTTCTTTATACAATAAAAAAGAGTCGAATAAATTCGACTCTCCAGGTTGTTGAGAACGTGGGCTTTTTCAAAAATAGAGCTGCATACGGAGGTGGGGTATCTACTGGAGGAGCGATAGCGTTCGCCTTTGTCTGCGGGAAACATCCGCTGCTAAGCGGCTTCAATCAAAGTTTCCTGCTGACAACAGCGACCGGAAGTAGATACCCCACCGCCTCGTAACCTCTATTATCTCAACTGGCCACTTTCACAACAAGCTAGTCGAATAACTTCGACTCTTGACTGCAAACTAGCGCCCGTTAGGCGAAAAATGGTTTTTATCGTCATTTACAGGAGTGTAATGGACCAGGCCGTAGGTTTTGGCTACGGAAATCAACGTTGCGTTTGTACTATTTTTGGCGCCGGAATTGATCGTTACTTTTTTGCCGTTCGCATCCGTGATCACAACGCTGGCCTTCGACCAAGACGTACCAAGATCTATCGCGTTTCTTGCGGTATGGTTGGAGTTCAGCGCCGGTGCAACGTTCAGGTTAGAAATCCCGTAGCCGTTTACCATTGCTCTTGCTCCGGCGATCGATTTGCTGTAATTGGCATCATCATTATCGTGTACCCATTTGATGTTAACGCCGGCCTTGGCAGGCACATCCTTCGGGCTTACCTTCTTATTCACGATCTTCCAAGACCAGTGCATCAAATAAGCCCGTTCTTCCGGTCTATAAGTAGATTCGATGCTCGTGGAAATGCCCGCCTCGTGAAGTGCAGCTATGAATCTCTTGACATTGCTTTTGAACGGGTCGTTGAGGTCATCGACACTTTTGGAGCCGGGAAATCTCGCAACCCAAGCAGAGCCGCTATTTTCAGCCGCTGCAATGGAAGCAACAGAATCGGGGGAAGCTGCAAAAATGTTTGTAGGGGTCATCAAGGTGAGTGTAACCATAGCGGAAATCAAAAGCTTTTTCATAAAGTCACTCCTTAATGATAGTTTAGTATAATGTGCACAATATACTAAACTCAAAATAGCATAATATTGCCATTTTAACAATAATATTTTACAATTTTATATTTTATTTACTTTTATTCTACTATTTACATCATCTTTAAAATCGAAAAATCCCCTCCAAGCGCACTCTTTTTCAAGAATGCTGCTTCGAGGGGATTTACTTTGAAAGCAAGTTTCGACAGACAGCCCCGCTGCTAGTCCGTAATATTATTCGTATAGTACTCGATGATATCTTTGCGGCGGATAATTCCGATGAAGATCCGGTTGTCTTCTACGACGGGAACGAAGTTCTGATCGGCAGCCAGATGAAGCATATCGTCCAGGTGCGCATTGATCGGAACGCACTCATTATGAATACGGCGTTTAATTTCATGCACTTTGATAATATCCAGGTTTTGAAAGCTCAATCCGGGGGTATTCTTCATCTTCCAGAATAGATCCCCTTCCGAGAGGGTACCAATGTATTTCCCCTCCCCATCAATCACGGGAATTGCCGTGTATTGGCTTTGCTCTAGCTTGTCCAAGGCCTCCTGCATCGTAGCAGACGAGATAATATAGGCCACTTTGTCCTTGGGGAACAGAAAATCGGAAATTTGCATCGGTCAGAGCTCCTTTCTTCCGAGTTTGGTCCTAGAGGTCACATTCCTTATGTTCTTAAGTTTAGCACACCTGGAAGAAAGAAAAAACTTGCTATAAAAATCCTGCGGCTAAAGCGCTGACCGGTTATGGCGTCGCAGTCCCCTGCTCCTTGATCCCAGCTGTCGTGCTGTACCGTTAATTTTTGCGTTGATGAGCAGGAAAGCCAGCAGGGCGAACCCGATCCCGCTCCACATCAACTGGTGGATTCCCCACTGCCCGATCAACCAGCCGCCGACCGACGCTCCGATTGTGATGCCGAGATTCGTGAAGGAGACAAACAGGCTGTTGCCGAACTCAGGGGCCTCCTGCGCTTCAGTCATAAGCCAGCTTTGGCTGACAATAAGCCCGCCGGAATGCACAATCCCCCACAGCAGGATCATTACGATCATGGGGATGAAATATCCTCCCGCATAATAAATCAGGAGGTAAGCAGCAGCATAAACT
>NZ_JTHN01000141.1 GCF_001399685.1 Paenibacillus sp. A3
GGCTGCGCTCCCGCTCGGCTGCGAGCTGCCGCTCCAGCTCCGCTTGCTGCGCTTTCGCCGCTGCCGCCTGCGCTTCCGCTTCGCGCGCCTGCTCCGCCAGCAGCGTCTCCGCTGCGGCCGCTTGCTCCCGAAGCTCGCGTTCCTTCGCTTCGCTCAGCTCCTGTAGCTCGTTATAAAGCGCCACCTGCAGCTCGATCTCCTGCTGCTGGCCGGAAAGCTGCTCCTGCAGCCCGTCAAGCTGGTCGCTCAGCTCGGCGTACTGCTGTTCCCGCTCCGCGAGCCGTTTCGCCGCATCGCCGCGCGCCTGCTCGGTCGCCTGCAGCCGCTGCTCCAGCTCGCTTGCGCGCTTCTCCTGCGCCGTCAGCCGCTCCTGCGTCTGACGCTCCGCTTCCGCCTGCTTGCTCAGCTGCGCTTCCTGCGAAGCGATCTTCGCCCGCAGGCCGTCCCGTTCCTTGACCTGCTCGGCCGCCCGGCGCTCAAGCTCCTGCTTCGCCTGCTCCAGCTCGCGGATCCGCTGTCCGCGGCGCTCCGCTTCCTGCGCTTCGGCTGCGCAGCGCCCCTCGAACTCGCGTGCCCGCTCCAGCGTCTCGGCCAGCTTGCGCTCCAGTTCGCCGCTCAGCTCCAACTGGCCGTTCAACCGTTCCCGGCTTTCGGCGAGCTCGCTATCAAGCGTGGACAAACGCTCGCGAAGCGGTTCCAGCTCGGCCCGCAGCGCTGCCGCTTCCGCCTCGGCTCGCTCTCGCGAAGCCTGCTGCTCTCCGCGCTCCGCTTCGAGCCTGGCCAGTTGTTCACGCTCCGCCTCCAACTCTTGCTGAAGCTGCGCATGGCGCTCGCTTAACCGTTCCAGCTCTTCGCTCGCATGCTCGAGCTGCCGCTGACGTTCCAATACCGACTCAAAATCTTGACGCATCCGGCTCCATTCGTCCGCCATATTGACGGCCGCAAGCACCGCGATTTTAGGCAAATCAAGCCGCGGGCTGCTCTCCGCGATCTTGTGCATTTGATCGTTCACCAGAGCGGCCACTTGCTTTATATAGGAAGGGCTGGATTTCGAAACCAGCTTGTACTGGGTACCATAAATATCGACGGTCATCCGGACTTTGTCTTCACCGCTCATGCGCCTTGCTCCCCTTTCCGAAACACAAAAAAAGATTCTCCGTATCCTATAGACTTCGATACGGAGAATCGCTTTTCCTGCTGTCTTTTTCAGACTTTTGCCGGACAAAACACAAGGGAATTATTTCCTGAGCTCGGCGCCGAAATCGGCCTCAAGAGCCGCTACGACACGGCCGTGCAGCTCGCTGACCTCTTCGTCCGTCAACGTCCGCTCCAAAGTGCGGTAAACCAGCGAGATGGCCACGCTCTTCTTATCCGCGCCAAGCCGCTCGCCGGTGTAAATGTCGAACACCTGGATCGATTCGAGCAGGCTGCCTGCGGTTTCCCGCGCCTTGGCGAGCAGATCGCCAACGGGAACGCTGCGGTCCACAACGAGCGCCATATCCCGGCCGATGGCCGGGAAACGAGGCAGCGGACGGTAGGCAAAGCTTTCGCTTGCCAATTGCGCGAGCGTATCCAGCTCTACTTCGAGGACATACGTGTCCACGAGGTCCTTTTGCTGCTGAAGCGCCGGGTGAAGCTGGCCGATCGTTCCGATGGCCCGGCTGCCGCTCGGCGTTTCCACAACGATCCGCGCCGTCCGTCCCGGATGGAAGCCTTCCGGCTGGGCGGCCTCATACCGGATACTGTCGATTCCAAGATAAGATACTACCCCTTCGAAAATGCCCTTCAAATCATAAAAATCGACATCGGCCGGCTTGCCGGTCCAATGCAGCTCGCTTCGTTTGCCGGTCATGAGGACGGCAAGCTGCAGCTTTTCCTCCGGAAGGCGGCTCAGCTGCGCATCTCCGGTGACGAACACGCGGCCGATTTCGAATACCGCGACGTCGTCCTGATTCCGGTTCCGGTTGTATACCGCCACATCGAGCAAATGCGGGATCAGGCTCGTACGCAGCACACTGCGGTCTTCGCTCATCGGCATCGCCAGAGCAATCGGCTTCGCATCCGGGTAAGCGCCCGCGTACTGGCGGATTTGCTCGGGATGCGTGAACGTGTACGTAATCGCCTCATGCAGGCCGCTGCCCGTCAGCAGCGTCCGCGTCAAGCGGCGGATCGCCTGCTCCCGGGTAAGCGCGCCCGGCGTCGTAACCACGTTCATCAGCGTGGTCGGAATGTTGTCGTAGCCGTGCAGACGGGCCACTTCCTCGATCAAATCGACCGCGCGGGTAATATCGCCGCGGCGGCTCGGCACATGCACCAGCAGTCCGTCCTGCTCCAGCGGCTCGACCGTGAAGTTCAACCGCTCGAAGATCGCCTTTACTTCTTCAACCGACAGCTCCGTGCCGAGATACCCGTTGATACGGCTTACCGTCAACTCGATTTGCACCGGCTTGCGCTCTCCCGCCACCGCTTCGACGATACCGGAAGCCACTTGGCCGCCGGCCAGCTCGGCGATAAGAGCCGCCGCGCGGTTCAGCGCCGGAATGACCGCTTCCGGATTCGCTTCCTTCTCGAAGCGCAGGGACGCTTCCGAACGAAGCCCGAGCTGACGCGACGTTTTACGGACCGAGGAACCGGCAAAGTTGGCCGACTCCAGCAGGATCCGCGTCGTTCCGTCCGATACTTCGGAGTTTGCGCCGCCCATAACGCCCGCTATTGCGACCGGCTTCACACCGTCGGTGATCAGCAACATATGCGGCTCCAAGTTCCGCTCCGCATCATCCAATGTCACGAGCTTCTCACCTTCGCGGGCAAGCCGCACGTCGATATGGCCGTTATTCAGTTGATCCGCATCGAAAGCGTGCAACGGTTGGCCGTATTCGAACATGACATAGTTGGTCACATCCACGATGTTGTTGATCGGACGCACGCCGGCAGCCATCAGGCGGTTTTGCAGCCAAAGCGGCGACGGCCCGATTTTTACGCCTTCGATCAGACGCGCCGCGTAATGCGAGCATTGCTCTTTGGCCGAAATTTCCACGGAAATCCGGTCCGCCGCTTTGACAGCTGCCGCGCTGTCGTTCAATCCCGCTTCCGCATCCGGCAGCTTCACCTCGCGGCCCAGAATCGCCCCGATCTCGTAGGCTGCGCCCAACATGCTGAGGCAGTCAGAACGGTTCGGCGTCAGGTCGAAGTCCATCACTTCGTCGTTTAAAGCAAGGACGTCGAGGATGCTTGTGCCGACCTGCGTATCCTCCGGCAGCACCAGGATGCCTTCTTGAATTTCCTTCGGCAGCAGCTTGTCGTTCATGCCGAGCTCTTTGGCCGAGCAGATCATGCCTTGCGACTCGACGCCGCGCAGCTTCGCCCGCTTGATGACAAGACCGTCCGGCAGCTTCGCGCCGACGATGGCGACGGGGACCTTTTGTCCTGCGGCTACGTTTTTGGCCCCACAAACGATTTGCAGATCCTCGCCTTGGCCTACGTCAACGATACAGACGCTCAGCTTATCGGCGTCGGGATGCTTTTCGCGCGATTTGACGAAGCCGACAAACACCTGCGACACGCCTTTGTTGCGGCTTTCCACGATATCGACTTCAATGCCGCTGCGGGTCAGCTTCTCCGCCAGCTCGGCGGCCGAATAGCCGCTGACATCCACATACTGCGACAACCATTGGTAAGATACTTTCATGATTTAGCCCACGCTCCTCTCGCTTACAAATGCACGAACTGCTTCAAGAAGCGCAGATCGTTCGTATAGAAATGCCGGATATCTTCAATGTCGTACTTCAGCATGGCCACCCGCTCGACGCCGAGGCCGAACGCAAAGCCGCTGTATACTTCCGGATCGTAGCCCGCCATCTCCAGCACGCGCGGATGCACCATGCCGGAGCCGAGAATTTCGAGCCAGCCCGTATGCTTGCACACCCGGCAGCCTTCGCCGCCGCACATCGCGCAGGTGACGTCGACCTCCGCGCTCGGCTCCGTGAACGGGAAGAAGCTCGGGCGCATCCGGATTTGCGTCTGCTTCCCGAACAGCTCCTGGACGAACTGCAGCAGCGTTCCCTTCAAATCGCTCATGCGGATGCCCTTGTCGATCACGAGGCCTTCGATCTGCGTGAACATGTGGGAATGCGTCGCATCGTCGTCGTCGCGGCGATATACGCGTCCCGGACAGATGATTTTGACCGGCACATGGCCTTTCATTTTCTCCATCGTGCGGACCTGCACCGGAGACGTGTGCGTGCGCATCAAGATTTCGTCGGTAATGTAGAACGAATCCTGCATGTCGCGGGCCGGATGGTTTTTCGGCAGGTTGAGCGCTTCGAAGTTGTAGTAATCCTGCTCCACCTCGGGACCTTCGGCTACCGTATAGCCCATCCCGATGAAAATGTCCTCGATCTCCTCGATCACTTTGCTGATCGGATGCACCGCGCCGCGCGCCGCCGGACGTCCCGGCAAAGTCACGTCGATCCGCTCCGCCGCAAGACGCGCATTCGTCTCCGCCTCGTTGTATGCCGCCTGCTTCGCCTCGATGACTTCCTCAATCGCGCCGCGAACCTCGTTAGCCACCTGACCGATGACCGGACGCTCCTCCGCGCTCAACGCTCCCATCCCGCGCAAAATTTCCGTCAGCGGGCCTTTTTTGCCCAAATACTTGATCCGAAGGTCGGCAAGCTGCTGCTGGTTTTCCACTTGGGCCAGCTCGCGCAGCGCTTCTTCCTTCAGTGTAAGCAATCGTTCTTTCATGCCTGCATTCCCTCCTTGTATGATTTCCGCCTGCGCCGTGTCCGCGAACGCAAAAAAGGCTTTTCCATCCCGGTAAGGGACGAAAAAACCGTGGTACCACCCTTGTTTCAGAAGACAGGCTAAGCCGCCTGAAGTCTTCTTCCTTCATTGAACGTAACGGTTCGGGAACTTGCGTTCTGGACCGGTTCCTCCTACTTGCCGACAGGTCGGATGGACCGCACGGTTTCAAAGGACTGCTCGGGAGCGAACTTCGGCAGCCTGGTTCTTCGGACACGCTCTCAATCTCCGGCGTCTCCTCCCTGTCAAGAGGCACTGCTTACTTTTCTCCGTCAACGCATTTGGCAGTATTCAGTATATGAGAAGTATTATATGCAAACGAGCGGCCGAATGCAAGCGCAAACGGCGCAGTTCACAGCATGTTCATGCGGGAGCAAAACGGCAGTGAGGTTATGAACGGTCCTCGATGGCGGAGATTTTCCCGTCTTTAAAAGTAAACCGCGAGGTTCCCCGTAATCTGATAAGTTCGCCGGCCTTCGGCCCGCCCGGGAGATCGGCAGCGAGCGTGCTCTCGTAGTCGATTTCAACTTCAACCTCGTCCTCGTGAAAACCGAAGCTCAGCACCTTTTGACAGCGGCTCTCGAACAAAGCGGCCGATTGCTCTGCCAAATTCCTGAACGCTTCGATTCCCGCCGTCTCCGTCGTCACCTCGCCGTTCGACACGTTGCGAAACCGGACCTCCTCGTGCAAAAGCGATACCATGCCGTTCATATCAAAGGAATTGTAATCCCGGACGTACGCGCGGATCATCGCTTCTTTTTGCTCGTTGTTCATGGAATAAGCCTCCTCGTTGATTGTGCATAAATTCGACCACGCAAAAAAGGCTTTTTTCCATCCCGGTAAGGGACGAAAAAGCCGTGGTACCACCCTTGTTTCGGAAGACCGGCTAAGCCCTATCGTCTTCCTCCTTCATTGAACGTAACGGTTCGGGAACTTGCGTTCAGACCGGTTCCCCCTACTTGCCGGCGGGTCGGATGGACCGCACGGTTTCAAAGGACTGCTCGGGAGCGAACTTCGGCAGCCTGATTCTTCGGACACGCTCTCAATCTCCGGCGTCTCCTCCCTGTGAAGAAGCACTGCTTACTTTTCTCCGTCAACGCATTTGGGCGTATGGAATTAAAAGGTATTATAAGCAAGCGGCGGGAAGGAGGCAAGCGGAAAATGATCCGGTCACAAAAAAAATCGCTGCATCGTCTTAGGAGTGTAAGCAAACAAAAACCGAAGGAGCGGATTTCCATGAAAGTAAGAATGAATCATTACGAAGTGAACCCGAAAGCGTATGAAACGATGCTCGGCTTGGAGAAATTTGCCGCAGGCAGCGGGCTGGACCACACGCTCTACGAGCTGATCAAAATCCGGGCGTCGCAAATTAACGGTTGCGCTTTTTGCCTGGATATGCATACCGAGGCACTGCTGAAAGTGAGCGGCAACGAACGCCGAATTCATCTCATTAGCGTTTGGCGGGAATCGCCATTCTTCACGGAAGCGGAACGGGCTGCTCTCGAGCTGACGGAAGCCGTGACGCTGATCTCGGACGGCGGAGTGCCGCAAAGCTTGTACGAGCGAGTGCGCGAGCATTTCGACGAGAAACAGTATGTCGCGCTGATCATGGCCATCGTGACGATCAACGGCTGGAACCGGCTCGCCATCTCCACCGGCATGTTCCCGGGCTGCCTTGATCCGCAGACGGCCAAGTAAAATGGCGAACTGCATCAAGTCCGTCAGCGAAAAATATATTTTGACCGATTATGCAAACGGCCGCTATGTGATTGGGATTACAAAAGCTCGCTTGACGATATCGCCAAGCGTCTGGCCGACGCTGGAGTTTTGATTTAAAACAACAAAGACACACAAAAGAGCCGCGGTTGCGGCTCTTTTAATCATTATTTAGTCTTTCTGCACATATTCGTTTACTTCATAGGTCAAGACTTTATCGTAAATGATATAATCCTTTCGACTTACAAAGGGGCCTTTATTGTTGTTATGTTTATCGATAGCATACGATACTGGACCTGTACCGGACGCTTTTGCTTCATACCAACTAATAAATGCTTGAACCTCAGCCATGCTTAGGTCAAACTCTTTCTCAAGGCCATTATTCATCGTTACAACAAGCAGCGCCCGTTTGGTCTGAGAAGCTTGCGGTGTTGCCGATGCCTCATTTGAAACTCCGCTTTCTCCAATGCTATTAACAGCATAAACAACATAGTAGTAGGTAGTTCCATTGATGACATCTTTATCCAAATAAGTATTATTACCGTTATACACGTTTGTTGCTACTGTCGTATAGGGACCTCCGGGAGTTAAGGATCTTTTAATAGTATAACTTGTCGCTCCTTCGGAGCTACTCCAGTTCAAAGCAACGGAAGCATCCCCTCCGGTTGCCGTAAGATTCAATGGAGCAGAGGGCGATTCACCATAAACCTCCACACTTCCAACAGCACTATTAGATGTGTTAGCACTGCTTCCACCAACAACGTAAATTTTCCCATTATAAGTCACAGCGCCCAAACCGCTTCTAGCATGATTCAATTTGGCTCTTGGCGTCCATGTATTTGTTTTTGGATCATACGCTTCGACAGTATTGTTTTCATAGGATTGATCATTTCCGCCAATTGCAAAGATTTTTCCTGAGAACACAACGGCATTGCCCATTCCTCTATTTGCAGACATATTCGGTTTTGATGTCCATTTATCGGTAGCCGGGTTATACTCTTGAAAGCTATTTAATGAGACGTTGGTCGAATTGTCTATCAATCTTCCGCCTACTAAATAAATTTTATCGTTCGATATTACGGCAGCAGAACCATGAATAGCTTTAGGCATATTGGATTTTGAAGTCCAAGTATCGGTGGACGGGTCATATACATCCACGTTTGTGACTGACCTTGTGCCCGTAGTCATGCCACCAAAAAGATAAATTTTATTATTGTACACAACAGCAGTTCTTAATCCTAGATCCGAAGGCATATTCGCTTTAGTAGACCACGTATCCGTCGAAGGATTATACATCTCTACCGTTTTTAGCGAAGACCCTCCTGTCCAAGTAAAATAATTGCCGGTATAACCGCCGAATAGGTAAATATTACCGTTGTGGACAACCGATGCAGCCGATGAACGTGCGGTCGGCATTTTGGATTTTGTTTCCCAGCTATTCGTGCTTATATCATATACTTGAACGTCTTGATACGAAGCAGAGCCGGCTGAGCCTCCGATGGCATAGATTTTCCCATTCACTTCAACAGTCGCGGCTGCAGCTCTCGGATTAGGCATATTCGATTCGATTTTCCATGTTTCTGCGGCATCGGCTAAAGCTAAATTACTGAACAAAAAAATACATGATACCAAAAATAAAAATGAAAAGTATCCTTTTTTAAACTTCATGAGCACTTTCCTCCATATTTTGTATTTGCGCTTTCCTAGAATAGGATAATACAAATTTCTACATTTATTGTCTAAACATATATCACCAAATTATTATATTTTTGTATATATTTTTAATATTAACTTAAATTTGGTTGTTTTTTTGATTAATTACTCTTTCAATAATTAAAGTTCGTATGTTAAAACTCTTGTTACTTTATCGGGGAAAAGCGATTGCTTCTCCCCTCAGCTCGATTGCTGTCATTGCATCTCCAACAGCAGCGTCTTGATCTCGTACGGCTTGATGGCAAAAGCAACTGCGCTCCCTTCCTGCCTCTCGCCTGCCGGCCGTTCCATCAGGTCCAGCTCCTGCCAAGCTTCAACCGGCAAATCGCTTGCCAGCTTCACCTCGCCCCGGATTCCGGCGAATTCATGCAGCCGCACGACGACGGCTTCGCGGTCTTCGGCCTTTTTGACCGCATCGATCATGACGTGCCCGGACGCGGCCCCTGGCAAGGAAAGCAGCGACAAAGCGCTCCGCTCCGGCTTGCCGTACACGGCGGTCACCGGATTGTTCAGCGACCATGCTTCCCGCACGGTTCGGCCTTGATGCCAGTCTCCTTCGTGAGGCAGCAGTGCATACGTGAACCGGTGCTCTCCTTGATCGGCGCGCGGGTCCGGCACCATCGCCGATTTGATCAACGACAGGCGGATGACGTTATCCTTGATGTCGTAGCCGTATTTGCAGTCGTTCAGCAGGCTGACACCGTAATTGCGCTCGGACAGATCGGCCCACTGATGCCCGACCGTTTCAAATCGCGCATAATCCCAGCTCGTGTTCCAATGCGTCGGACGCTTGACGTTTCCGAATTGAATATCGTATGTCGCTTCGGTGGCGCGGATCTCGACCGGAAAAGCAACCTTGAGCAGCTTCCGCTGCTCGTGCCAATCGACATTCGTCACGAAGTCGATCCGGCGGCTGGCGGCGTACAAAATCATGTCCTGCACAACGGTCGATTGCCGGTACGTCCATTCGAAGCGCACGACCGCCCGGACAGGGCCGGTTTCCGTCACCTCGGCCCGGGTCAGGATGCTGACCGTCTCCATTTTTTCCCGATAAAAAATATCGATGTCCCATGCCTCGTGACGTCCCTTTGGCTTATCCTCGAACACTTGCAGCACGTTGCCCACTTGCCCCTGTGCCAGCACCTCGCGCTGTGCGGCCTTATCGAAAAGGCGGATTAGCTGCCCTTGTTTATTCCATTTGATGTCATAGAACGGGGTGGATAGGCTGCCGGCCTCAATCTGAAAAGGCGAGCTTCCGGTTGCCGGTTCGGCCTCGCCCGCTTCAAACTGCAGGACAGCGTAGCCCATGGACGGCAAACTGTCCGCATTTACGAGCCAGTCGCCGCCCGATCGCTGGGACGCAAGCATGCAGCCTTGGGCATCCCGCCAGCAGCCCTGCTCCATGCCGGGACGACTCGTCAGGCGGACGGTGTCGGCCCGCTCCCAGGAAGCTCCGTTAAACAGCGTGACATAGCGGCCGTCCGGCGCACTGGAAGGCTCCTCGGAGACTTGCTTGGCGCATCCCGAAGACGCTGATTCGAAAGCCGCCGCCAGCATGCCGCATGCCGCCTCCTCAGGATGCCCGGCTGCGGATGCTCCGACAGGGAACAGTCCTTTTGCCGCCTGTATCCATGCACCGCAACCGATGCCGAACGCTTCGGCGTATTCCTCCCGGCAGTCCTCGTACACTTCGCCAATCGACGAGCCCGGGATGATATCGTGAAACTGGTTGCGTAAAATGATTTTCCAGCCTTCGTACAGACGACTTTTGGGGTAGCTTGACCAGCCTGCTCCGTGCAGCGCGGCTAGCACGCTCAGCCACTCCGTTTCGCGGTACAGCAGCTCCAGCTTCCGGTTCGTCCGCTTGTTGTAGGCTTGGCTCGTGTAGGTCCCCCGATGAAGCTCGAGGTACAGCTCCCCATCCCATGTATGGACATACCGGTCGGTCGCGGCCACTCGCTCCTGCAGCTCGGCGAAATATTCGTCTACCCGTCCTGTCGTCACATGCGGCACCCCGGGCATCGACTCCAGCCGGCGGCGCATTTCCAGCATTTCACGGTTCACGCCGCCTCCGCCGTCCCCATAGCCGTAGGATAGCAGCAGGTGCCGGTTCAGCTCCTTGTCGCGGTAGCCTTCCCAGATCCCCTGCACGGAGTCGGGGGTAATGCTGCCGTTATATGTGTAATAAAAGGCTCCTTCATTGCCGCCCGGGTCCGGTGTCGTGATAAAATGGGTCAGCACCTCGCTGCCGTCGATCCCCCGCCAACGGAACGTATCGTGCGGCATGCGGTTGTACTGGTTCCAGCTGATTTTCGTCGTCATGAACATATCGATGCCGGACTTCTTCAATATTTGCGGCAGCGCCCAACTGTAGCCGAACACGTCCGGCAGCCACAAGTAACGGCATTCGACGCCGAACTGCTCCCGGAAAAAACGCGTGCCGTACAGCAGCTGGCGAACCAGCGACTCGCCCGATGTCAAGTTGCAGTCCGCTTCGAGCCACATCGCGCCGCCCGCTTCCCAACGCCCTTCGGCAACCCGCTCGCGAATTTGCTCATACAGCGTCGGGTAATCGGTTTGCAGGTACTCGTAAAGCTGCGGCTGCGTTTGCAAAAAGACGTAATCCGGGTACAGCTCCATCAAACGGAGCACGGTGGAGAACGAACGCGCCGCCTTCTCGCGCGTATGCTTCAGCCGCCACAGCCAGGCAACGTCGATGTGCGTATGCCCGATGCAGCGGACCGTGACCGGATGATGCTTGGGGATATCGTCCAGTTGCTGGTACAGGAGATTGCGCGCAGCTTCGAGCGAGACATAGAACGGCTCCGAGCCGGGAGACGACCAGTCGATAAGCAGGAAGGCCCGGTCGAGCGCCGACAGCAATTCGTGTCGTTCCGGCTGGTGCTCGCCGAGCCGTTCGACGGTTTGAAGCGCTGCGCGGGCGGTGTAAAACAAGTCGTCCGCCGCTTCGTCCAGCCAGCACAGCTTCGCAAGCCGGAGCCGATGCTCGATCGGAGCGGCCGGTCCGTAGCCGTTCAGTCCGGACCACAGCCGGAAGCGGAAGCGCACCGTGGTGCCTGCGGCGTCCGGCGGGAGGAACACTTCGCCGTGGTTCGTATCCACCCCTTGATAAGGTTCCCCGTTCAAAAACAGCAGCGACTCGAAGCCGCTGTTGCCGCCCCCGCCCGTACGGCCGAAATCGAAGCGGCCGAGTATTTTTTTGCCCGCCCAAGCGGCAGGAATCTCCGCTTCGAAGACAAGCCACATATACAGATCGCGCCCCGCCCAACGGTCGCCAATCTGCACAGGCTCCCATTCGCCTTCCTCCGGCGGATAGGCGGCGATCCTTCCCTCCGGGTCGAACTGCCGCAGCATGGCAGCAACGTCCCGCTCATCGCGGTAGCGGAACGGATCCAACTCCCGAATGCGCGCAGCAAGCTTTTCTTCCGTCCATAACATGACGATCATCCCTTCTCAGTACAAAATGAATGGTTAAAGCATGTTATAACACGTGTTATATTGTGACAAAAAAATAATGTGTTGCAAAGCAGCCGATGCTGTGCGGCCGGCACGGGAGCTACAAGCTTTCCCGCGCCATCAGCTTGGCCGGCAGCCATATGCGGGTTGTATCGGTCTGTTCTCTCCGCTCCTCGATGTATTCGATCAGCCGATTTCCCGCAGCTTCGCCCATTTCCGCATAAGGAACCTCCACCGCACTTAGCGAGGGCACCAGCCCCGCATTCAGCCTTTCCGTATTGTCCGCAGCCATCACGAAGTAATCTTGACCGATGCGCATCCCCGACTCGAAAGCGGCGCGGTACAAAGACACCGCCGCACGCGACCAGTTCGTCAAGCAGCCGGGCGATTCTGGTCCGCTGCGCAGCAGCTCCCGCCACCAGCCGCTGTCCTCCGGCCATTCGGCCTGCGGCTTTACCCGAATGCGCGGCTCCAGGCCCCGCTCCCGCATCCACTCGGTGTAAGCACTCGTCCGCTGGCGATCCCCCCAGTTCGGCCGATGCTCGGGACCATTGTACAGCTCGACGTAGGTCAAAGGTTTTCCGAGCTTGCTCCACGCATAATCGAGCGCGGTCCGGATGCTTTGGGCATAGTCCATCTGTACGGAGGTTACCTCCGCGGTTTCCGGATAGCCTTCTACCGACACGTAAGGAATGCGGTGGCGTTCGACTTGCCGCCGCCACTCGTCGTCCTGGAAGCTCGTCGAGTCCTTGGTGACGATGCCGTCGATCCGGCGCTGCAGGAACAGCTCTACCAAACCTTGCCGATCCGAGGCAAGCTGGGTGCCTCCGTATAGCAGGACGTGGTATCCTTGCTCGGCGCAAGCCTTTTGCAGTCCTTCCAGCATTTGCGCGAACAGCGGATTGCGCAGATCGCCACAAGCCGCGATACAGCGGCTGCGGCCGGTACGCATCCCTTGAGCTTGCGCATCGACGACGTAATTCAGCTCTTCGATCGCCTGCAGCACGGCACGCCGCTTCTCCTCGCTGACGCCAATCCCCGGTGTGCCGTTAAGCACCGCAGAGACGACGCTGCGGGAGACGCCGGCTTTTGCCGCCACGTCAAAGCTTGTTACGCGTTTCAAGATCAATCCCTCCTGAGCTTAAAATAACACGTGTTATTATTGGCAGTCAATGACATTTTTCAGCTTCCCCCCCTTTTCACTCGCAGATCTCTGTACCGCGTTACGACTGTCGCAAATTCGTAACATGGGACGGTTGAAAACAGCCAGATTCTGAATTACTGTAAAAAAGAAACCATCTGGTCTCTTTTATCTGTCCTCAAGCCGCGGGAGCCATGATAACGGTTAACGCAGACAGAGCTGCGGCTCGACGCCATTTGCACCGAAACCTCACCGGACTTGCCGGGATTGAATGTATAAAAAGGGGGCTCTTTCAATGAACAGTACGCCAGAGGAAGAACAAAACGCAGCCGAGGAGAAGCGCCCGGAGACGGAGAATGAATCGATCAGCCGCCGCGAGATGCTGAAGCTGACGGCCATTGCCGGAACCGGCGTTGTGCTGGGCATGAGCGGGATGGCAACCTTAATGTCGCTTAAGCGTGCCGATCCGGGCCCGGGCTCCGGCATGTCGGCGACAAAGCCTCAAGCGGATGCCGGCGATGTCACCCCATTTTATGGTCCGCATCAGGCCGGGATCGTCACCCCTCGGCAGCCGTACGTATGCTTCGCCGCATTCGATATTTTACATCAGGATGCCGGACAGCTATTGAAATTATTGCAAGAATGGTCCGCGGCCAGCGCTCTCATGACAGCCGGGAAGCCTCTGAAAGATGGCGGAGACGTCACCTCGTCCCCGGCAGATACCGGAGAAACGAAGGGGCTTTCCCCCTCGAATCTGACCCTTACATTCGGGTTCGGACCCACGTTGTTCCAGAGCAACGGCAAAGACCGCTTCGGCCTCGCCTCCGAGCAGCCGGCCGAGCTATCCGATATTCCGCCCATGCCCGGCGACCGGCTCAACCCGCAATGGTGCGGCGGAGATATCGGGGTGCAAGCTTGCGCAGACGATCCGGGCGTCGCTTTCCATGCGATCCGCAACTTGGCCAAAGCCTCCAAGGGCACCGCGGCGATCCGGTGGGTTCAAAACGGCTACATCGGAGCCCCTGACGGGCAGACGCCGAGAAACCTTTTTGGATTCAAGGACGGCACGGCCAACCGCGAGCTCGATTCGGATGCGGCGAGATCGCAGCACGTCTGGGTATCATCGTCCGACGCACCCGCATGGATGGCGAACGGCACATATTTGGTCGCGCGCAAAATTCGCATGTTTCTGGAGCCGTGGGACCGGGCTACGCTGGCCGAGCAGGAGATCACCTTCGGCCGGCTGAAGGAGAGCGGCGCTCCTTTCGGTAAAAAGAACCAATTCGACCCTGCTCCGCTGAGCCAATTTCCGGCGAGCTCGCATGTATGGCTGGCCCGCAGCGCGGGAACGAAAATGCTTCGCCGGGCTTATTCCTATTTCGACGGGATCGACGCAGGGACAGGCGAGTGGGAGGCCGGCCTCTTTTTTATCAGCTTTCAGCGGAGCGTGAAGCAGCAGTTCATTCCCATGCTATCCCTTCTTGCGAAGCTGGATGCACTCAATAAATTCACAGCGCACGTATCCAGCGCCGTATTCGCTTGTCCGCCGGGTGCGGGAGAAGACGGATTTGTCGGCGAGACCCTGCTTCGCTCCGGAAATCGTTAGTTCCGGTGCGAACTCCTCTGTCGCAGGAGAAACGCGGCGGGGCCGTTTTATCCGATCGTATTGCGGGTATATAATATATACGAAGGCTTAAATATCCTGATTTCCAAAAGCCGAAACGGATTTACTTCTTTTCATGTCAAAAAAACCACTCCAACCAGACGGAGTGGCTTTACTATTATCATATATTTATGCTAAGCGGCAAGACTAATCAGATTGCCGTCAGGGTCCTGCACGATTGCGTAGCGCTCTCCCCAGAACCCATCCAACGGCCCGCGATGTCCGATATATCCATGCTCCGTCAATTGACGGTACAGCACGTCCACGGCTTCGCGGCTGGCGCACTGAAAGGCAAGCTCGATTCGATATCCGGAAGGCTCTTCCCAGCTACCATAAACTACTTGCGCCGATTCCCGTGTGGCCACGGCCAAGCGAAGCCCGTTGTGTTCCACCTCAACGTGCTTTTCTTCGTCGGCGCTTTCCGGTATTTCCAAACCCAACATGCGGTAGAACTCCAACGCCTTTCTCATATCCTTCACGAAAATCCCGATTCTTTTCAATTGAACTGCCATGCTTCACCACTCCAATCGTTGCGATTTGATTTTCTTTTCACCTCCCTATCATATATCTTGTACTGACAGTCAAAATAGTAAAAAACGGACTTCTTCAGCCCTTTTTCATCATTCGTTTTAGCGGCAGCCCGTAATAACGTGCAAAGTCTTTGGCAAAATGCGACTGATCAAAGTAACCGTATTTCAACGCCAAGTCCGTCAAGCTGGAATAACCACCGCTAGAAAACTCCTGCAATAGGCTTTGAAACCGAACGATTCCCAGCATCTCCTTCGGGCTCAAGCCGAGTTCCCGATCAAATGCCCTTCTTAGATGCCGTTCGCTGAAATTAACTTTTTCGGCCAAATCCGTTACGGACAGATTCCCTTTGAACTCGTACATATACTGCGTGCTTTGGTACACCAGGGAAGGGGTAGACGTATCGCTGCAAGCCAGCATTTGGCTTAGTTTGCGTTCAACGATTGCAATGATTTCCGAAGCGATATTTGCGGCCATTATTTCTTCGGCCATCAGCCGCCCTTCCACGCCCCAGAGCTCTTCCAGAAAAACATGGTGTCCAACAATCGCCGAGAGGGGATATTTCAAAAAAGCCCGGGCCGACTCCGAATATAACCGGATGCCGAACACCGAACGCGCTTCGCTGAAATGTAAAACTTTGTAACGGGTCGATAGCCCATCGACAAACGCAGCCTTCCCGTAAGAGGGGGATTGAAGATCCACGATAATATCGACACAGCCGTCCGGGAGGACCCGATGCCATGGATTCCCGGCGCCGGCCTGAAAATCCATCGTCCAATAGCAAGCAATATGCGACGCTAACTGACGGCTCGGTACATATTCCTGGTAGACGTACCCGGGGCCATGCAGCTCCGGTTGCAATTTCGGCGATTGTATAGGACGGTAGGAATGCATCATTTCAACCTCCCTTTGCCACCGATGATTCATCTGCTGCCATTAAAATGATCGTTGAGCGTTGAATCCAATGCCAAGGGTTATGTGTTTCCTTTCTAACCGCTTCCAAAATTTTTCGTTGTTTGGAACCAAGTACAATGACGGGTGCTTCGTTGACTGGCAATGGTTTGATCCTCCGAGACGTTTACCAAGTCTCTTAAGCATACAATACATGCACAAAACGATTTTGTCAGCAACGCCACAGCGTCCAATTTCCGATGAGAAAAGAGGTGAGATTACGTGCTTATTCAGACAGTTGTTTTGGTGCTGACGCTGCTTCTCGCTCCGGTCGCCTCCTCCCTGCCACCCGGTTCTTATTCAAAGACCCTATCCCTTGACGAACCGGGAGTAGAGGGGACCGGGACGGTATCGCCGGACGAGGCAAAGAAGATTATTACCAAACAAGCAGAAACCGTCCTCACTGCACTCAAGCATCAAGATATGAACGAGCTCCAGCAGTACATCCATCCGGAAAAAGGTGTCCGATTCTCCCCGTATGCGACGGTCGATGTAAAGCACGACTTGGTTTTTAAAGCCGAGCAGCTTCCGGGACTCCTTCAAGACAAAATCGTGTATACTTGGGGGACCTATGACGGCAGCGGCGCTCCGATCCAGCTGACGTTCCCGGATTATTACAAACGTTTCATCTACGACCGTGATTATGCGCAGCCGGAAAAAATCGGGTACAACGAGCTCGTGAGGCAGGGCAACTCGGTTATTAACCTTCGCGAGACGTATCCGTATTCGATCTTTGTCGAGTACCATTTCAGCCGCGATGCAGACCAGAACGAAATGGGCTGGAGCAGTCTGAGGCTCGTGTTCCAACAGCATGCTGAAGCTTGGTATTTGGCCGGCATCGTTCATGACCAATGGACGATTTAACATTTTGACGACGCCATATACGCCAAAAAGGGCCAATCGACGCGTCGTGCGACCGACCGCCGGTTAGCCCTCTTTTCACATTCTATTGGCCGTACGCTTCGCAGCATTCCAGCCAGCGTGCCACGATGCCGGGGTTCGAAGCAAAATGCAAATGCGTGTAGCCGGCCACCGTCCGATGGAGCAGGCAGCCGTCCTTTTTCACGCCGCGCAGCCCCTTCGTCTCATAAGCGTGAGGCAGCTCGGACTGCGGCTCGTAGACCGAGTAATGGAATTCGTGCCCGCGGGCCGTCTCCCCTGCAGGCAGCAGAAAGTTGCCTTCCGCCCCCGTGACCTCCCTTAGTCCAAGCGCCGCCAGCTTCGTCTGCATCGTCACTTGCCCCGGGACGAGGCCCAGCATCCGATAACTTCGCCCCTGCGTATCTCCGATCGCTCCGGTCAAATACATAAAGCCGCCGCATTCGGCCAGCGTCGGAAGTCCTCGCTCCACGGCGCTGCGGATCGAGTCCGTGACCTGCGTCTGCGCACTTAGCCGCTCGGCGAACTCCTCGGGGAACCCGCCCCCGATATACAACCCCTGTACGTCTTCCGGCAGCGGCTCGCCAGCAAGAGGCGAGAAATAGACGAGCTCCGCCCCGTGCAGCTCCAGCAGCTCTAAATTTTCCGGGTAGTAAAAATGAAATGCGGCGTCCCGGGCAACCGCCATTCGTACGCGATAACGGCGGGACGGCTCGGCGAACAAGCGCGGCTCCGGGACGGCCGGAGGCTCGGACGCTTGCACAAGCTCCAGCAGGCGGTCCATATCGACCGTCTGATCGATCCGGTCGGCCAGCGCTTCGAACAAGCCGCCAAGCTCCCCGCGCTCGATGGACGGCACCAGTCCCAGATGCCGTTCGGGGACGGAAAGTGAGTCCTCCCGCTTCATGTATCCGATAACGGGAATACCGCATTCCTGCTCGATCGCTTCCTTCACGATCCGGTAATGCCCGTCGCTGCCGACCTTGTTGGCGAATACGGCGGCGATGCGGGCGCGCGGCTCCAGGCACTGGAAGCCTTTGACGATGGCTGCGGCGCTGCGGGCCATGCTTTGGCAGTTGACGACGAGCAGGACGGGACAATCGAGCAGCAGGCTGATTTCCGCCGTGCTTCCCGTATTGGACAAAGGATCTTTGCCGTCGTAAAATCCCATCACGCCTTCGATGATCGAGATGTCCGCATCCCGGGAAGCCCGGACGTAAATTTCCTTCACCGTGTCCGCGGTCAGCATCCAGCTGTCCAAATTACGGGACGGTCTGCCCGTCACCGCCTTATGATACGTCGGATCGATATAGTCCGGGCCGCATTTGAAGCCCTGCACCGTCATTCCCCGGCGCCGGAGCGCCGCCATCAGTCCGAGGGTGACGGTCGTTTTGCCGGCTCCGCTTCCCGTGCCGGCCACGACGAGGCTTCGGTGCGCTCTAGCTTCGCTCATGAGGTTCATCGGCTCCTTTCCGCTGAAAGCTTAGATTTCCGTTTTTTATGCTTCCGCACAACAGCCGCGTGCGCGTGGCTATTTCCCAAACGCCAGAAGACCGACGGAAATCGTGACGTTACCGCTTTTCTTCTTGGTCAGCGCCAGCCGCTCCGCGCCGGTGTACCGTTTAGCCGCAGGCTCGCTGACTCCGTAAGCGCCGGTGAACTTGAACACCGTGTCCGACGGCTCTTCCATCGGCATCTCGTTCAATTCGCCTGGCGTATAGCATTCGAGGGGCCATCCGTATTTGGCGCAGACGGCAAGGAGCCCTTCCTCGTCTTTTTTCAGATCGATCGTGCAGACCGCTTTGACGCTGCGGATCGAAAAGCGCAGCTCTTCGAGCGTCTCGCGAATCACCGCTTCGATCTCCTCTGCCGCCGTTCCGCGGTTACAGCCGATGCCGAGCGCAATCACTTTTGGCCGGTACAGCACGCCATTGGTGAGAATCGCTTCTTCATCGGCCTCCAGCAGCCGGTGCGTGACCACCAACGCCGCCTGCGGATCGTCCGCCAGCG
>NZ_JTHN01000142.1 GCF_001399685.1 Paenibacillus sp. A3
CGACGAGCAAAAATCCGGCGCCGCCCGCTCGGTCGCAAACCTGGACCGAATTTTATCTACTATTATATAGACGCAAAAAAGAGGGCTGACAAGCCCCCAGGGGCGAGAGATCCATACGAAGAAATTCTGAACCAAATAGAGGTGGGGTATATCCCGTAAGAGTTTACGTCCGCCTTTGAAACCCGTGAAAATACCGCTAATTGTAATCAAGTTCACGGGTTTCAAGAGCGGCTGGAGGGATATACCCCACCGGCGTATGCAGAGAATTTCTACGCGAAGCGGTTTTCTCGACAAGCTCATCATCGGACGATTACTCGTCCGCTTGCGGGCCTCCGCTCATCGGAAGACGAATGGTAAACCTGGAGCCCTCGCCGACCCTGCTGTTCACCTCAATCGTTCCCCCGTGAAGATCCACGATCGATTTCGTAATCGACAGTCCCAGCCCCGCCCCTCCGTAAATGCGGGCGCGCGACGAGTCGATTCGGTAAAACCGTTCAAACAAGCGCGGCACATGCTCCTCCGGGATGCCGCTGCCGTTATCCTGGACCGTCAGCAGGGCCTCTTCCTCCGTTTGCTCCAGTGAAACGCGGATGAGACCCTCAGCTGAATCCGTATGCTGAACGGCGTTATGAAACAAATTGAGCAGCACTTGCTTGATTTTATCTTTGTCGATGCAGGCGAACACGTCAGGCTGAACGGAGAACTGCACGTTCCTTGCACCGGCAAGCAGCCGCAACTGCGGTTCCATTTCATCGACGATATCGCTCAGCGATTCTTCCTTCAAATCGACGGTCGGATGTCGATCCAAGCGGGCCAAAAGCAGCAGGTCCCGGACCAGCTTGTTTAAACGCTCCGACTCGCCGTACATGCTTCTGAGCGCTTTGTCCAGTTGATCCGGCTTCTGGGCCGCTCCGCGCAGCAGCACTTCCAGAAAGCCGTGAATCGACGTAAGCGGCGTACGCAGCTCGTGCGAGGCATCCGCAATAAAGCGCCGCATCTGCTCCTTCGCTTCCTTCTCCGTTTCGAACGAAGCTTCCAGCCGCTCCAGCATCCGGTTGAACGACCGGGAGAGCCGGTCGATCTCCAGCTGGCCTTGATGCGCCGGCAGCCGCTCGTCCAACTTCCCCGCATCGATCTGCTCCACGGTTTCGATCATGTTGGAAAGCGGGACGAGAGTTCTGCGCAGAACGGGAAGAAATGCGGCAACTCCCATCCCCAGCGCGGCTCCAGCCAATGCCAGGAAGGTCCAAAGCTGGCTGAGCAGCACATCCCGAATCGGCTCCATGCTTGTGCTGATCTGCGCAAGCCGCCCGCGCGGACCGATCCGCTGCAGAACGACCAGTTGATCCATCCCTTTGTCGCCCTTGACGATCCGATAGTGCGGCTGCCTTTGCTCCCGCCCCAAAGCTTCCCGGTACTCCTCGGCGGAAAGCCGCGGCACCGATCCGGCTCGGGGATTGTTCGTGACGACCCGGAAGCTGTCGCCCGGGCCGACGAACGCCAGCGAAGCTTCGGGCAGAAAAGGACCTCTTGCCCGGCCGTTGTCGAAATTCGGATTCGCCCATATATCCAGCGGAATGGAAAAAAATTGGCTTTGGATGCTGGCGACCTTATTTTTAATCAAAAATTGCTCCATGAACACATATTGCAGAACGCCGATCAACAGCAGCAATCCCGCCAAAATAAACAAAGAACGGGAGAGGAGCTGAAGACGAAGCGAGCGGGGCGCGAAGACACGGCGGATCCGGTGCCACGCCCCCCTCATCCGAGATCCACCCGGTAGCCTGACCCCCGCAGGGTCCGAATGATCCGGTGCTCCTTGTCGTTCAATTTATCGCGGAGCGAGCGGATGTACACTTCGACGATATTGTCCTCCCCGCCGAAATCGTAACCCCAGACCTTGTCCAAAATGACCGTTTTGCTCAAGACAAGACCATGGTTGACGACCAGAAAAGACAGCAGCTCGTATTCTGTCGGCGAAAGCTCCAGCACCCGGTCGTCATAGCGGATTTCTTTGCGGCGGTCGTCGATGCGAAACAGCCCGTACGCCACCTCCGCGAACAGATGGGGAAACTGGTTGCGCAGCCGCGCATAAATCCGGGCCAGCAGCTCCTCGAAGCTGAACGGCTTGACCATATAGTCGTCGGCCCCCAGCGTCAGCCCCTTGACCCGGTCTTCCACTTCTTCCTTGGCCGTCAGCATAATAATAGCGACGTGCTCGGTTTTTTTCAGCATCCGGCATACTTCAAACCCGTCCATGCCGGGCATCATGACGTCCAGAATGACGATATGCGGCCGGGCTTGCTTGGCTAACGTGACGGCCGTAAACCCGTCCGGCGCGGTAAAAACCTCAAAACCTTCGTTTTGCAGGCCCAGCTCCAAAAACTGGACAATATTCGGTTCGTCGTCGACGATTAATATTTTCACACCCTTGATTGGCTGCATGGTGTCACCTCTCTTTCATTGTACACCAATCCCGGCCGGTTGACGGAAGCGTTCGGGATGATTCAGCGAACTTTCAGTTTGCCCTCGCCGTCTACACAACGTATTTTTGCCCGACAGCCTTATGAAAAGGGGAGCGCGAGTATATACTAACTAATATATTTCAGGAACAGGAGGGATGGCCGATGCCCGCACCAGCCAAATATCCGAAAACGAAAGGCACGCTGGTCGTCGAAGGCCGGGAGCTGACGGTGACGAATCCGGATAAGCCGCTGTGGCCGGAGAAGAAAATTACGAAAGCGATGTATTTGCAAAAGCTCGCCGAGCTGTCCCCCTACCTGCTGACGTATTGCCGCGACCGCTATCTGACGACCATCCGGTTTCCCCATGGCTGGAACGACAAGTCGTTTTATCAGAAAAACGCCCCGGAGCCGACACCCGATTTCGTCAAGACGGCGATGCTGGAATCGATCCGCTACGTTCATCTGGATTCCCTGCCGACGCTGCTGTGGCTGGGGAATTTGGCTTGTCTGGAGTTCCATCCCTCGTTCCACCGGGTTGGCGAGACGCTGCCTGTCGAATGGGTGATCGATATTGACCCGAGCGTCGATCCCGAGCCGCGCATTATGGAGGCGGCCCATATTATCGGCGGTATTCTGGACGGCATGAACATCCGGTCCGTGCCGAAAACGTCCGGCGCCACAGGCGTACAAATCTACGTCCCGATTGCCCGGGAGCGCGGCTATACGTTCGAGCAGCTCCGGCGGATCGGACAGTTCGTCGCCACGTTCGCGGTGCAAAAATACCCGAAGCTGTTCACCGTCGAGCGGCTCAAAAAAGACCGCGGCACCTTGATTTACATCGATTATCTTCAGCACTGGTACGGCAAAACGCTGTCCGCTCCCTATACGCCGCGGGCCCGCAAGGACGCCACGGTGTCGACCCCGCTGACTTGGGACGAAGTGGCGCTCCGCCCCGATCCCCGGGACTTTCACCTGCTGAACATCATGCAGCGGCTGCAGCAAAAAGGAGACCTGATCGCTCAAGTCCCCCCGCAGCAGTTGGATCACGTGCTGTCCTTTATTCGTTAGCCCTGGAAACCGGCGCCGCGCCGCTTATCAGAAAAGTGGCGACAGGAGGCGCGCAATGACTTCCTTCCCCTTCTGCCAGCGGGAGCGCTTCTCGAACGCCTCCAGCTTCACCTCACGGCTTTCCTTCAAGTCGAGAATAAAATCGGTTTCCAGCCGGTGAATCGTCTCTTTGTCGAACAATACGGCGTTCAGCTCGAAGTTGTTGTAAAAGCTGCGCATATCCATATTCGCAGTACCGACCGAAGCGAGCAGATCGTCGATCAGAATGACCTTCGCGTGGATAAAGCCTTTTTGATACGCATAGAAGCGGACTCCGGCCTGCATCAGCTCTTCCAGATACGACAGGGAAGCATAGTTCACGATGCGCGAGTCCGCTTTTTGCGGGAGAATGATCCGGACGTCCACCCCGCTGATCGCCGCCGTCTTCAGCCCCATGGTAATGCTCGGATCGGGGATGAAGTACGGGGTGGTAATGTAAATTCTTCGTTTGGCCGCCGTGATGGATGCGAAAAACATCTCCAGAACGGCATCCCAATGCGCGTCCGGTCCGCTTGAAATAATCTGTACGGGCTTGCGGCCTGCGCAATCGTGCTCGGGAAAAAATTCCGAATCCGCCAGTCGCTTCCTACTCACAAACATCCAATCGCTCAAAAACGTATGTTGCAGCGAATACACCGCATCGCCTTCCAGCTCCAAATGCGTATCCCGCCAATACCCCAGCTTGGGATTCGTCCCCAGGTATTCGTCTCCGATGTTGATTCCCCCGAGAAAGCCGCGGACTCCGTCAATGACGACGATTTTCCGGTGATTCCGGTAATTCATCCGCTTGTCAAAAAAAGCAATCACCGCCGGCAAAAAGAAGTATACCTCGCATCCGGCCTGCTTCAGCTCTTGCACGAACCGGCTATCGAGCTGGTAGCTGCCGATGCCGTCGAAGATGCAGCGCACCTTCACGCCTTCCTGCGCCTTGCGGACCAGCAGTTCATGAAACTGCCGGCCGATGCCGTCATTGCGAATGGTGTAGAACTCAAAGTGAATGTGCCCCTTTGCCTGCTCCATGGCAGCCAGCATCGCCGGATACGCCGCGGTGGCATCGGTCAGCACCCGCACCTCGTTATGCATCGTAATGAGGGCGCCGGGAATGTTATTGAGCAGCGAGAACAGCCTGGGCTCGTGCCGCCAGCCGCGCAGCCGGTCTTCCTCGGGCTGAAAATCCGCCGAATGCTGCTTTTTGCCCAGATGCCGGATATCGTTCACAAGCCGCAGCCCGTTGCGCTTCACTTTTTTCCGCTGCGTGTATTCTTTGGCCAAAAAATAATACATCACAAAACCGATGACCGGAATGAGAAATAATATGAAAAGCCACGCCATCGCCTTGGCCGGGCGGCGAAACTCCCCGACCAGTATCGTGAGAATCTGAATGATGAATAAGGTCAGTGCGATGACGAGCCACAGCACGCCGTCATCCCTCCTTTGAAAACAGCAGGCGCTTGCCAATCTGTTCTAGCTCTTACCTCCGTCCACCCGCCTATTCCTCATTATGGCACAGGAACCCAACGATTTGTCATAAAATTTCGCAAATGGTGGAAAATATACAAGACACGCTCCGGCAATGCTTGGATAAGATGCCGCGGGCAGGAAGGAGTGTCATGATCCACCTGAAAAACCGCAAGAAAAAAGGGCAGGACGCCCCGGAACACCCGCTGCGGAAAGCGGAATACCGTTTTATCGACGAGCTGCGCTCCGTGCCTGTCTTTATGAGCATTGAAGACAACAAAAATTATTTGGAGGAGCTGTTCAAGGACTGCTCCGATTTCGTCATTCGCGAGTTCCGCATCGAGCAAAGCTTGCCCGCGATTTTGTTTTTTGTCGACGGCATGGCCAAGACGGAGCTGGTGAACGAAACGATGAAGTCGCTGATGATTCTGGAAGGCGGAGAGGAGCTGATCGACAACATCTCCGATATGACGCTGCCCGTCTCCCAGATTCAGAAGGCGGACAATTATGCGGATATGCTGCTTTCTGTACTCGGTGGCGACACGGGGCTGATCGTCGAGCGCAACAACAAGGCATTGCTGCTCGGCATGCGGGGGATGGAGAAAAGATCCATCAACGAGCCCGATACGGAGTCGGTCGTACGCGGCCCTCGCGAGGGATTCGTGGAAAATATCCGCACGAACACGTCCATGATCCGCCGCAAGCTGAAAACGCCGCATTTAAAAATGAAACCGATGACGCTCGGACGGGAAAGCAACACCAATGTGGTCGTTACCTATCTGGACGATCTGGCGGACCCGAGCGTCGTCCATGAAGTCGTCGAGCGTCTCGAAAAAATAAAAATCGATGCCGTCCTGGAATCAGGCTATATCGAAGAATTGATTCAAGATTCGACGTATTCGCCCTTTCCGCAGCTTCAATATACGGAACGGCCGGATGTCGTCGCGGCCGCTCTGCTGCAGGGGCGCGTCGGCATAATGGTGGACGGGACGCCGTTTACCCTGATCGTGCCGTTCGTTTTCGCCGAAATTATGCAGGCCAGCGAGGATTACTACGAGCGGTACCAGGTGGCTACGCTGATTCGCTGGCTGCGGTATACGTTCATGGTGCTGTCGCTGCTGACGCCGGCCTTATACGTTGCTATTACAACCTATCATCAGGACTTGCTCCCTACGTCTCTGCTGCTGTCGGTTGCCGCCGCCCGGGAAGCGATCCCGTTCCCGGCTGTCGTCGAAGCGCTGATCATGGAAGTGACCTTCGAGGCGCTCAGGGAAGCGGGCATCCGGCTGCCTAAAGCGATCGGGTCGGCGGTCAGTATTCTGGGAGCGCTCGTCGTCGGACAGGCGGCGGTGCAGGCAGGCATCGTATCGGCGCCGATGGTGATCGTCGTATCGCTAACCGGGATTGCCTCGTTCACGATCCCGCGGTTCAACGGAGCGATCGCGGTACGGATGCTGCGGTTTCCGATTCTGATCGCCGCTTCGCTGTTCGGGATGTACGGCATCTTGATTATGATCATGCTGATCATGGGGCATCTGGCCAACCTCCGCTCCTTCGGCATTCCTTATTTATCGCCGATCGGACCGCTATCCTCCGGCGACCTGAAGGATATTCTCTTCCGCGCGCCTTGGTGGGCGATGGGACAGCGTCCTTCCTTTATGCCCCTGCAGGACAGCCGGAGGCTCGACGAGTCGCTGCCGCAGGAAATTACAGAGCAATCCGGCCAGCGGGGCAAAACCATCGACCATGCGATAGAGGAAGAAAAGGAGCCTGTGGAATGAGATCGCGCCAGATTCGCCTGTCCCTCGTTCTGCTCTCCCTGCTCTGCCTGACCGGGTGCTGGGATCGGACGGAGATCAACGACCTTGCCTTTATTCTGACGACCGCGGTGGATGTGGAGCCAGACGGGAAGATCCGGTACAGCGTGCTGCTGCCGCTCCCCGGCAATATGGGAGGAGCGTCCGGTGGCGGAGGCGGGACGGCCGGAACCAAAAGCTACTACATCGATTCCGAAGTCGGCACCACGTTTCGGGAGGCGCAGGCCCGGCTGCAGCAGCGGATGTCCCGCCGCATGTTTCTCGCGCACCGCAGAACCTTGTTGATCGGCGAGGATTTTGCCAAGCTGGGGATTCGGGACCTCTTCGATACGACGCCCCGCTCTCCGGAAAGCCGGATGACGATTTATATGGTCGTTACCAAAGGAAAGGCTTATGAGCTGCTGCAGGCAACGCCGCAATTCGAGCGTTTCCCGTCGGAAGCGATCCGGGAGCTTGCAAAGGCCCGGACCGTCATCAATATTAACATGAAGCAAATCGCCCTCGCGCTCAGCAGTCCCGGCAGCGATGCCGTAACGGTCTATATGGGCGTGAAAGAATCGGAGAAAACTTCCAAAAACACGAAGAAATCGAAGGAAATCGAGCTGCTCGGCTATACGCAATTTCGCGATGACAAAATGACCGGGGTGTTCGAAAATGCGGAGGCAAGCGGGCTCGCCTGGCTGATTAACATGCCCGTGCACGCGACCGCCACCGTAAAAATTGAAGACCGGTATACGATTACGCTGAGCATCTTCGATTCGAAAAGCCAGATTCGGGCCCATACGGTACGCGGGAAGCTTCGATTTGACATCCGCACGGAAGCCAAGGCGAAAGTCACCGAAAGCTTGGGCATGTACGACCTCAGCCAAACCGGCAAGGTTCAAAAGGTGGAGGCAGCGATGAACCGTTACATCGAACAAGCAATGCGGAAAGCGATCCGCAAAATGATCGGCAATCGCACCGATTCCGCACAATTCGGGTCGTATTTGTGGCGGGAGCATCCGAGGCTCTGGGAGAGGAAATACGCTTCGCGCTGGCCGGCCGGGATGAAGGATGCCGATTTCCGCATACAGGTCAAAAGCGTGCTTACGGAAACAGGTCTGATCTACGAAAACGTGACGAAAGCGGAGCGTACCCGATGAACTCCCAGTTTCTCGTATGGTTCATGGTGCTGATGGCGTATCATTTATTTTTGAACTTGAAGCATTGGGCGAGACAACCGAAGGCAACGGCACGGCTGTACACGTTCATTACACTTGTGACGCTGGGTCTCTTTCTCTGCGTGGCGTCGGGCTATCAGCCTCCGATGCCGACACGTTTTTTTATCGAGCGGGTGTCGCCGTGGGTTTTCTCAATTATCCATCCTCAGTAAACGAGGCGATGGAGGAAAGCGGGTGAACGCATGCCTGTCAACACGCAAGTCATTAACCAAAGACAGCTCGCCTGGCTGGTCGGATCGCTGCTGATCGGCGGAGGGCTGCTCAGCATCCAGCACGATCTGGTACGGGTTGCGCATATGGATACCTGGTTCGTCTATTTGCTGCCCACCATCTATATCCTTTTCATCGCATACGTTTTTGCACAGCTCAGTATGCGGTTTCCGGGAAAGCATCTTTTCGAGATCAATTTTATTTTGTTTGGGCGCTGGATCGGCATGCTCGCGAACATGGTGCTGTTGATTCACCTATGGTTCGTCCTGCTGCGCGATCTGCGGATGTTCGGCAAATTCATCGGCACGCTTCTTCTCCCGAACACGCCCGAGGAAATGCTCTTGCTGCTCCTCGTCGTGATGCTTATGTTTTACGGCCGGACCAGTGCGGAAGTGATCTCCCGGGTCAACGACTTGTTTTTTCCCGTGTTCTTCGCGCTCACGCTCATGCTGCCGTTCCTCTTGTCCAACGAAATGAGCTTCCGTTTATTGCAGCCGATACTGACGACTTCGCCTACGCATCTCGGATACGCAGGCCTTCTCAGTATCGGCTGGTATGGGGATATCATCATTGCCGGGGCGTTTTTGCATATGATCTGGAATTCCAGACAGATTCACTCCGCCCTTCGGCACGGTTCGCTGATAGCTACGGCGCTGCTTTCGCTTTTCCTCTTTATGGAAGTGGCCGTCCTCGGACCGAACATTCCCGGCAACCTGATTTACCCGAATTACAGCTTGGTCCAGCACATTCAAATTACGGATTTTCTTGACCGGGTGGATTTGTTTATTTTGAACATCTGGTTCCCGATTATCGTCGGCAAGATGATCTTCATTTATCTCGCCTTCCTGATCGGGATCATCAGCCTGATCCGGCAAAGAGATTACACGCTTATCAATTCCCCGGTCGGCTTGTTTTTGCTGCTGACCACGATTCTCGCTTTCAAGAGCACGCCGGAAGTATTCAGCTTCGGTAATTACAGCTCGCCCGTGTTTGTGCTCAGCTATCAACCGGTGCTGCTGGCGGCTATGCTGCTGCTCATGCGAAGATTCCCGAAACGAAGCCCCGAGAGCGATGCGGAAGGAGCTTCGGGGAAAAGTCAGGGACATGACCGAAACGGGATGTCCAAAAGGGGAAAGCGCCACCCGGGGAAGCAGTTCGGCTCGCGTCTGGGCGCGATATCGGGACGCACCTGGCTGCAGGCCGGCAACATGCTGATCGCTCTCGGATTTGTTTTCGTCGGCGCGGGCCTTAGCTTCAGCCGGAACTATGCGCTCATCGGCAAGCTGGCCGGCTTCGGCTATGCAATCGTCCTGGCGTTATTGCTGTTCGTCACGCACATGGAGATGCGGAAAGCCAAAGACCTCGCAGCGAGGAGCTCCCCCAATTCGGCGCAGACGTCATGATTGGGCAAGCTCGATCCAAACGATCCGGCTCAAGGGGATGAGAATGACCAGTTCCTCCTCTTCTCCAGCCCGGTTAACGAGCAGCTCGATAAAATCGGTCCCGGTACGGAGCAGAAACGCCTCGAATGTGTCCGCATACGCTGTCTGGACGTTTACGAGGGGGCCAGCCCCCTTCTTCCGGACATCAAAAAGGACGATTTCCTGCATAGAGGCGGGCACGAAGTAGCGCTCATCCACCCGGATAAACCGTTTGCCGACCTGATTCAGCACGCCCGCTCCGCTGTCGAAGCCTTCGGCCAGCAGAGCGATATCCCGCTTCAGATGAAGCGTCAGACGTTCCAGCAGGTCCATGCGGGTTGTATGTAAAAATGACAAGCGAATCCCTCCATCATACACCAAACTTTTGCTATTAGGTATGTGTATGAGAAAGGAAGACATTTCTTGACCGGCCTCGCCGAATAATAGCCTCGGACCGAGGCTGATCCACCGAAAGGAGCCGTCATGAAGTTCACGTGGTTTCAAAGCAAGCTGACGTTCGTCATCATTCCCGAGGCGAACGGAAGCGTGGTTCGCCTTAAGCTGTCCCGCGCCGCCCTATGGTTCGCAGCCTCTCTTATGCTGCTGCTGTTCGGGACAACCTGCATTCTCTCGATTCGCAGCCTGCACTCCACGGTTTCCGTTTCGCTGAAATCGGTGGAGATGAAGGGGCGGACGTCGCAGCTGGAGCAAGATTTACACCGGAAAAACGCAGCCATCGAACAGCTGCAAAACGATATTTATGCGCTTTCGAAGCAAGCCGCGGAAGTCCGGAGCCAAATGGAGCGGATGAAGCGGCTCGAGCAGGATTTGCACAAGCTGGCTCCCGGCAGCGTCGAGCGCCGGAAAGCCGGCGGGCAGCCGGTATCCGCAGCCGTTGCTGCCGGCGCAGGGGGGATGGGCGGCGAAGCGTTCCCCGTCACCGAGGGGCAGACGCACGAGCTGGCTGCGGCGACGGGGGCCAGTTACACGGCGCTGCACGCCGAGATGAAGGAGCTCGCCTCCCGGCTCGGCCAAACGAAGCGGCAGCTTCAAGAGAAGCAGGAGCGGCGGCAGCGTACGCCCGATATATGGCCTACGCTATCCAAGATCGTTACCTCCCCTTACGGCTACCGCAAAGACCCGTTTACGAAAAAGCTCAGCTTCCATCGCGGCATCGACATTGCGGGGAAGCTGGGCGATCCGGTCTATACGGTTGCGAGCGGCGTCGTCCACTCGGTCGCCTATGACAAGCTGCACGGGCATAACGTCGTGATCGAGCACGATAAAGGGCTGCGGACGTGGTACATGCATCTGAACAGCGCACAGGTGAGTCGGGGCGATAAGGTCGATAAAGGACAGGCGATCGGTCAGCTGGGAACAACCGGCCGCAGCACCGGACCCCACCTTCATTACGAGGTGCTGCTTAGCGGCAAAAGCACCGATCCTGCTCCCTATATGCCCAGCAATAATCGAAAAAAGGAGAGGAACAAGTGATGTTTCGAATGAACGGTTGGCGAAGCTGGTCTTCACGTTCCGGGCGCTCCGTTTCGCTGATCGGCGAGGGAAGCGTCCTCGAAGGAGCGTTCCGCTCGGAAGCCGACGTGCGCATCGAAGGCGAGTTTCAAGGCGTACTTCAAGCCTCAGGCGAGGTGGCGGTCGGAGAGAAAGGGATCGTTCGCTCCACCGATCTGCGCGCCCGAGACGTGGTCATCGCCGGAAAGCTGGACGGACGCGTAGAGGCGGAGGGCATCGTCCGCATCACCCCGACGGGCCGCCTGGTCGGCACCGTCCGCGCCGCTACGCTAATTATCGAGCCCGGGGCCGTGTTCCAAGGCCAGAGCGAGATGGGCCATGCCGCGCAGGAGGATGCGTCTCTTGTCATAGCCATGCTATAATGAAGAGAAATGCTTTTTGTTGTTAGGGTTGATTGCCTTCGTTCAGGCCAACTTTGGCCGAAGAGCAAAAAAGGGATCGCCGCGAGTTTTTTTCACGAATCCCCTCCTCTTAAAATTGTTAACAGGATTCGTGAAAAACGTGTCTGAGTGAAGGCGAGCCCTTTTTTGCTCGCAGGCCGGGCGCAGCCGGCGCCAGGGCATCTTTTCCGCAACAAAAAGCCTAGAGAGAGTAGGAGAAATCGCTATGACCAAAGTGCAGCAGACGATACTGTTTGATATGGACGATACACTTCTGTATTGCAACAAATTTTTCGATATGGTAATCGACCAATTCGCGGACCAAATGGAGGCGTGGTTTCACGGCTACCATCTGTCCATCGGGGAAATCAAGAAAAAACAATCGGAAATCGATTTGGAGCGGGTGCTTGTCAGCGGCTTTGCCCCGGACCACTTCCCCCAATCGTTCGTCGATACGTACGAATATTACACCGATTTGACCGGCCGGACCAAAAATGACGCGGAAGTCAGACGGCTGATCGAACTCGGCGCCTCCGTCTACGGTCACAGCATCGAGCCGTATCCTTACATGGAAGAGACGCTCCGCATGCTCCAGGAGGACGGCCATACGCTTCATCTGTACACCGGAGGGGACCCGACGGTTCAGATGCGCAAGGTGAAAGAAGCGGAGCTGGAACGGTTCTTCGGCAACCGGATCTATGTCACGCGCCATAAAAACGCCGAATACCTCGACGGGCTCATCCGCGCGAACGGCTTCGACCGGAACAACACCTGGATGATCGGCAATTCGCTTCGCACCGACATTATTCCGGCGCTCAAGGCGGGCATTCACGCCATTTTCATGCCTGCCGAGCTGGAGTGGGCCTACAATCAGGTCGAAGTGGACGTGGAGCCGTCCGGCGCCTATTTCACACTGTCTTCCTTGCGGTACATCCCCGAAACCATTCGCGACTATACGGCCGCGAAAATCGCCGCGGGCTCCTGACCGCCGCCGACCGGAGGCCCGCATGCTCATCCCGCTTCCTCCCGAACCCGCGCATGATTTGCCGGGAGGCCCCATACAATGTTGGGGAAAGGATGATGAGCATGAGCAGCCTCCACCGGATCGTCGAAACCGCCACCAATCGTTTGATGCAGATGCTGCTGACGCGGCAATCGCAGGACGGGACGTGGCGTTTTTGCTTTGAAAACGGGATCTTGACGGACGCGTACCTGATTCTGTTGTTAAGCTCGTTAAACGTAAAGGACGAAAACCTTGTACGACGTTTAGCAAACCGGATTTTATCGAAGCAGGAAGCGAACGGCGCGTGGAAATGGTTTTACGACGACGGGGACGGGCATTTGTCGGCGACGGTTGAGGCTTATGCGGCGCTGCGGTATGCCGGTCTTCCTGCTTCCGACGAGGCGATGACGCGGGCGAGACGGTTTATTTTATCGAAGGGCGGCCTGCGGAACGTCAGCGGCTTGTTGACCAAGTTGATGCTGGCTGTCATCGGTCAGTACCCTTGGCCGCGGCCGTTCCCCTTTCCGCCTGAATTGCTGCTGCTTCCCCGGTCGTTGCCGCTGAGCTTTTATCGGTTTTCCAACTACGCGCGCGTGCATCTGGCGCCCGTTGCGATATTGGGCGTCCGGCAGTTCACGGTCAAAACGGCGGGGACGCCCGACTTGTCCGAGCTGCTCCCTGCCCGCGAGCGCTGGTCGGCGCATGCCGAGGGAAGGGATATCGGGGAAGACCGGCGCCTCTCCGGCTGGTGGAACGACATTCAACGCGCCCTTCATAAGCTGCCTTACCTGCCGCAGGAGCTCCGCCGGCTGGCGCTCCGGCATGCCGAGCGCTATATGCTTGAGCGGATCGAGCCGAACGGGACGCTGTACAGCTATGCGTCCTGCACGTACCTGATGGTGTACGCGCTGCTGGCGCTCGGGTACGACGAGCGGCATCCCGTTATCGTAAGAGCGGTACAAGGGCTGATCTCGCTCGCCTGCGAACCCGAGGGGCAGCTTCATATTCAAAACTCGCCCTCCACCGTCTGGGATACGGCGCTCCTTAGCCATGCGCTGCAGGAAGCGGGGCTGCCGGCCTCGCACCCGGCGATTCGGCGGGCGGACGCCTACCTGCTCTCGCGCCAGCATACGAAGCTCGGCGATTGGAGCGCCGATGTCGAGAACCCCGTTCCCGGCGGCTGGGGATTCTCCGACGTCAACACGATCGTGCCGGACGTGGACGATACGACCGCCGCGCTGCGGGCGCTGCGCCGCAGTCCGGGGCGGCCCGAGGCCGGGTATGGCGAAGCAAGAAGCCGCGGCCTTCACTGGGTACTGTCGCTGCAGAACGACGACGGCGGCTGGCCGGCCTTCGAGCGGAATAAAAATTCCCCGCTGCTCGCCGCCCTTCCCGTCGACGGCGCAGAGGCAGCCGCGCTTGACGCTTCAGCCGCGGACCTGACCGGGCGCACGCTGGAATATCTGGGCACTTGGGCGGGTCTCCGCCAAGAGCAGCCGTTCATCCGGCGCGCCGTCCGGTGGCTGCTCGGCCGTCAGGAGCGAAACGGCTCCTGGCATGGCCGTTGGGGCATCTGCTACATTTACGGCACCTGGGCCGCCGTAACGGGGCTCGCGGCCGCCGGGGTTCCGCCCGATCAGCCGGAGCTGCAGCAAGCGGTGCGGTGGCTCACCGGCATCCAAAACCCGGACGGCGGCTTCGGCGAATCGTGCCGCAGCGACCGGGCCAAGATCTACATCCCGCTGGGCGCCAGCACGCCCTCGCAGACCGCTTGGGCGCTCGATGCGCTGATCGCCGTGCATCCGGCGCCGACCGACGCCATCAACCGGGCGGCGCGTGCGCTGGCGGACATGCTGGAGGCCGGGGACGCCTCTTGGCCGGCCAAGTATCCTACCGGTGCGGCGCTGCCCGGCGATTTTTACGTGCGCTATCACAGCTACAACCTGATCTGGCCGCTGCTGGCGCTGGCGCATTACAGGAACAAATACGGGTCCTGACCGTACGAAAGCCAACGAACAGGAGACAACAATCATGGAAAAAATCCTAATCGCAGACGACGAACGGGACATTCTGACGTTCATGGAGGACGCTTTGACGGACGAAGGCTACGCCGTGCTGACCGCTTCGGGCGGCGAGGAAGTGTTCTCGCTTTTGAAGGAGCAGCCCGATCTGATCATCCTAGACGTGATGATGCCGGGACTCGACGGCTGGGAGGTATGCCGCTCCATACGTCCGCTCGTGACGTGCCCGATCTTGTTTCTGAGCGCGCGCGGAAGCGAAACGGACCGTATTCAAGGGCTGATGGTCGGCGGAGACGATTATTTGGTGAAGCCGTTCAGTATCCGGGAATTGAAAGCGCGCGTGCAGGCTCATTTGCGCCGGGAGCGCCGCAGCGAGACACGGGCGAGACGCTCGATCCTGCACTTCGGCGAGCTGATGCTGGATTTGGACGCCTACCAGCTGCATTACCGGAACCGGTCGATTCCGTTAACCGCCCGGGAGTTCGAGATTGTGCAGCTGCTGATGATGCACCCGAATCAGGTGCTGTCGAGGGACCGCATCTACGAGAAGGTCTGGGGCCTTGAAGCGGAAGGCGATTCGGCCACGGTGACCGAGCACATCAAGAAGATCCGGTCCAAGCTGGCGGAGGCGGACCCGCATACGGAGTATATCGCCACGGTCTGGGGAGTCGGCTATAAAATGGGAGCCGGTGCATCATGAACAAGCTGACGTTCCGCAGTCAATTCGGCGTCGCTTTTTTGCTCGTGCTGCTCCTGAGCTTCGTCTGCTCCGTCGCCGTCTGGGGCGCAAGCACTTATTATATTTTTACGAACGAGAAGGCCGTTCGCCCGGCCAACTACTACGAAAAGCAAATTCCCGAAATTACCGAATACGCCCTCGGGCAAAAGGAAGCGCTCTTGACGCACGACGCCCGGACGGCTCTGGAGGAGCGTATCCCTGCGGCCGGCATTCAGTATCAGATCTTCGATGCCCAGGGAAAATTCCTGTACGGCACGATAGATAAAAGATACATTTCTTCCAAAGAGGAGCTGCTGTCGAAGCTGAACACGAACGAGCGTGTCAACGGGAAGATCGTGCTGTACTATCCCGTAACGGATGCCCAAGGCGGGCTCGCCGGCGTATTTGTTCTCCGCTACGATTTAAGTCTGGTTACAAGCAACGCGGACCAGCCGATGGCTACGTTTTTGCTCATCGTTACGAATTTGGCCGCTCCGTTCGTCTTCATTATGCTGTTCACGTTTCTGTTCGCCCGAAGGCTCGGAACCCGGCTAAAGCCTCCGGTCAGCCGGTTGACCGACGGAGCCCGCCGGATTCAGCAGGGCGATCTGGATTTTACGTTGGCGGATGTCGGCGGCTCCAAGGAATTGGCCGAACTGGCCTCCGCTTTCGAGGAGATGCGGCGCGCGCTGCACGATTCGCTCACGGCCCAATGGAAGATGGAGCAGCAGCGCCGCGACATGGTGGCCGCGATCACCCACGACCTGCGCACGCCGCTGACGATCATTCAGGGGCACGTAGACAATCTGCTGGAAGGGACGGCCCAGCGCCCGGATCGGCTCCCCCGCTATTTGCGGACGATCCAGGGAAATACGGAGCGGGCGGCCCGGCTGCTGGACGAGCTGACGACAATATCGGATATCGAACGTCCGGATTTCACGTTATCTCCCGTCGCCTTCGAGCCCCTTCCGTTCTTCGAGCGTAAACGCGATGACTACAAGCTGCTGTGCGAGAGCAAGCAAGTTGCCTTGCTCCTGGACACCGACGGCTTGTCGCCCGCTCAACCGCTGCGCATCGATTTCCTCCGGCTGGAGCAAATCATGGACAACCTGATGGCCAACAGTCTCCGCTTCACCCCGGAGGGCGGCGAAATCCGTTGGCGGATCGGCTACCGGGACGGGCGGCTGCACTTCGAGGTGCAGGATACGGGGCGGGGCTTCAGCGTGAACGACCTCGCACATCTGTTCGAGCAATTTTACCAGGGGGATCCGTCCCGTTCTGAAGAAAAAGGCCATGCGGGACTTGGACTGTATATTGTGAAGAAGCTGGCGGAGAAGCATGGCGGTCATGTCGCCGCGTTCAACCGCCCGGAAGGCGGCGCACGAATATGCGTTACGCTAAAAGAGATGGCCTCCGCCTAGCGGGACCATCTCTTAGGGTGTCGAGAAAGTGGTCAAATGGGACAATAGAGGTTACGAAGGGGGTGGGGTATCCACTTCCGACCGCTGTTGTCATCGGGAAATTTTGATTAGAAGCCGCTTATCAGCGGACATTTCCCGAAGACAAAGGCGGCCGCTATCGCTACTCCAGTGGATACCCCACCTCCGTTTGCATCTCTATTTTTATTAAAACCCACTTTCTCGACAAGCTCAAAGATGGCCTCCGCCTAGCGGTGCCATCTCTTTTCGTTATCGTGCCGATTTCGTTACCGAAGCCGAAGGATTGTTCCAATACGTGAACCCTCTCCAGAGCCATTCGAGCGGTCCGATCGAGAACCGCTTGAACCATAAGCGGCTCCACACCATCTGCGCGCCGAACACGGCCAATGCCAGCAGCAAGCCTACCGCGGGCCCTACCTTCCCGTACCAGCCCAGCCCATACCCGTAAAACAGCAGCGTACAAACGATCGACTGCAGGATATAATTGGTAAATGCCATCCGGCCAACCGGAGCGAAGAGCGACAACGGGCTATGCTGCGAAGACCGCTTGAACCATAAAGCGACCAAAGCGATGTAGCCTAAGCTGAGCAGTGGCGAGCCCAGCAGCACCCCGAGCAAGACAAACAAGTTTTTCGCCCCGGCGAAGGCGGCTTGATCCGGCAGCAGGACAGCCGCGATATTCGTGATCAGCCCGAAGCCACCTCCCCACCAGCACAGCTTGCGCAGCAAACCGGCATGAGCCGGAATGTCGTGAAACACGCGGCGTTTGGCAAAATAAGCGCCGAGCAGGAACAGGCCGAGAATCTGCGGATAAAACACAATCTGGTTAAAAAAGCTCATGACCCAGTCGCCGAACCGCTGCTTGCCGATTTCGGCAAACGTGCCGCTGCCGTAGACCAGTTGATCGTGTGCGATCATTTTTTGTGCGCGTGCGATCATTTCCGGTGAGAGCTTGGGGGTAGCCGGCGCTCCCGTCGCAACCAAGACGGCCGGAATCAGCAGCAGGAGGCCGATGGCCCAGATCAGCAGCGTCCTGGGCCGGCGTTTATGGAACAAGAGCAAAATAAATCCGAGCAGCGCGTAATGCACCAGAATGTCCCCGAACCAGATCAGAATTCCGTGGATCAGCCCGAAGACAAGAAGCGCCAGAAGCCTTCTGGCGTACAGCCGTCCGAAGCGGTTCCCTTTCTGCTCCGCCCGTTCCTTAAACAGCATCATCCCGTACCCGAACAGGAAGGAAAACATGGCCATAAATTTTCCGTCGACAAAAATTCTTTCCAGCATCTTCACCGCCTGGTCCCAAACGCCGGGCCACTGCTCGATCTGCATTTGAATGGCCTGCAGCGAGCTGCTGTAAAAGGTCATATTGACCAACAGGATGCCGAGAATGGCGATCCCCCGGACGATATCGAGGAGAACGATTCGTTCGTTGGTTGAAGTTGGTTTCATGATAAGGCTCCTTTCGTAAGTCCGATCGTTCTGCCGGATGACCGGCTTGCTCTTATCATAGCGGCCAATTCTAAGAAATTTATAAAGCCGGACGGAGGTAAGCATGAAAAACCCCGAATCGCAGCAGCGACCCGGGGTTTCGGGAAAAGAACTTATTTTAACAATACGGATTCGTTCTCGTGCTTAGTCCCGCCCTGCGCGTCCCGATCCGGGATCGCGAACGATACCGTCGTGCCTTCGCCGGGCTTGCTGTGGATGGATAAGCCTTTCCCATAGCGCTGCTTCAGCCGCCGGTTCGTATTGGACAGCCCGATTCCGCCTCTGCTTTTCGTCGTTAGATTCAGCAGTTGATCGGCCCATTCCGGTTCCATCCCGATGCCGTTATCCTTGATTTCAATAAGCACGGAACCCTCGCGGCGGACAATCCGGATAATTACCATACCGCCCTTCCCTTGGCGAAGGAGGCCGTGCTTGAGCGAATTTTCGACAAGGGGCTGGATCGTCAGCGGAGGAAGCATCAAATCCATATCGGGCTCCACCTCCCACACGACGGATAACCTGTCGCCAAACCGCTCCTGTTCGATATACAGGAAGGCTTTAACAAGCTCCAGCTCATGGGTAAGCTCCACCAGCCTGCCCGAATTCAGAAAATCGAAGCTGATCCGCAAATACGACGCAAAGGCGTCGATTAAATCGCGCATTTTGTCCGTATCGATGTCGCTCAGCACGATAATCGAGTTCAGCGTGTTGAACAGAAAATGAGGATGGATCTGCGCCTGCAAATAAGCGGCTTCCATGCGCAGCCGTTCGTTGACGGATTGCTTCAACGTGGTTAACGACCAGATGCGGTATTTCAGTTCGAGCGCATCGACCGGCTTGGTCACGTAATCGTTGGCCCCGGACAAAAATCCGGTATAAATGTCCGCAGGCTGGCTTCGGGCGGTCAGCAGCAGCACCGGCAGCTCCGAAACGGAATAGTGAGTCCTCACCTGCCGTGTCAGCTCGTAGCCGGACATATGCGGCATCATGACGTCGGCAATCAGCAAGTCCCAAGACTCCGTGTCGAGCAACTCCAGCGCCTCCCGGCCCGACGAAACGGTCCTGACATGGTATTGCTCCGTAGAGAGGATGCCGACGAGTACCTTCAGGTTGACCGGGTCGTCATCGACCGCGAGAATGTTCATTTTTTCCCCGGCAAAGGAAGGCGCTGCGGTCGGCAAGTCAGGCCACACGCCGCTTAGATCCCCGGATAGGCTCAAGCCGCTCCCCGCTTTCTCCTCTTCAACAATCTGTCGTTGCGGAGCGTGCTCCGGCGGAAAGCCCGACGAAACGGCCATCGGAAGCGCAAAGCTGAATACGGAGCCCCGCCCCGGTTCGGAGCGGACCGTCAGCGCGTCGCCGTGCAATTCCACCAGCTGCTTGCAGATGCTTAAGCCAAGGCCGATTCCCCCGCTGCCGCTTCTTCCGTGAGGCCCTTGCTCATACGGCAAAAAGATACGCGCCTGCGTCTCCTCATCCATGCCGATGCCGCTGTCGGAGACCCGAACGACGACCTGCTCTCCGCTCTTTTCGGCGGAAATGACTACCGTTCCTTCGTCCGTGTATTTCAGGGCGTTATGTACCAGATTGAACAAAATTTGCACAAGTCTCTTTTCATCCGCCCATACCGGCGGCACCGCATCCGCAATCTCAATCTTTAGCTGAACGGGCTTGGAGTCGGTGATAAACCGCAGCATCCCGGCGACGCCGGAGGCAACCGCTTGAATGCGCAGCGGCTCCTTCTGCAGCACAATGCGCTTATCCTGAAGCTGCGCCACGTCGAGCAGGTCATCGAGCAGCTGCGACATCCGGCGGCTGATCGTGATCAGCAGCTCCATGTTCTCGGAGCTGGCGCGGTCCATGGCATGCTTTTCTTTGGCCGCAACGGTCCGGGCAATATTCAAAATGCCATGCAGCGGCGTTCTCAGCTCATGCGACGTATTGGCAAGGAACTGGTCCTTCAGCTTGTCGGACGCTCGCAGCTGTTCGTTCAGCCTGGCGTTCTCCTCGGCGTTGCGGAAAAACCGCTTGAACCAGTAGGCCGAGAAGCAAATGATGGCTGCGATAATGTCGATCGGATAGTAGACGCTCACCGCTGCGGTATATCCCCAAGCGATGCTGGATCCGATGCTCATTGCGGCAAACAGCAGGAACAAGGCGTCTTGATCGTTTCTGGCCACCTTGCGGCCGAGCAAAACCAAAAACCAGACGACGGGAGCCAAATAAAGCAAAGAAAACACTTTTACGTACAACGATTCGTAAATGAGCGGAGTGGGGGCGGCAAGCACAAACACCGAGTAGAGCCCCAGCAAGGCGCCATAAGCGCGAAACCATCGGGTACCGGAGGCATGGCCGTCAAAGTTTCTGGCCAGGAGCACCATGAAGAAGGGCAGCCACAAGTAGGAAAGCAGCCTGATTTTCAAGCCCCAAGCGAAATTAAGCGGCAGCCAGATCATCAGCAGGTTATCGTTATCGGAAACGACAGAAATGCCCGCGACCGCAAGCAGCAGGAAAAAGATAAGAAGCACCTTATGCCGCGGGTTGAACAAATACAAAATGATGGCGTACAAGCCGTGCAGCAGCAGCACGATGAAGGTCACGAGCTGAAACCCGATGGAATACCAGCGTTCATAGTCGATGGCTGCCTGCGAGCCGAAACGAATCGGCTTTAAAATACCTCCGTTCACGGGGCTTTCATAATTGGCTGTGCGTACAAGCAGTTCGATTTCTTTCACATCGTTTTGGTCATACGTTGCGGTGTATGAGACTTTTCGCGGTTCGTACGCCTCCTCGTTCTCCGCAGGCCGGCCAAATTCGGCTGCCTTCCGGCCGTTAATTTCGATAACGGACGAGGCCATGATCTCCTGAATCCAGAAGCCGTAAGGCTGGCTTAACGGCTGATCGACCAGAATGCGCAGCCGGTACGTCCCGTAGCCGAACGACGATTCCGAGCCTTCCGGCATGCCTTTGCTCCAGTCTCCGGGAACTTGGACGACATTCGGACGGCCCGCGGACGGACTCCTTAGGTCTTCATGGGAAAGGAAGGCGCCGGGGTAAAATTCCCACTCGCCGTCCAGCATAAGGGTGCGGGAATGCTCCAAATTCCAGCCCCGCAGATCCAGCACGCCTTCAACCGCGCGGGGATGCTCCGGAGAACCATAGGCCAGAAACCAAAGCCAGCGAAGGCCGAAGAGAACGGACAGGAACAATAAAATAACGGCACTCACTTTGAGGGCGTTTTTGTTGGATGTCTGCGTCATAGGTGTAAATTTCGACAAGCGTTCTTACTTTCCTTTTGCCTAGTCGAATAAATTTCGATGCCTCGGGGGACCTGAGCGCTATTATTCCTCCAGCGCTTTCGCAGCTCTCCATTCGGACCAGTTGAATTCCGTCCACGAGGCGGGCTTTCCGCTCTCGATGCGGCTTCGGAAGCTCTGAAGCGCTTCGTCTACCCCTTCGGCGTCCGGATACTTCCGTTTCAGCTCCAACAGCAGCGGAACGACCTCGTAGCCCAGGCTGCCCAAATAGGCGGCGTCGAGCCGGCCTGTCGCCTCGTAGCGCTGAATGTTGCCCCGCGCCACCGCCGCATCGATGCCGAAGTAATTGACGATGACATACGCTGTCACGGTGACGGCCGCGTAGCAGCGAAGCAGCGGCAGCCGCTCCCGCCACAGCTTGACGAGTGCCAGTACGAACAGCACAAGCAGAAAGAGCATGAACGCGTGCACGAGCAGCCGGGCCACGGTATAGCCGTAGGCCTCTTCGTACATCGAGAGGCGCAAGTAGGCGGAGCTCAGCATAATGCCGGTGCACCCGACGAGCACTCCGAGCAGCGCGCGCAGAAACCGCCAGGCGGCGAGACCCGGGCGCTTCACTCCGTACAGCATGATCATCAGAACGGTCAAATTGATCAGCGTGACGACAACCAGCTCGGCAAAGCCTTTTCGCGCATAGGATGCGTAAGTAATGCCTTCCGGCAGCTCGGCGGCCCCGCCTCCGAAAAAGTACGAAAACTGCACGAAGGCGAACAGCAGGTACACGGCGTTCAGCACAACCAGAATGGTGGCTGCGACGGTCGCATCGATGCGCGGCACAGTCGCCGATGGCGTGACGCCGGCCGCTGGAGCATTCGCCGGAGTGGCTGCCGGAGCGGTTGCCGGAGGCTCCGAGCCGGCGGCAAAGTGTTCCTCCGCGGACCGGGACGGCCAAGGCTTCGGTTGAAGCAAGCCCCGCACGTAAGCGAACAGTCCCGTCGCGATGCAGGCGATCCATAAAATGCGAAATAGCGTCAAGCCGAGCTCCAGGTCGCCTGCCAGTGCCGGAAGCCGGGCCAGCGTGCGGTCGAACATGGAATCGGCCGAAGCCAGCAAGGCAACGACCGCAAGAAGCAGCGGGATCGAAACGATCAGTCCGATCAGCACCTTCATCAGCTCTTGGGAGCGGCCTGCTTTCATTTTGAACGATAGGGACCGAAAGGCGACGCGGACCGGTTGAGGCACGTACCTGAGCGTTTGCACGAACACCTGATCAAGCAGGCGGACAATGAACGGCGTCTTCGGCCGTCCCTCCGACATATGCCACGTCGTGTGCGCCACAATCAGCAGCGGCACCGCCAAAGCGTTAAAAACGAGCAGAAGCAGGTTCGAATGCGCCACGTAAGTAAAGGAGAGCAAGAGCACGGGAACGGCCAGCGCCATGGACGGCTCCAGCCGAAGCTCCCGCTTCTCCCGGACAGCCCAGTAATAATAAACGTAAAATAATATCACAAACAGCGGAAACGAGACGCCCCACGTTTTTCCGTAAAACAAGTAATGATGGACGACCGCGCAGCCGAGCGCGGCAACCAGCAGCTTTCCTTCGCTCCGGACCGGAACGGATTCCGTCTTCATGAGCTTCCCCAGCCTCCTCTAAGCTTATTGCAGCAGGGCCGCCTCATGCGTGCTCTGCCGGATTTGCCGGCTCCACCGGTTGGCCCACTGCCGCAATTCGTAAGGACTTGCTTGGTTTATAGGATCGATATCCCCCGCGAGGTCTCGTAAAATGTCTTCGTCGTCGACTTGCAGCAGGTTGAGCAGGTCCTTTCCGTGAATGCGCCCGTAGGCGAGCCGGGCCAGCGCGAAAACCGCTCTCCGCAATTCCTCGTCGGTATGCGCCGCGTTCACGGCCGCTTCGGCCTCCGACAGCAGTTGATCGCCCCAGGCGACCGTAAGCGGAAGCCGCTTTACCCCTCGAATTTGCTCTTGGTCGGACCATGAAGGACAGTACATCCGAATTCCTCCTCATAATTGAACTATTTTCCATTTCGCTATAATTTTGTCGAATTGCCCATCCACGTTTATTGTAACTTGAAAAACACGAATAAAAAGAGTAAATTTTGAAATATAAATTTCATATTTTTCCGAACCCCCGGAGGTTGTCTTATGAAGCTGGCAAACCACTATATCCGCCTTCGCGAACAGTACCCGCATATCGCCGAGCAGCAGCCGCACCTTGTCCATCTCGACGAGCTGGCGGCCGTTCTCGGCTGCACGCACCGCAATGTCGTGCTGCTGCTCAAAAAAATGCAAAGCGAAGCCTGGCTCGATTGGCTGCCGAAGCGCGGGCGCGGTCAAAAGTCCGCCCTGACGTTCTACAAACCTGCCGAGGATCTCATACTCTCGATTGCGCAAGACCTGGTCGAGCGCAAAGATTTGCGGGGCGCGCTTGAGCAGCTGAACGTCTCTTCGCCCGAAGGGGCGCTAAGGGACAGCTTCCACCGCTGGCTGGCCGGCTATTTCGGTTACAGCAGCGAAATGCAGGGTAGCAAGCGCTTCGATACGCTGCGGTTCCCGCTCACCCAGTCGCTGCTGTCGCTCGATCCCGCCACGACCAATTTCCGGACGGAAGCCCACCTCGTGCACCAGCTGTTCGATCCGCTTGTGCGCTACAACCGGCTGACCCAAACGATCGAGCCGCATATCGCTCACGCTTGGGAGGTAAACGAAGCGCGGACGATCTGGACGTTTCATCTCCGCAAAGGCATCCAGTTCCACCACGGCAGGGAATTAACCGCAGACGACGTAAAGTACACGTTCGAGAGGCTCAAGCGGCTGGCGACCGGCGCACTGTACAGTTGGGTCCACCGGCAAATTGACAGCGTGGAAGCGGTGGACCCGATCACGGTCATCATCCGGCTGTCCGAGCCTTGCGAGCTGCTGCTTCAATATGCCGGCACGAACCGCGCCTCCATCGTCCCTGCCGAGCTGTGCGAGGAGCTGGGAGACCGGTTTGCGCTCGCTCCCGTCGGCACCGGCCCGTTCAAGCTGACGCATTTGGATGCGTCCATGTGCGTGCTCGACGCTTTCCCCGCTTATTTCCAAGGCCGGGCGCATCTCGACCGCGTAGAGCTGTGGCATATTCCCGACATGCAGGTGCAGGGCAGCGAGCGGACGCTGGAAAGCTTTCAGATTATCCACAACTATCGTCTGCCCGACGAAGCTTCCGAAACCTGGCAGCAGGTGCAGCAGCCAGGGGCGACGTGCCGGTTCCTGACCTTCAACCTGCTGAAGCAGGGGCCGCTCAGCGACCCTGCGCTGCGGGGCGCGGTATGCGCCGCCTTGAACCGCCGCAAGCTGTTTGAGCGGATCGGCGGCGACGCCATCTATACGGCCGACAGCTTCATCGGCCACGGGCATGGAAGCACGGCGCCGGAAGCGGAGCCGCTTGCCCACGAGACCGATCAGATTCGCGCGCTGCTCAAGCGCTCCGCCTATGACGGCCAGCGGCTGACGCTGTGCACGATCACGCACTATGAGCCGGATGCGCTGCATGTGCAGGCGCTGCTCCAGGAAGCCGGCTTTGCCGTGGAGATCAAGCTGCTGTCCGTGGAGGAATTCAAGAGCGAGCAGCGGCTGCACGCCGATCTGCTGCTGTTCTCCATCATGCTCGACAACGATGCGGAGCTCCGGCTGATCGACTTGTACAAAAGCATGCAGCGGCATTTGGAGCCCTCGGTCAAAGCCAAAGTCTCCGCCCTGATGGAGGAGGCGCTGCGCGAGCCTTCGTCCAGCCGCCGTTCGGCTCTGCTGCAGGCGATTGAAGCGCATTTGACCGCCAAGCAAGTGCTCCACTTTTTATATTTCAAACGGCTCAAAACGATCTACCATGAATCCGTCAAGGGGATTTCGCTGGATGCGCTGGATTGGGTTCAGTTCAAAAACATCTGGTTTAAGCCGTGACTGACAGGCGCGTTTCGGGCTTTGACGACGCGGGATTATAATCCGGGGCTTCTACGAATACAGTAGTAACACAACCTTAGGTTCGAAAGGGGACCCGAGCGACGTGAACAAGCCGAGCCATTTCCTGTATCGCAACACGAGATACGGATTTACCCTCCGTTTCCCGGCGTGGTGGAGGACGTACGCGGTCATCGACCGGCGGAGACAGAACCGTGATACGGAGTACGAGCTGCATTTCCGGTTCAGGTACAAAGGCAAAGTGTATGACGACGTGCTGGCCATTCTGGTGTTCCATATGACGCGCCAGGAATGGAGCCGCGAAGGCTACGGCGATTCGCCGCTGGTCTTCCTCGCGGAGCACGATGGCCGCGTGTTCGCCTATATGACCCCGGAGGAGCTTTCGGAAGCCTTCTATGATCCGAAGACGAACGACTACGATTACAAAAGGTATGGGGCGGCCATCCGCTTGCTCAAGCGAATGGTCAATCAGGACGCTCCCCGCATCGCCGGTTCGATCCGCTTCCTTCCTCAGGCGAATACGGCTTGCTCGGCGGTTCCTTACCGTGCCAAGCGCGTTTGTACAGCCCGGACCGGGGCCCGGGGCAAGCGGCGCTGCCGGAACGCGAAAAGGCGCCCCGCCTCCCACCGCCATTGAACGATTCGCCGGCCGGCGCCTTGCTTCCGAGGTCCGGCCGGTTTTATTGCGGTCACAGCCGGGTAAGGGTTTCGTAAGGGGACGCCTTCGCTCCTGCCTCTGCGCAACTTTCCGACGAAGACGTGCGTCCATTATGTTGTACACACCCTGCCCGGTTAACCGGACGAAAGGAAGTGACGACGATGGTTTGGCGTTTGCTGTTGTGCCTGCTGCTGCTCGTACTGCCTGCCTGCAATGCCAAAACGGACCCATGGAAGACGGGAAATACCGTTATCGATTGGGTGGATTTCGTCAAGCTGAACGGAAAGGAATATAACGGGGTCTATGAAGCGGTGGCCGCCTCCCCGGACGCCGTGACGGATGAGGTCGTCGGCACCGTGAAGTTCAGGGTCGAGGGAGCCGTCACCAACCCGAGCTATGCGACCAAGGACGGGGATGCGGCATTTTTACAGGAAGGCACGCGCCTTTATGCCGTCAAAGGGTACCCAGATCACTCGCTGATTGCCGCCAAGGCGGACAACGAAGTGGGCGGCTACATGCTGTACAGCGCAAGAAACGCGGATGGCAAGCTTGCCCGCTCCTGGAGCTACAAGGATCTTCCGTCCGAGCGGGTGACGCGAATCGACGTGTATGTCTATTCCAAGCAAGCGGACGCCTGGCAGCGGTTCCGTTCGCTCGAAAGAGCCGACACCGGGCTGTTCATGGAGCTGCTCGGACACGGGCAAAAGAAAGAAAACTACCAGCCGGCTATGACCGGCGGAGACCCGAAAGAGTACCGTATCGTGTTTCAAACCGGCGAACCGGTTGCGCATAAACAGAGCTTGTTCCGCGACGACAACAACTATTACTTCCATCCGTGGGATACGGAGGTGCTGCCGGAGGAAATCGGCCGGTTCCTGACGCCGCGAATGCCGCAGTCGTAATGGCGTGGCGCTCCTTTCGGTTGCTGAGGAATTCCGCAGCTCCCAACCCCGGGCATCGGCCGTAAAAGGCGGTCCGCCCTCCTTAGGAGCGGTCCCGCTTTTTGCGGCCGTACGTTCTCACCCGGGAAAGCGTCGGCTCCTCCGGGGCGGGCGGAGCCGTAACGGATTTCGCGGCAGCGGTTTCCTGCGCATGCCATTCGCCTGCCGCGAACGCCTCGGGGACGCCCCCGACCACTTCGTACGCGGAGCGGTTTTCCAGCCGGAGCTCTAGCTGCTCCACTCTTTCGATAAGCCGGGCGACCGTCAGATCCAGCCGGGCCGTTTCGAGCCGGAGCCGCTCCAGTTCCAGCTTCGGCTCCGTTTCGCTCTCCGGCTCCGCACGCCCGTCGCTTCCCGATCCGTTTCCCTCGGGGCTATGCGTCAATGCTTCAAGCTCCTGCGGCGACAACAAGCTTTTCAGGTCCTTTCCTGCCATTTCACTTCCGCCTCCTTGGATTTACCTTAACGCGATAATACCTTTGGACGTGACGTGCCAAACGAAAGTTACATCTAAATTTTCCATTATTGTAATTGACTAAAAACGACATGTCCGGACATCAAACGATACCTGCCGTAAAGCTGCGAAAAGGGCGACTGCGTCCTGCGACGCCGTTCGCCCTTTATTTCGTTGTCTTCATGGCAGACCATGTGTAGCAATTCCATGAAATTGTTGGTAAATATTATTGTTTTATCTTATCATCTCATTCTTATTATAGCAATTCATATATTTATAGCCTTTTCGCCCCATTTTTGCCACTCGCAAAAAAACGGGACCTGCAAAAAAAAGGAATTGTGTTGATTTTTGACGAATGTTAACTTTCAGCCTAAAAAAGTGGAGGGAGTCTCATTCATGAACGATTTGCTCGCATCGCCATTCGTCCCGGAGCAATTGAAAACCAAAGCGGATGGGACTTTTTCACGAATGCTTGTCGATCTGGCGCTGAAAAGCTTCGCCAGCCCCCACACCGGCTCCCTCCTGCTCGACCAGGACTGCAACCTGCTGATGGCCGGCGAATCGCTCGGCACGAAGCTCGGTTACAGGACGGAAGAACTGGAGCAGATGAATCTTCAGACCTTAGTGCATCCCGGGGAGCTTCTCCTGTGCATGCATCATATGAGCCAGCTCGTATCGGGCCAGCTCTCCCGCTATGAAACCAAGATGCGCTGGCTCAGCGCGGACGGACAAACCTTATGGATGAGCGTTTATGCGGTCGAACTTAAGGACAGCGGCGGCGGACCAGCTTACATATACATGCAAACCCAGGATATTACCGCACAAAAAGATGCCGAAAACGCGCTTCAGGAATCGCTCATCCGTATGACCTCGCTGCTCGAAACGTTTGCCGACGCTTACATTATGCTGAACCGAAGCGGAGAGCTCGTCTATGTGAACCGGAACGCCGAGCAGCTTCTGCAGCTCAGCCGGGAGGATATGCTCGGTCACGGCATTCGGGGCACGGTGCCGGAATGGCTTGGCACAGGCTTTTACAAAGCTTGCTGGAGGGCAATCGAGGAAGCGGTTCCCGTCTTTTATCAGGATTATTATCCATTGGTCAAAAAGTGGTTGGAAGTCAGCTGCTATCCGGGCAAGCCCGGCTTGTCCGTCTTTATCCGGGATATTACCCGGCACAAGGAGCAGGAAGAAACGCTCCGTGCGACCAAGCAGCAGCTCGATTCCATGATTGAGCATGCTGCGGACACCATTGCGATTCTCGACGCGGACCTGCGGCTGACCAAGCTGAACAAAGCGTTCATCGACTTGTTCGGCTATAGCGAAGCGGAACTGATCGGCGAGCGTCCGCCGAACATACCGGAGGAGCTGTGGATCGAGTCGGAGCTGCTGTTCCGCAAAGCGCTGCAGGGCAAGCAAATCTCCAGCTTCGAGACGAAGCGCAAGCGCAAGGACGGCACGCCGCTCGATATGAGCCTGACGATCTCACCTGTTGTCGGCAAGGATCAGGACATTACCGGGATCTGTATTATCGGGCGGGATATCAGCGAGAGCAAAGCTACCGAGGAGCTGCTGCGCAACTCGGAGAAGCTGTCGGTCGCCGGACAGCTAGCCGCCGGCATTGCCCATGAAATCCGCAACCCGCTGACCTCGCTGAAAGGTTTTACGCAGTTTATGAAGAGCGCAGGGCATTACAAGGAACATTACTTGGACATCATGTCGTCGGAGCTGACGCGCATCGAGCACATTATCAGCGAAATGCTGCTGCTGGCCAAGCCAAGAGCGGCCATCTTTCATTATAAGCGGATTGGCCCCATTCTCGCCGACGTCCTCTCCCTATTGGAAGCGCAAGCGAATCTGAACAGCGTCAGTTTCAAGACGCGGATCAAACCGGACCTGCCGGCGGTTCGCTGTGAAGAAAATCAATTGAAGCAGTTGTTCATCAATATTGTAAAAAATGCCGTCGAAGCGATGCCGCTGGGCGGAACCGTGGAGATTGTGGCGGCCTTGGCCGAGCCGGGCATGCTGGCGATCACCTTCCGGGACGAGGGCGACGGCATTCCTGCCGAGCTGCTCCAACGGATCAGCGAACCCTTCTATACGACGAAAGAAAACGGCTCGGGCCTCGGTCTGATGGTGAGCCAAAAAATCGTCACCGAACACAAAGGCCGCATGTCCATCGCAAGCGAAGCCGGCGTGGGAACGACCGTGACGGTAACGTTACCGGTTTAAAGCACGTAAGTGGCTGCTACAAGCAAAGGCTCCCTTATCCATCCGACGATAAGGGAGCCTTTTTGTGGGCAAACGTCCGCCCATGCTCATCTCAAAACCTTGTATCTCGCTTCCGTCTCCCCTTCGATGATCCGTCCGGTCGGTACGAAGCCGACGCGCTCGTACAGCTTCCCGGCCGCCTCATTGTCCGGCTTATAGCTGATGACAATCTCGGGAGAGCAATCCTCCTGACGCTTGATCAGCTCCAGGCCCAGCCGGATCGCAGCCTCGCCGTAGCCCCGGTCTTGAAACTTTTTGTCGATCATCAGCCGTACGATCCAGTACAGCCCGTCATCCGGGTCTTTGCCGTACATGAAAAAGCCGACCATCGTATCTTCATGATAAATAGAAAGCGGCGTGTACGATTTATCGTAGGCGGCTTGAATAATCGAAAACCAGTTGGGAGCCACCATCTTCCGCTGCTCCTCCTTCACCTCCAGCTTCACGCAATCTTCCCAATTGTCCTGATCGATAGCTTCAAATCTTACCGTCGGTGCGTTCCTCAAAGCGGTTCCTCCTCGCGTTAGCGTTTGTCTATAGACCCATCATACGGGAAGCTCTGCCGGAAGCGTAGGGAAGATTCGACTATAAGCGTTTTTTCAGCTTTACGGCCTATATTCCCAATTTATTGTAATATTTGGCTCGCATGTTATATTGCTGCTTTTGTCTTTCAAATTGTTCGGCATAACGGTCCATGTTGCTTTCAACCGGCCCGCCCGGGCGGAAGGAATCTTGCTCCGTCTCGCTGGACCCGGGGATGGCTATCGGGGCGGATCGGCGTATTCCTCTCGACTCTTCGTCCGATGCGATCCGGTCCAACCGCTGCCTTTCTAACGCTTCAGCGTACATTTGCTTCAAAAGTAAGGGCAGATTCCCCACTTGTTGCTTTCCCTGCTTCAATTTATGCTCGTCCGTCCAATTCGCATAGACAAAGGCGGACAGATTCGTAATTTCGCTATCCATCTCCTGCTTGTACTCGTTGTCAAGATCGGTATTCCCATCCAACCAACGAACCGCTTCCAAAAGCCGCGCTTGCAGCTTGTTCATGAGAAGAAGCGGGATATTCTCGTGCCCGTGCCGCTCGCCCAAGCCGTACTCGTTTCGAAACGGATTTTCCGTTCCCTGGATATTAATGTACTCCTCCATATTGGACCATGCTTCCAAATTGTCCTGGTCGTCGATCCATTCCATTAATTCGCCGGCATTGTCCGTTTTCGTCCCCTGCTGCATATGAAAAGCGTGACCGAGCTCGTGGGTTAACGTCGAGAATGTTGGAGCAATCAGCTCCTTTCCCGCGGTATCGACGAGCCGATTCCCATAGTAAAAAGAGGATTCCTTTACGTCGGACGGCATCGTCACCTTCACGTCGGTGCCTTCCCCAAAAGCGTAATACTGCTCCGGCCGCCCTTGCAAAATCAGCACCACACCCAACTGATCCGGCCTTTCCCTCCGCATGTCGTTCAGAGCGGAAATTCGTTCCTGCTTGGTCAAGCCGTCAAGTCTGATCTCCTTGTACTTGTCCCTGTCTTTCGGCTGTCCAGACAGCCTCTTCAGCTTGGCATTTTCCTTATTATCGCCTACTGGCGAGGCGGCGGCAGTCACTCCGACGTCCTTGGCGACGGAAAAAGGGGAAAGTTCAATTTTTTTATCCGATTCGTTGATTCGTTCCAATAATCCCCGACCGAAATGACTTTCCAGTATACGTGAGAATTCCGTCAGCATCTGCAGCTTGAAGTCTCCGTGCCCCTTCTCCTCCACGATTCGGATGCTTCCGCTGCCTTGGATCAGCTTATCCCACATCTCGCGTACCTTCCGCTGGCTATCTTCGTCCAGCTGCTCAAATCCAGCAATAGGGAGATGGAGATCACCGTCTTCGGCTGTAGAGTTGCCACCCGTCACCGATTGCTTAACCAAAGCTTGCCGTTCATCGTGAAGCAGGTCCATGAGCATTCTCATATGGGGAGCTTCCGGGTCTTCTTGGAGATCGTCCGATTGCCGATGGACAAACCAGTGGAAGCAGGCTCGTTCCATTTCGGAAAGCGTGTTGATTTTCGTGGAAAGAGGGGCATCGTCCGCTAACGCATTATATTCGGCAATACACTCCGTAAAGTCGCCGTCCAATGTGATGATCATGGGCGAAAGGTTGATTTTGCATTGGACCGGCGGATGGGCATGGGGTTGCCGTGAACCGGTCAAATAACGGATCGTCGCTCGGTTTCCGAAACTCCTCTGCATTTGTGCGACGAAGGCAGGAGCGGAAGCAAGCTGCCGCGCCGTGTTAGAGCTGCCCCGGCGCTGCGCATACAGAGGCTCCGGCGGAGGGGAAGGCCGCTCCGGTTTTTCAAGATCAGGCATTGATTTCCGAATATAGCTTCCTATGCTTTTCATCGAAATCACCGCTTCTTCAAGCTTTGTTGTCCACATTGTACCATATTTACCCATCCAAAAGGGTTAACCTGTACCTCCCCCTCAACTTGTGCTATGATAAACTTCGTGATTTCTCAGGGAGAGGCGGACTAGAGGCGTGGCCAAGCTATATTTTCGTTACGGAACGATGAACAGCGGCAAGTCGATCGAAGTACTGCGCGTCGCACACAATTACGAAGAGCAAGGAAAGAAAGTGCTGCTCTTCACCCCTGCAGTGGATAACCGGGACGGGGTCGGCGTCGTCGCTTCCCGCATCGGAATGCAGAAGGACGGCATCGTCATTGACGACAACCTGGACATGGTCGGAATGGCGGCGGCCGAGCGGCCGAACTGCATTCTGATCGACGAAGCGCAGTTTCTGAACAAGCAGCAGGTGCTGCAGCTTACGGAAATTGCGGATACGCTCGGCATTCCCGTCATTGCGTACGGGCTGCGGGCGGATTTTCTCGGCCAACTGTTCGAGGGCAGCTATCATCTGTTTGCGCTGGCGGACAAAATCGAGGAAATCAAGACGGTCTGCTGGTACTGCGACCGCAAAGCGACGATGAATATGCGTCTTGCCGACGGCAAGCCGGTATTTGAAGGCGCGCAGATTCAAATCGGCGGCAACGAAAGCTATTTGCCGGTGTGCCGTAAATGCTACTCCATGCAAAAGAGCAACCAAACGCAACCCCATTCATGAATAAAAAAAAAACGGAGCGTAGCGCCTCGGCGCCTTGCTCCGTTTTGCATTTTAGACGGGCAGTGCCCAGTTGCCGGCGCGGAATACCGGCTCCCGCACGCCGTCCTGCGTTATTCCGTCGATGTTCATATCGGCCGAGCCGATCATGAAATCGACGTGCACAAGACTGCTGTTTGCCCCGTGTTGGGACAGCTCCTCTTCCTTCATCTCCGTGCCGCCGTCCAGATTGACGGGGTACGCTTGTCCGAGGGCGAGATGGCTCGATGCGTTCTCGTCAAACAGCGTGTTGTAAAAGATCAGATTCGTATTGGAGATCGGCGATTCGTGCGGAACCAAGGCGACTTCGCCAAGCTTGCGCGCTCCTTCGTCCGTGTCGAGCAGCCGCTTCAGCATCTCGTAGCCTTTGTCCGCAGAGAAATCGACGACTTTGCCGTCCTTGAACGTCAGGCTGAATCCGTCGATAAGCTGGCCTCCGTGATTAAGCGGCTTCGTGCTGCGGACGACACCGTTGACGCCGTCGTGCCTAGGCATCGTGAACACTTCCTCCGTCGGCAGGTTCGGGTTGAAGAAAATGCCCTTGGCATTCTCTTTCGCGCCGCCGAGCCAGAGGTGCTTCTCCGGCAAGTCCACGGTCAGGCTCGTGCCCGACGCTTCGTAGACGAGCTGCTTGTACCGCTTCTCGTTCAAGTAGCTCACGGTCCGGGCCAGGCGGGCATTATGCTCCTTCCAAGCCTCGACCGGATCGTCCGCGTTCACGCGGGTCGCTTCGAAAATACGCTCCCACAGTGCATCGAGAGCGGCCTCCGGCGAAAGATCGGGAAATATTTTCAATGCCCATTCCGGCGTTGCGTAGGCCATCAGCGTCCAGGACGCGCGGTGCGCCATCAGTTGGCTGCGGTACCCTTTCAAAGCGGTAGAGGCCGTTTTGTTCGCCGTGGAGACCCGCTCCGGGTCGACGTCCTTGAGCAGGTCGGGATTCGGCCCGTAAAATTGAATGAAGGCCGCATCGTTCTCCGCCAGCTCCTGCAAGCCCTGTGCCTTCCACATCGGATACTCGTGAAACGCTTCCATCGGCGCCATCTTGTATTTGATCCGCATCAGTTCCTCGTCGTTCCACTCGACCATGACGTTCTTCGCGCCGGCCTCATAAGCCTTGACAGCGACAAGCCGGACCAGCTCCGCGGCGGCAACCGGGGCCATGACGACCACCGTTTGTCCCTGTTGTACATTGGCGCCTACCCGAACGGCCAGCGTTGCATATTTTTCCAGCTTTTGGGCAAATGTGCTCATTAAAATTCCTCCAAAAATGAAAGGTTGTCCTACGTTCCCAGTATAACGGTTTACGCCGCATTTTACCAAAAAAACCAGCCGCGAACGGCTGGCTGCGAATTCCCGTTATTTTTTCGTTTTGGACTCCGCCACTTCCGAGTCTCGGTTGTTGCCGGGCTGGGACTTTTTGCCGTTGTTGTTGGCATTGTCTCGGGACATTGGGACGCCTCCTTCCGGGATTTGGGATCGCCCGTAGTGTATCCGATCCGCCCTGCAGCCATACATGAAACCGTACGCTATGCCCACTCCGCCAACAAGCGGTCAATTAACCGCACGAGATCGGCGGCCCGGTTCGGCGCCTCCACCGCCCCGTTCAGCAGATCGATCAGCGCGATCAGATCGGCGAGCTTGGACTTCAGCTCCCACCGTTCGGGCAGCACCCCGCTCTCCTGCACGTAGCCGCGGATAAAATGACGCTCGAACTCGGAGCCCGGCGGTTCATAGCGCAGCATATTGCCGATGTCCACCAGCGGCGGACCGGCAAAGGCAAATTCCCAGTCCAGCACAGCCGTTACCTCATACCCTCCGGAACCGTCCGGCGCCAGCAGCACGTTCCGACCGTTAAAGTCGGAGTGGACCAAGGAATATACCTCCGGCTGCTCCTCCAACAGCCCGGCATGGCGCCTGCACAGTGCCCATAGCGCTTCGGCCCGTCGGGGACCTAGCAGGCAGCCGGCCTCGCCGTGCATCAAGCTCTGCTCCGCGAAGCCGGTGAACATCGCTTCGTCCAGCCGCATCGGCGTGCGGATCCCCAGCTCCGGGCCGAGGAGACCGGCCTCCGGAAACGGAAAAGCATGCACGCGTGCCAGCGTTCTGCCGAGCGCCGCCGCCGAGCAAGCGAGCTCTTCTTGAGAGGCGTTCAGCCGCAGGGACGACAGCAGTTCCCCGCCATGCCATTCAAGCAATGCCCAGGGTCGCGGAAAGCGGGCGCACGAGGCATCCGCGTAGAGAAAGGCCGGGACCGGAACGGCGGAACGGACCAGCCGGGCAATGGCCTCCTCCTTGCGAAGAACGTCCGCATCGCCCCGATAAATGCGAAGTACATAGGGTCGCTTCTCTCCGCGCATGCGTATTTTATAATTCGAATTGCTCAGCCCTGTTCCGAGCGACTGCGCGAACTCGACGGACCTTCCGGGGAACGCCGGCTCCAACAGCCCGTTCAGCTCCGCCAGACTTAAGCGCACGAACGGCTCTCCCCGCTCCCAACCGGCTTTCTCCCGCCATCCGTCCTCTCCCGGTGCAGCGTTCTGCCCCGAATCCTTCATGCCGCCACGGCTCCTCTCCCCGTTAATGCTCCAACGCAGACCGGCTCGGCTGCCTTAAGCACCCCCCAGCTTCTTGAGCTCCTCGGCTTCGTTAGGATCTTTGGCGACCAGCTTGTCCACCCACGCTTGATCCGTCTTGCCCTGCTTCTGCAGCGCCGCCACGTACCAGCGCGCGATATACCGCTGCACCGAGGAATCCATGTTGTCCGACAAGGCCGGGCGCAGGATGTCCGCCGCTTCGGCATACTTGCCTTGGTCGTAGTATATTCTTCCCAATACCAAGAGCATCGGTTTCGAGATCTCAAAAGGAGGCACGCTGATCGAAGACGGAATCGATTTCAGCGACTCCCGTTTTTCCTGCACGTGCTGATAAATGCCGACGGCTTTTTGATAATACGCGTCTCGTTCCGCCGGCTTCTTCCCCTCTCCCGCAGCGTACCCCAGCTCGTACGTAAGCACCATCGCCCGTTCGTACCACATCATATCCCACGGGTATTTCGGGATCGACTCGCTCGCGATCGCCAGCGCCTGCTGGGCATTATCCTGAACCGCCCAGTGATATCGGTTCTCGTGAATGCCGTGCGCATAAGGCTCATTGTCCATGTACCGGGCGGCAATCAGCTGGGCTTCCTGCAAATACTGCTTGTCCTTCGTCTGGTTGTACACGTCGTTCAGGATCCGAATCTTCAGCAGCGCGTAATCCGCATTGGTCGAATGAAGCTCCATGGCGTTATCGATGAAGCCGATAAACTTTTCCAATTGGACGGATTCCTGCGAAAGCTCGTTGTACGCCTTGCCCGCTTCGCTATTCGCTTTGAGCAGTCGAATCGATACGACGAGCATGCACAAGCTGAGCAGCAGGACGAAACCCGGGTAAATCCATTTCGCTTTTCCCGATGCGACGGGCAGTTCTTGATCCTTGGCCCCCGGCAGGGCAGCGCCCGCCAGCAGTCCTCCCAAGCCTATAAAGACAAGAGCGGACAAATAGCCGTAGCTTAAATCGAAGTCCATAAAGCTGTGGGCAAGGAGGGCAACCAGCACGATGAAATAAACGAAATGCCGCCTTCCGTCCTCTGTCTCGTGATGCTTGATCACATGGCGCACGTAAAAGTACACGATACAGCCGATAAAAGCAAACAGCAGCAGCGCGCCGACCCAGCCGATATCCGTCAAGGTCTGGAACAAAAAGTTATGCGCCTGGTTCGAGGCGTAGCCGTAGCTTTGGTGCGATTGATACAGCGCAGCCCATGCCCCGCCGCCCTTCCCGAATAACGGCGCCTCGTTTACGATTTGCATCGCATCCTTATAAAAATACCCCCGCTCCTGCACGCTGTGCTGCTGGAAGTTGATGCTTGCAATCCGCTGCTGCAGGTTTTCGGGCAGCAGGTTCAGCACCCACTGGCTGTTCAGCACGACCGCGATGCCGATGCCGCCGACCAGCAGGATCACCAGCGGGAACCAGAGCCGGGCATAGCGAAGCTTGAATTTCTCCTCCAGCTTCCGGACCGCCGGAGGCACGTATTTGTGAATGACCGCCGACAGCAGTGCCACCACCACCGATGCGGCCGCCAATTGCAGCCAAGCCTGCGCGGACAGTGCTGCGTTCGAGGTCTTGAACAATTCCGCTCCGATCCGCGTACTCGGTCCGGACAGGATGAAGGCAGCGGCAGCCGCGATGCCCAGATTGAGGATCATGACGATTTGCCCGGACAAGCGGATAAAAGGCAGCAGAGCGAGCAGCACGACCGGCAGCAGTACGAGACCGCCGCGGGATAAAGTCAAGATGAGAGACAGCAGAGCCGGTGCCAAAATTAAGGCGTTTCCTGCGGCTGCGACCCATTTGGAGGAAGAGGCGATCATATACAGCGCGCCCAAGATGATGGCAATCAGATAGGCGGCATACGAGTTGGCGTAAGTAAAAGAAGACGTTAGGCGCATGCCGTTGCTGTCGGCTATGATGACGCCATGGGCTTGGATATTGCCATACCAGACCAGCAGGCCGTAGATGACCAGCGCGTACCCCGAATACAGAATGCCGTGCTGAACGAGGGCCGCCCCTTTTTTGTTCCGGGCCAGCACCCAGCTGATGACAAAAAACGCCGCATACATGAGCTCGGCGTACAATCCTTGCAGGGCCAAGTACATGGACGCCGGACGGGTCAACACGGGAACGAGATAGGCGAGCGGAATGAGCCATACCGCCAGCAGCAGCATGTCCCGCTTGCCGGTCGCTTTAAACGAGGTCATCAAAAACAGCGAAGTCAGGAACAAAGCGATGTAAACAAAAATATAGGAGCTGTACAGCGGGAAGTTGTACAAGATGTTGTTCCCCGGCTTGGCTTCGTAGGAGAACATCAGAAACAATCCCTGATGAAACGGGGCGATGAACAGAAACAACAGGACGAATCCGAGCACCGAATAGAAAAGCAGCGACCCCTTCTCCTGCTCCCGGCTTTCCAGCCACTGCTTTCTTGAAACATAAGGCGTGTTCATTACGATAATTCAACTCCGTCTGTATGATGGGAAAAGGCGGCAAAGGCCCATTCTCCCCCATTCATTAGACGCGCCAAATCTGGATAATGTTTCTATATCAATTCCGCATTTCATCATTTTCCCGGACAGCGCATAGGTTGAACTAGAACAAGTATGCAAGCGAAAGGGGCGGGAGCCATGAAAACCCGGGAACACGGGTTCAAGCTCGGAGTGCTCGTTTATCTGCTCGCCTGGTTCGTCGGAAGCTTCTGGATGACCGGCGCCATCCGCAGCGGCAGCGTCACCCATTGGCTTGGGGTCAAGCTTCTTCCCCCCGTTGCGGAGTACGCTTACTATGCGCTTGCCGGAGCGATCGGAGGCACCATGTACGCCATGCGCTTGTTCTTCGAATATTACGACAGCATGACCCCGCGCTGGTATTGGTGGTACCTGCTTCGTCCGATCAAGTGCGCCGGGGCGGCCATGATGACGATCGTTCTGTTCAAAAGCGGCATTATGCTGCTCCAGACCAGCGCCTCGATGGAAGCGAAGATCGGCATCGCGTTTCTCGTCGGATTCGGCTTCGGCAAGCTGATGGATAAACTGCGGACGCTGACGGAGGCGCTGTTTAACGGTCATAGCAACGGTGGCAAATCGGGGGACGACTCGCCCAAATGAGCTTCGCCACTGTGCCACGGGCAGCGAAGTATGAATATCCTAGCATATCATGACCCGGAAGGAGGTGCCTGAGCAGATGGATAGCCAATCTCCGATCGAGTCGCTGCGAACCCAGCTGCCTTCGAGAACGGTAGATAGCAAAATTTATATCGGGGAATTCACTTACGGTCATCCGGATATCCGGTCTTGGGGCGAAAGCAGCATTCTGATCATCGGCAAGTTCTGCTCCATTGCGGACCGGGTGACGATTTTTCTCGGTGGAGAGCATCGCCCCGATTGGGTAACGACATATCCGTTCAACTCCTTGATGCCCAAGTACTCCTTTATTACAGGACATCCGAAGACCAAAGGAAACGTGACCATCGGGCACGACGTATGGCTCGCCTCGGGGGCAACGATTTTATCAGGGGTTACGGTCGGGCACGGCGCGGTTGTCGGAGCGGGCGCCGTCGTCAGCAAGGACGTTCCTCCGTACGCCATCGTGGCGGGAAACCCGGCTAAAGTCATCAAGTACCGGTTTCCCGAAGCGACGATTCAGCGCTTGCTTTGCATCGAATGGTGGAACTGGCCGCTGGACAAAATCGAACGGGCCGTCCCTTTGCTGCTGTCGAGCGACATGGATGCTTTTTTCCGCTTTTGCGATACGGCCGGCTAATCGCTGGCGAATCAGATCCCGGCGAGACTGAGCACGTTCAGCAGCTTGTCGATATCGACGACGATATTGTCCGCGCCTACGGCGGGCTTGGGCGGATATTCGATGTCGCACACGACCTCGTAATAATCGACGCCGGCATGACCGCATATTTTCCAAAAATAGTTATCCACGACCGTACGCGGCGACAGCTCGATAAGCTTCGCTCCGGGAGGACAGAAGGTGATGTTGATATTGCTGCTGCCGAACGGAGCGACAACCACGCTGGCGGAGGAGTAGATCGCGATCTTATCCTGCATCGTCAGCGGCGTCGGAACGATCTTCGTAAACCCCTTCCCGCTCAGGACACTCATCACTTCGTCCTCGTTGACGACGAACCTGGCCGCAGCGTCCTGCCGGCTGACATAGATCCGTTCATAGCCTCCGGCTTGCCCCATCGCCCGCCCTTCTCCCAACCGCTGGCGGAGAAACTGGTATGCCCATCTCGGACTTTTTCCTACCATCAAGGGAACAGCAGGTACGACCAGCTTGTCGGCCAACAGGTGAAAATCGCTTCGGTCGACCTGAATCAGCTTATGCATCGGAAAGCCGAGCATGTGGAGAGACTCGTACTGAAACGGATGATGGAGCATACCGATCAAGTATTTGTCGATCGGAATGCCGCTTTGCTCAAGCAAATGAAGGCGCGGCAGGATATCGTAGAACCAATGACCGTACACGGCTTGGGTAAAAATGCCTTTCTCGGGCATATTCCATCCCCAGATCAATGTAGCTACCGTTTCCGCTAAGTATACCGGAGGCGGCAGCAGCCTTCCGTCATGCTCCGGGCAATACAGCTCCACATCGAGCAGCCGCTTGTTGTTCGGGGTGACCACGTAGCCGTTCCCGGTCATGACGCGTCCGTTCGGGACGACGGCGACGAAGGCCGGATCGAAATGACACTCGCTTCCCCAGCGCGGAGGATCGAATCCGCCAGGAGCCTCAAGATGAAGCGTCTCCCCGGGATAGATCGTCTTGTAAAATTCCAGCACGAGGCTTCGGTCAAAGGCTGTGGAGTCCATCACCCAATCGATGGTTTTGTTGTAGACTTGATCGGGGATTGCATACATCTTTTCTCGCCTCCCATTCATCATAAAAATGCGAATGCCTACTCATCAGGTCCCGTCGACATAATGCGCGACAAGCTCATCCTGACGCTCCAGCACCGCCCGGAATGCCGGAGGACATCCTTTCGGCAAGAGGACGCCGAGGCCGTTGGAGTGAGGGAACTGGAGATGCGGATGTTCGCCGATGAGCTTCTCCCACAAACGGTACACACCGAAATCGCCCAGCCGGACAACAATATCGTGAAACAAAACGATACCGTTCTCCGCCAGCTTCGGGTACCACGTCGCATAATCGTGCAGTACCGCATCATACGTATGGTAGCCGTCAATGTGCAGCAGATCGACCGAACCGTCGGGAAACCCGGCCAGGGCCTGGTCGAAATTGCAGCGAACCAGATAGCCGATGCCCGGAAATTCCCGGAGCGTCACGGATTGCACGGCCTCATAGATATGATCGCCGCCATAATAGCCGGTATGCGGATCGCCTTGCCACGTATCGACGGCGAAGCAGCGGGCAGGCAAATTCCCGTCCTTGACCGCCTGGCAAAAGCTGAAGAAGGAAGTGCCGTAAAACGTGCCCAGTTCCGCAATAAGACCCGGCTTGGCAAAACGCACAAGATCGTAAGCGAAACGGCGGTGGCCGGACCATGCGCCGTTCGTCATATAGGTTAACGGCAGCTCGGGGGCGTGATCCGCGGCAAACCGTACAGGATGATATTCCCAATCCATCGAATAAACCACCGCCTTGAGGAAATTCCCGAAACAACCTGCGGGTATGTCTTATTCTATGTCCAACTCATCCGGCCGGGATGGGCAGGTAAATAAGGGGAAAAACACATTTTGAACCGCTTTTGCTTTCATTGACTTGAAACGGACCGTATCATACAATGGGATTGCATGACCGAACCGGCCAGAGCCTGGAAGCGGCCATGCTTTTTTTATTGGGGAACGAGTTCCGGGGATGAGAGGTGTGCTGATGGAAACCACAAGAGAAGCGATCCTGTCCATTCGCGGCTTGCGAATGATGTATGGAGACCGCTACGTGCTCAGAGGAATCAATCTTGACGTGTATCCGGGACAAATCATCGGATATATCGGACCGAACGGCGCGGGCAAGAGCACCACGATCAAAACGATGCTCGGCCTCGTGGAGGGCTACACCGGAGAAATCCGTATTTTCGGCAAAGACATCTCGGACGGCAGTGTGGACTATAAGCAGCGGATCGGGTATGTGCCCGAAACGGCCGAAGTGTACGACGCCCTGACGGCGAAAGAATATTTGACCTTTATCGGCAATTTGTACGGACTGGAGGACGAGCAGGCGGAATGGAAAGCCAAACGGCTGATCGACCTGTTCGGGTTGGAGGACGTTTATAATGCACGGATCGTTTCGTATTCCAAAGGCATGCGCCAAAAGGTGCTGCTCATCTCCAGCCTGCTGCACAACCCGGACATTTTGTTTTTGGACGAGCCCTTGAGCGGACTGGATGCCAACAGCGTCATGGTGGTGAAAGAAATTTTGGCGCAGCTGGCCGCACAGGGCAAGACGATCTTCTATTCCTCGCACATCATGGATGTGGTCGAAAAGATCAGCAACCGCATCGTGCTGCTTGACGGCGGGGAGATCGTGGCGGACGGAAGCTTCGACGAGTTGAAGGCGCAGAGCCGGGAAGGATCGCTCGAAGAGATCTTCAACCGGCTGACGGGCTTCCATGAGCATAAAGAGATTGCGGAACGGTTCGTCTCCGTCGTGCAAGAGGTGTAGGCGATGAGGGAATTCGTATCGCTTAAGGTGCTGGACCGGTTCCAGTCCCTGTTCGAGAGGCTGGGCGTCGATTACCCGTTGATGCGCAAAATTTTGCAGATCAAGCTGACGATCGACGGAAGGCGGATGCCTACCATCTTTAATCAGAGCGGCAAGAGAACCGGGGCGGGCGATCAGAACAATTTCGTGAAGTCTCTTGGCTTGTATGCTTTGATGGGGCTGGTTATGGTCCCCTTCGTCGTGATGGGCGATAACTATATGTTCCAGATGAGCTTTGTGTTGGGCCTGTTGATGTTCCTGGTCATGACTTCCTTGATTTCGGACTTTTCTACCGTTCTGCTCGATATCCGGGACCGGCACATTATCGCCTCGAAGCCGGTCAACCGGCGGACGATCGGCATGGCGAAGACGCTGCATATTTTGATTTATTTATTCTTTTTGACTGGGGCGCTCTGCGCTGCGCCGATGATTGCGGCCATGGTCAAGCATGGCGTTTTGTTTTTTCTCTTGTTTGTGGTCGAAATCGTGCTGACGGATGTGCTGATCGTCGTTGTGACGGCCTTTTTGTATATGCTGATTCTGAAGTTTTTCGACGGGGAAAAGCTGAAGGACATGATCAATAACGTGCAAATCATCCTGTCCATCGCAATTACCGTCGGCTATCAATTTATCGGAAGGTCGTTCGACCTCATGCAGCTTCAGATCGTATTCGAGCCAAAATGGTGGCAGGCGTTGATTCCTCCCCTGTGGTACGGGGCAACGTTCGAATGGCTGCTTCGCGGTCAGGCGACCCCGCATTTCATCGTCTTTACGCTGCTGGCGCTCGCCACGCCGATCGTTTCGATTCTGATCTACATTAGACTGATGCCCTTCTTCGAGCGCAGCTTGCAGAAGCTGGCGAACGACAGCGCGAAAAAAGGTAGGGAGCACAGCCGGTGGCTGAATTTCGTTTCCAGGTTTGTTTGTTCAGGACGGGAGGAGCGCACCTTTTTCCGGTTCGGCTCGCTGATGATGGGCAACGAAAGGGAGTTCAAGCTCAAGGTATATCCTTCGCTGGGCTTCTCGATCGTGTTTCCGTTCATTTTCTTTTTCAACGTGCTGCGGACCCAGCCTTTCAGCGAGATCGCAGCGAGCAAATGGTATCTGAACATTTATTTCTGCGCGCTGCTGATTCCTACTGTCGTCATGATGCTTCGCTACTCAGGCAAGCACAAGGGCGCCTGGCTCTACAAAACGATGCCGCTGTCGAGTCCGGCGCCTATTTTCCGGGGGACGATCAAAGCGTTCCTCGTCCGGCTGTTTATGCCCGTGTACCTGATCGAGAGCGTTATTTTTATCGCGCTGTTCGGGGCGCGCATCGTTCCGGATTTAATCGTCGTTGCTCTAAGCGTGCTGCTGTACACGGTCATTTGCTTCCTTACCTTCCGCAAGGCGCTGCCGTTCTCGGAGTCCTTCGAGGCGGTGAAGCAGAATGACGGCCTCGTTGTCTTGCTGCTTCTGCTGCTCCTCGCTCTGTTCGCGGGCGTTCATCTGGCCAGCACATTCGTCACCGGCGGGGTCTACGCGTATATGGCGCTGCTGGTCGTGCTGAATGCCGTGGTCTGGCGGAAAGGGTTCGCCATCTCGTGGAATGCCTTACGGGACAAAGGATGAGCACGAGCCGGACTCGGACATGAAAAGAACCTCCGTTTCCACGATATCGGTGGATTCGGAGGTTCTTTTGCTGCGTGAACGACGATGCCTGCCCGTTTGCGCGGAAGCGGTGTGATTACCGGGAGCGCCGAAAAATTAGAGGAACTGCGATGCGCTAACGCAGCCAATCAGCCGTTTGCTCGGACCATAGAGGATCTGAGGTGCGCTGATCACGTCCCCCGAGGCAGCATGAACATTTTTCGACACGATTAAGTCACTTTTTGTTCCGCTATGCTTCGATAACGGGTTCAAAAACGCCGCTTTGCGCATCGTAATTCCTCTATGCTCGAAGAGGGGCTGCCAAGTAATTCGGGCCTTTGCCGATTGCGCGCTAGCTATGGGGCCCACCCAGGTTTGGATGACCTTACCCGCTTGGTTCCGCGAAGAATCGCCATGCCTTACCGCGGACGGCCTGCAACGCCCCGAGCGCCATCAGGTCGCTGATGCAGAACAGTGCCGTGATGTCCGGCTGCTGCGCAAGCAGCCTGTACACCGCTTCTTTGGCTCCCGCTTCGGAGAAAGAGCCGTCTATGACGAGCGACTCCCCCGACGTTCACGTTCATGATGCGCCAGTTCTTCATCAACTTCCCGAAGGAGCTGGAGGAAGCGTCGCAGCTTGACGGGCTGAGCCGGTTCGGCATCTTCTTCCGCATCGCGCTGCCGCTGGCCGTTCCGGCGCTCGCCGCGCAGATGATCTTCGTGTTCATGGGCGCCTGGAACGAGTTCCTGAAGCCGCTCATGTTCGTTTCCGACAAGTCGATGTTTACGCTGACGCTCGGCTTGAACACCTTTAAGGGCCAGTACATCAGCTACTGGAATAACATCATGGCCGCGTCGATGGTGTTCACGCTGCCGGCGCTACTCATTTACGCCTTTTTCAAGCGTTTCTTCATCTAAAGGCATTACGTTTACCGGCAGCAAGTAACACCACATACCACATACGACGTCAAAACAGCGGTCTCCAACCGGGACGATTCGTTTCCCGGGGAGACCGCTGTTTTTTGTCCTGATCATTGATTTATATAACATTTCATTGATTAGGCAAGTAGCCGCGCGCATCGTATCCCTTTTAAGATAAAGACAGATCGACAATACACAGGAAAGGGTGGTCCTTTTGAAACAAACCGCGGCAGCGGTCCCTGAGGATCGTCCGGCGGCAAAGCCGGGGAAGACGAAGGTCGCGGCCTGGCTCAAGCAATGGGATTTGCAGCTTATGGTGCTGCCCGCGCTCGTCTTGATTTTGATTTTCAGCTATTTCCCGATGTACGGCGTGATCATCGCATTTCAGGATTACTCGGTGTTTAAAGGATTCGCGGCTAGCCCGTGGGTAGGCTTCAAGCATTTCGTCGATTTCTTCCAAGCGCCCGAGCTTGGCGTCGTGATGCGAAACACGATCGTCATCAGCTTCCTGAAGCTTGCCATCGGCTTTCCGGCGCCTATCATTCTTGCAATCCTGCTGAACGAAGTGAAAAATATGTTTTTCAAACGCGTCGTGCAGACGGTCAGCTACTTGCCGTATTTCCTGTCTTGGGTCATCGTCGCCAACTTCGTGATCTCTCTGCTTTCGACCGATAATGGAAGCGTAAACATTTTTCTCCAAAACATCGGGGTCATCGACGAACCGATTCCCTACTTGTCGGTCACGGAATATTTCTGGACCATTCTCGTCACGACGAACGTATGGAAAGAGATTGGCTTTGCCTCCATCGTATACTTGGCTGCAATCGCTTCCATCGACCCTCATCTGTACGAATCCGCCGCCATCGACGGGGCGAGCCGTTTTCGCATGACTTATTTGATAACGTTTCCATGCATTTTGCCGGTCGTGATGATCTTCTCCATTCTGGCCATCGGCAACTTGCTGAATGCGGGCTTCGAAGACTTGCTGCTGCTGGGCGTCAACCCGGCGCTGCGCGACGTATCGGAGGTTCTGGACACGTACGTGTACCGGATGGGGATTACATTAAACCGCTATTCGTTCGCGACAGCCGTCGGCTTGTTTAAGGCCATCGTCAGCGTCGGCCTGCTGACTCTTGCGAACTATCTCGCGAGAAAAACCGGCAACAGCTTGTGGTAAGGAGGATGTATTGATGAAGCTGGCATTGGAAGATCGCGTCTTTAGCATCGTTATCCATATTGCGCTGCTCTTTCTGGCCTTCGTAACGTTTTATCCGTTCTGGAACTCCGCGGTCATCTCGTTCAACCTCGGTTCGGACACCAGTCTCGGCGGCATCACGTTCTGGCCCAGAGTTTTCACGTTGGAAAATTACCAAGTTGTGTTAAAGGACGTTAAAATATTGAAAGGCTTCGGCGTTTCCATCGCCCGTACGCTCGTCGGTACCTTTCTGACGATTGCGGCGACGTCCATCTTCGCTTACGGCATGTCCCGCAAGGAGCTGATCGGCCGGGGCTATTATATGACCTTCTGCATTATCACGCTTTATTTCGGCGGCGGTTTGATTCCGACCTACCTGCTCATTCGCGGTCTCGGCCTGTTCGATTCGTTCTGGGTATTCGTCATTCCGTCGATCATCAGCGTATGGAGCATGATCATCTTCCGGACGTTCTTCCGCCAAATTCCAGCCGGTCTCGAAGATGCGGCGCGGATTGACGGCTGCGGCTACTGGGGCACGTTCCTGCGCGTCGTGCTGCCGTTGTCCGGCCCGGTCGTCGCCACGCTCTCGCTGTTCACGGCGATCGCCCACTGGAACGACTGGTTCGTCGCTTCCATCTATATCAACAATCAGGACCTGCTGCCGGTTCAGGCGCTGCTGAAGCAGACGCTCGATTCCAATATCGCTTCCGAGCTGACTCAGGACTCGGCGGCTCAAAGCTTCCTCGCCAAGCGGCAATCGTACACGACCAAGTCGCTGACGATGGCTACTATGATGGTTACGACGGTTCCGATCATTCTTGTCTATCCGTTCTTGCAGCGGTTTTTCGTCAAGGGCGTGCTTGTCGGTTCCCTGAAAGAATAGTCCGGGCTTCAAAGCGCACCGCTTTAAGCATAGCTTGAAATGACAATGGGAAAGGGGCTATACAGACAATGAACAATTGGGTCAAAAAAGGAATGGGTCCGCTGGCAGCCGTCATGGCTCTGGGGACGGTTATTTCCGGATGCTCCGGCGGGGGCAGCGCTCCCGCCGACAACAAAGCGGCGGCGCCGTCCGGGACGCAGACGCCGGCCGCCTCGTCGTCGGAGCCGTGGAAAATCGGCAGCGAGCCGGTCAGCTTCACGCTCTTCGGCAACTACGGCTGGTACACGATGCCTCCTTGGGGCAAAGACGTATTCTCCAAGCACGTACAAGAGCAGTACAAAATCAACATTACCGCCATTAACGCCGGGGGCAACGCGGAAGCCAAGCTGAGCACGATGATCGTTAGCAAGGACTTGCCCGACGTCATCTGGGGCGACCGCGACAAGTTCGAGCGGCTGCGCGAGAACGGTGTCCTCGTGCCGCTTGACCCTTATTTGGACAAATACCCGAACCTGAAAAAGTGGGCGGGCGACGAAATTTTGAACATGCTGCGCTCCAAAGACGGCAAGCTGTACATGTTCCCGAACTGGTACACGAACAAGCCGACAGGCAACGCCGGCTACGTCGTCAACAAGAAAATTTACGAAGAGCTCGGCAAGCCGAAGCTGGAAACGACCGATGACCTGTACAACTACCTGAAGCTCGTCAAGGAGAAATATCCGAACATTATCCCGTTCGAGCCGGGCCAGGCCAAGGAAGGCAAAGGCGTCGACCTGCTGTTCTCCGCCTTCGCCGAGAACAATCCGGCGAGCTACGCGGGAACGCTGCGCGCCTTGCCGAAGGACGGCAAATTTACGTCGCTCTTCGCCGATCCGGTGTACAAGGAAGCGATGATCTTCGTCAACAAGTTGCACCGCGAGAAGCTCATGACGCAGGACGCGCTGACGCAAACGGTCGATCAAGTACGTGAGAGGCTTAACACCGGCCGAGTCGCCGTGTATGCCGATATTACCGCCACCGACTATGCTTCCAAAGCGGATGCCGAGCTTTCCAAGTCCGATCCGAATGCCGGCTACTTCATGATCTGGCCGATCCACAAGCCGGGACTGGACAAGAACAAAATTATGGTGGCCCACTACGACCGTCTGGGCTGGAACGCCGCCGCGATCACGGCGACGGCCAAGGACCCCGAGAAAATTTTTGCGGTGCTGGACTGGATGACCAGCCCGGACGGCATGCGTCAAATCGTATGGGGTCCGGAAGGGATGTATTGGAAAGGTCTGGACAGCGAAGGTTTGCCGAACTTGACGGACAAATTTTTCAGCGAGCCTGCAGAGCGCACAAAGAATATGAACGCGACGAACGACCTGCAATTCGTCGGCAACTCGACGTACAACGACAAAATCAAAGTGAAGGCCGAGCTCTCCTTGCCGGAAGAGAAGCGTTCCTGGGAAACGAAATACCAGGACGCCATTACCTGGAAGACGCATATGGACTTGACGGCGATGCGCGGGATCGAGCCGCCGCAGGACAGCCCGGAAGGGATCATTCGCGAGCGCTGGACCGAATTGTATAAGAAAGTCCGTGCCCAAGCGATTCTCGCCAAAAGCGAGCAAGAAGTGATTGAGATCATCGATAAAGGCGAGAAGGACGCGCAGACGCTCGGCATCGAGAAGCTTAACGACTATTTGACAAAACGCTGGAAGGAAAACGAAGAGAAAATGAAGAAGAAATAGTCCATGCGGACAAGGCAGGGTGCGCTATCGGCGCACCCTGAGCTTGTCGAGAAAGTGGTCTGTACAAAAATAGAGATACATACGGAGGTGGGGTATTCACTGGAGGAGCGCCAGCGTTCGCCTTTGTCTGCGGGAAATGTCCGCTGTTAAGCGGCTTCCAATCAATATTTCCCGCTGACCCGGGGTCCCTGCAAAGTACTCGGACTAAGCTACCCTGATTCAACTTCACTTTGCGGGGTGGAGCAGCGACCGGAAGTGAATACCCCACCCCCTCGTTGCACCTCTAATCTCCATTGACCACGTTCTCGACATTCTATAGGTGCGCTATCGGCGCACCTGCTTCCCATTTCATTCGAAGATCCAAGGCAGAGGAGGACCGACATGTACAAAGTGCTGATCGCAGACGATGAGACGCTGGATCTGGAAGGAATGAAGACATTTATTCCCTGGGAGTCGCTCGGGATGGAAATTGTGGGCGCCGTGACGAACGGGTTCTCCGCTTGCGAGCTGATCGAGACCCAGAAGATCGATGTGCTGGTCACCGACGTCAATATGCCCAACATGTCCGGCCTCGAGCTGGCGAAACGCGCGAAGGAACGGTTCCACGACGTGCGGATCATTTTTGTCAGCGGTTACAGAGACTTTCAATATGTGAAGGAAGCCCTGACCTTGCAAGCTTACAGCTACGTGCTGAAACCGATGAACGAGGACGAGCTCATTCAATCGCTCGAACGCATTCGGCGCGATCTGGATGACGCCCGCAAGCGCGAGCAAGCGGAGCATGAGGTCCGGCAGATGCTGTCGGGCGGCGCACAGTCCGCCCCATCCCCAGCTGTTGATGGCAAGACCGCGGACGGGATGGGCAAAAACGGGAAGCTGATTCAAGAAATGATCGATATGATGCGCAGCGAACTGGAGCGGCCGCTCACGCTAAAGGAAGTGGCCGATCAATTCTCCTTTTCGCCGAATTACCTCGGACAAATGTTCAAGGAAGCGACGGGCCAGACGTTCCATGAATATCTTGTCGCGCTGCGCATGGAAAAAGCCGGAGAGCTGCTGCGCGATCCGAAGCTGCGCATTTATGAGGTGGCTTATCGGGTCGGCTACCGCTATATGCCCTATTTCAGCAAGCAATTCAAAGAAACGTACCGGATGACCCCGCTGGAATTCCGCAATGGCCAATAGTCGAATCCGGTCTGCCCTCCGTTCACTCCGGCGAAGCAGCGCTGCCGCTTCCGAGGCGGAAGCAAGATATATGCCCTTCGGGTACAAGCTGATGCTGTCCTATATGCTCCTTACCTTGGTTCATGTGATCTTGTTCGGTTATTTTGCCAATTGGATATTTGTGGATTCCGTACGCAAGCAGACGAGTGAGAACGTTCAGGCGGCGCTGCGCCAAATGAAGGACAATATCGAGTACCGGATGAAGGATACGGTTCGCCTGTCGGACATGATCTACTACGACGAGACGGTGGCTTCCCGGCTGAGGAGATTGAACGAAGGCTACTACGGCTACGAATCGGTCACGCAATATTTGGAGCCCAAGTTCGATAGCGTCATCAAGGCGACGAACCACCGCATCTGGCTCGTCGTTTACTTGCGAAACGAAACCTTGCCCGAAATCTACTCGTTTTATAATGATTCGGACCCGCTGACTTATGCCGGCAAAAGCTACAACATGCTGTATCTGAAGCGGATCGCCGACAATTCGTGGTATCAGGATTTTCCCCCGGAGCGTTACGGGGTGACCATGCAGTGGCAGCAGATCGACCGGGATGCCGAGTTCGGCAATATTTCGCTCCTGCGGCGGCTCGTGGATACGGCTTCCTTCGGCCGCCAATTGGATTTCGGCTTCATGCGGCTCACCGTCAAGCTGACGGAGATGTTCGAAACCGTCTCTCCGGATTTCGGGGAAGGCACGTCGGTTCGGATCGAGGACGGGAAAGGGCAGATTTTGTTCGAGCGGGGCGCTTGGACGACCGGCCGGATTGCCCAGGTCGGGGAAAGCAATTACTTGACGATTACCGAGCCGTTCCAAGACTTGGACTGGAAGCTTGTAGCCAGCATCCCGAAGGAATCGGTCGAGAAGGATGCGAAGAAAGTGAAAGTGCTGACCGCCGTCATCGGATCGGCCAGTTTTCTGCTCTTTCTGGGTGTAGGCGGCTTCCTGTCCCGCTACTTCTCCAAGCGCGTGTCGCGCATTGTGAGGGTGCTTGATTCGTTCCGTCACGGCAGCTTCCATAAGCGGATACGCTTCAAGGGAAAGGACGAGTTCTCGACGATCTCGCAATCCATCAACGCGATGGCGGAGCATATCGACGGGCTGATTCAACAGGTGTACGTCGCCGGCATCAAGAAGAAAGAAGCCGAGCTGGAATCGCTGCAGGCCCAGATCAATCCGCATTTTCTATACAATACGCTGTCCTCGATCAGCTTGTTGGCCAAGTTCGGGCAAGTCGACCAGTTGCACCGGATGGTCAGCAATCTGGCGCTGTTCTACCGGCTTTCGCTCAACGAAGGGCGCACCATAATTCCGGTAGCGAACGAGCTGGAGCAAGCGAAAGCCTATCTCGATATTCAAAAGGTGAAATATACCGACCGTCTGGACGTTTTGTTCGAGATTGAGCCGGAGCTGCTGCGCTACGAGATGGTCAAGCTGGTGCTGCAGCCGTTCCTGGAAAATGTGCTGAAGCATGCCTGGACGGGCGACCGGGTGCATATCCGGGTTGCCGGCCGCCGGATCGGCGACGATATCGAGTTCCGCATCATCGATGACGGCGTCGGAATGACGCCGGACACACTGCGGCGCATCTCGCAGTTCGACGACGGCGAAGAAGCCGGGTACGGCATCCGCAACGTTCATCAACGGATCGAGCTGCATTACGGCAAGCCGTACGGCGTGAGCATCTACAGCAAGCTGGGCATCGGAACGTCGGTGACGATCCGTCTGCCGTGTGTGCCGCGGACGGCGCCATACGTATCCAGCCGGGCGGAGCTGGATGCCGGACGGCGTTAGGCGTAAGGGTGTTGAAACGAGCTTCCCGTATGGGGAAGCTTATTTCAATTGCTTGAGCAATTGGCTAACCCTGCCCTGCGATATGCCAATCAAATTACCCCATTCGGTTTGCGAAGCAGATGGATACTGTTCCTTCACTTCGGCCAGGCGGAGCATCGTGTCCTTATTCCGTTTTCGTTTCGTTCCGGGTACTTGTTCGTTATTCCCGTCTAGCTCCTTTAAGCAGGCCCTACAGATAAACCGTCCACGATAAAAGACAAGCTGCTCGGTGGTGGAACAAAAAATACATTCCTCTGCGCGGTACTTCCGGATCAGCACCTGCCTTTTTTCGTCATCGGCGAAAAACTCAATAGCATCGCCAAAGTCTATATTCAAAGTTCGCTGCAGTTCAATTGGCAGATTAATCCGTCCAAGATGATCCAAATGTCGGACAATGCCTGTTTTTTTCATTTTCCCGAACTCCCATAACCTAGAATAAGCTTCGTCGTGCGAATCCCCGTAGAGAAAAGGATAAAAATGCCACCGTCAGCTTTTGGAGTTCCATTCCGTTATAGAAGTGATGGACCGCCTTCTCTCTGGGCGCGCACCGTATCATTACCCTAATTTCAGATACTTCACGCTTTCTACTACATATAACGATCTATCCCGAGCAAATTTGACGAAAAAAATTTACAAAAACAAGAAACTTATTACATAAAATGATCGTTCAAACAATTGTATATAAGAGAAATGGTGTTGGAGGAATATACATGGAGCAATGGCTCACGTTCTTGCGTAACAATTTCCATCACCTGGACAACTCATCTCAAGAATTGATCTATCATTCTTTTCGGGAACTGATCTATCACGACATATACTTTTTGTTCAGGGATCACGCCTTAGCCGAAGATGTTGTACAAGAATCATTTTTAAAAGTGGTAGAGAAAGCGCCAAAGCTGGAAAACACTTCAAATATGAAAGCTTGGCTCAAAAAAGTGGCCCGGAATACCGCTTACGATTGTTTTAAAAAAAACAAAAAATACCGGCATGTATCCGACCTGCAGCTCGTTAAGGACAGTGAATACTTTTCTCCAACCGAAGAACGCACAGTAGCCGATCAGGTGGAGGAAAAAATCCGTGACGAAATGCTTCATGAAGCCCTTAATCAATTGAATTTCAAATACAGGCATGTGTTGCTTTTATTTTATATCGAAGAAAAATCATACCGTGAAATCGCCCAAGAATTACAGATATCGGAACAAGCCCTCGCTCAAATCCTAACAAGGGCCCGCAAGAAATTGTTTTATTATTTCTCAAGAAAATGGGTTGATCAAAATGAATCATATAGAGCATGATGATCACAAGCTGAAGGAATTGTTGAAACGTAACCATGCCCGTGTCGAAATCCCCGATGGCGCGGCTTCCTGGCAGCAAGTACGGCACAGGCTAAAAAAGATCGGCCGCCGTAATCTGTTCGTCCGACGTATCAAGCTAACGGCTGCGATTATTGCCTGCTCCCTGATCATCAACTTTTTGATGAATGATAATTTCCCTACAACCTACGCGAATATTGCCTCGCTGCTTAAAAAGGTTCAGGGCAATATAATTGAAATTTTTTATGAAGCGCCGCCGGCTCGGGACTCTACACACGCGAAAACAACTCCGCCTCCGGAAGAAGAGCTGCCCGCTTCGAATCACCCTGGCAGCAGCTTCGCTCCCGAGAAAACGAGTTTGGAAGAAGCAAAAAATAAATTGGCCTTCCCTCTCCTGACTCCATCCTATGTACCTGAAACATTCAGGTTAGATGCCGTATTCGTAACAAAGGAACCGAACGGAACGTATCAAGATGTCTACTTGGAATACCTCGATGAACGTGGAGAGCTGTTAAAGATCAGTCAACGAAAAATCGAAGGAAAAACGGGGGCAATCAAAACCGATATTCATAGCGATTCAGGCGAATTTATTGACGTTTTTGTGGGAGAACATCCGGCGGTCTTATTCGTGGATCGTAACGGCAGTATAACGAGCTTGGAATGGCTGACGAAGGACCGAGTTAAAATCTATATATCCGGGCCAATCGCCAAAGAGGACATGTTAAAGATTGGAACATCGTTACAGTGAATAGCGAACAAGGGGGCCCCCTTGTTGAGAAAGTGGTCAAACGGGATTATAGAGGTTACGATGGGGTGGGGTATCCACTTCCGACCGCTGTTGTCATCGGGAAATTTTGATTGGAAGCCGCTTATCAGCGGACATTTCCCGAAGACAAAGGCGGCCGCTATCGCTTCTCCAGTAGATACCCCACCTCCGTATGCTTCTCTATTTTTGTAAAAGCTCACTTTCTCAACAAGCTTAAGGGGGAAGACTCCCCCCCCCTGTTCGCTTTTTTCTTTAATCTGGAATAAGCAGGGTTGAGGAATAACGAGTACCGTCTTCCTTTGTACTACCGTAAGTAATCCAATGGAACGATTTCACCCGATAATAATAGCCGCTCGAAACGGACAAATTGTCGATGGTCTCATTCATGCGCGATGCATTGCTCATCTCCGCTCTCCCCCCTGTGTATACGTCAATCCATTCACTTCCCGTCCAACGCTGTAAAACCAACTGTATCCCGACCGTATCCACTCTACGGGTCGCAATGCTTTCCCCCCATAGACCTGCCTTCCCATTGCCGCTATAACTTATGTAGGCAGAACCGTTTTCGAGGTAATTAAAATTGGGATCAAACGGGGTAAATGAAGTGACAACTTCCGGCGGTGGCGGCGTTCGAGCTGCCATAGCTTGTCCGGGAATTGCCAGGGCAATCGCAAGCACGGCCATGATTACAATTTTTGCAGCGAATGGTCTCAACACGGATTCCCCCTTAATATTCGATTCATTATCCTTAACGCCTTATCGATTAAAAACCTAACGTTTTATTTTCAAGCAACCTGAACGCATGACAACGTCAAAAAGCTCGCTCCCGGTCGAGCCGGAGGCGAGCTTCTGTATTGCTTTGTATTGGCAACTACCAAGTTAAGGGTTCGCGACGATCGGCACTTCCCACTTCACATCACGGTGCTGCTTTTGCATTGTCTTATACGTCACCGTTAATTCCTTCGGCTCCTTTTGAAGCTGCGGGATCACCAGCACGCCCTGCTGGCTGACGGTGCCGTCCGGATTACGGGTTGACGTTTTTTGCAGCAAAGCATCGTACGCATTGCCGTTCTCGTCCTTGACCTGCCAAATATCCAGTGCGACGATATCCTTCGCCAGCTCCGCTTGAAGCTCGATCACCCCGCCTGTGCCGCTGACGGTCTGATTCCCGATTTTGGTTTCCGCCGGGTCCGTCTTCATGACAAAATTGCTGAAGGTTAGCCGGTTTCCTTGGTCCTCCGCCTGAACCGGCTTTTGCTGCAATTGGGCAGGCTTCAGCTTCGTGCTGAAATCGGCCAGCTCGTTCGTATAAACGGAGTGCAGCCTGAACGTCAGCTTCCGGTCGCCGCTCATCGGCACAAACGTATGCCACAGTTGCATGACCTCGTCCGTCCCCCTGCCCGTAATCCCGTTCACAATCGTATTTTTGTCAATGCTCAAGTCTTTATCAAGCATCAAACCTTCGTCTTGCGCCGCCACAACCTTTCCTTGCTCGTCGACAAGCTCGTATGCCACTTTGTACTCCCGAACGGCTTGTTTAAGCCGGAAAGTCTGGAACCCGCCCGGGCCCGGATTCATCTCCTCGGACAGACCGTTCTGCTTCATGATCTGCTTCTGCCGCTCGCGGACTTCGGGAGTGAGCTGGGTCTCCAGTGACACCAGCGTAGCGCTAGGTGCGAAATCGACCTTCTTGAAGTCGATCTTCAGCCCTTGCGGGGACGTATACTGCTGGTTAACCGCTACCGATTTCGTCGCCCGCTTTGCTTCGGCCAAATCGATCGGAACCGTCAGCTTCCAGCTTCCTTCTTTCCCGTCGAGCTTCGCCCAATGCACCTCGGCGGTCAATTCGTCCGGCAGCGTCCTTCCCTTGGCGGTCAGCTCGGTCAATTCCCGGCGAATCATCATATAATCGCCTTCTTTGCTCATCGTCCATCCCCCTTCTTCAGGCTTGAAGAGAGGCGTTCCGTTTTTGTCCCTAAGGACGAACTCTTGTAATCTGTTTTTCCGTTCTCCGGGCTTTAACATATCGAAATCGATTTTGTTGCCGTTCTGGTCTATCGCTTCGCACATGACCGCAATACGCAGCGTATCCGCCAATACCTCTTTGATCTTTAACGTGATGCCTTGTTCCGTTACGCCGAGATCCAACTGCTTCGCGAAGCCTTGCTTGACGGCCTCCTTGATCCCTTGATCCGCGTCTTTGCTGCTGTTGAAAATGCTTTTCACATAATCCGCGAACGTCGGCGATACGAAGGTGCCTAGCGATATAGCCACGGCCAATCCGGCCACAACAATGGTTACTTTTTTCAAAATGTCCACACTCCTCTTTTTCCAATCGATACGTTTGGGTGCGGAGCCCGGCGTTTCGGTCGCTTGCGGCTGCTCGCCCGGCACGTAAGGGTCCAAGCGGTCCAATATGGCCTGGGTAAATCCATCGTCAGGCTGCACTTCTTCGAGTGCCCGATCAAAGTCGTCCAGCGAAGTCAGCAGCCGTTCCATTTCGTTCCGGCAATCGGCGCAGTTCTCCAAATGGCGCTCCCATTGCCTGGTTTCCAACGGAGAAAATTCATGGTTCAGTTCCGCGGCCAGCCGATCAGCTCTGACGCACTTCATAGATGAACTCCCCCTCTACTCCGGAATTGGACATGCTCTCCCGCAGCTTCTGCCTGGCACGGTACAGACGCATTTGCACCGTGCTTACGGGAACCGAAAGCCGTTCCGCCATTTCCTGATAACTTAAATGTTGCACATATCTCATCACAAACACCGCGCGCTGGCTCTGATCGAGCTCCATAATCCGCTGCTCCAACGCCTGTCTCCGTTCCTTTTCCAGATAGGCGGTTTCCGGAGTGTCCCCCTGCATGAACTCGGCGTCGAAGCCGGTGATGTCGGGTCTGCGCTTGCGCTTGCGCAGCTCGTCAATACAGCGGTTAGCCGCAATCCGGTACAGCCACGCGGAAAAGCTGTGCCCCGGCGTATACTCGCTCAAATGATTATACGCTTTGATGAACACTTCTTGGGCAATGTCCTGCGTATCCGGCGAATGACCCAGCATGCGCCGAAGCAGGGCAAATACCCTTCCCTTGTATTTATCGATAATTTGAGCGAACGCCTGCTTGTCTCCATTCAGTATCCGCTCAACGATTTCGATGTCATTGTCCATCCTGGCCCTCCCTGTCCCAAAAGGTTCGCTGCGCAGCATCTGCCTTTTGCGGCAGTTACACTATGTATGACGCTGCCGAACTGGAAAACTTTCTCTCCGGCCAAAAAATTTTTCTTTGACCTCCGTCTTCTGTCACAAAAGCGGCCCCCCGCCCGCCTTAATTGGCAGAAAGGTAAAAATGGAGGGGATAAGATGAATCGGAAACGGTACGATGCCGCCGTCATTGGCGGAGGACTTGCAGGATGGATCGCCGCCATCGAGCTGGCACGGGCGGGCAAATCGGTCGTTCTATTGGAAAAATCGAACCGGATGGGCGGCCGGGCAAGAACCGCGGACAAACGCGGCGTGCTGTTCAATCTCGGCGGTCATGCGCTGTATCTCGGCGGAGAGCTGCACGCCGTGCTGCAGGAATGGGGCGTGCAGCTCGAAGGGGGCCGCGCTTCGTCCAGCCCGTTCGCCATCTGGCATAACCGGGTTTTTCCTATGCCGGCCGACCCGGTGAAGCTGCTGGCCTCCCCACTGCTCTCGTGGCGCGGGAAAACGGAGCTGGTGCGTCTGCTGTTCAAGCTGGGCCGGATCGCAACGGATACGCTGGAGACGGCAAGCCTCCGGGACTGGGCGGAGAAGGAAATCCGCGAGCCGATGGCGCGGCATATTTTCTACGCGCTGTGCCGGACGGCCACCTTCACCCAAGATCCCGACCTGCAGGCGGCCGGGCCGGTATTGAAGCAGGTGCAGCGCTCGCTGAAAAACGGCGTGTTGTATATCAACGGGGGATGGCAGACGATCGTCGACCGGCTGGAAGCTCTGGCCGCCTCGGCCGGCGTGCACATCCTATCCGGCAAAGCGGTAAGCGCCGTCGAGCAGACGGACGGAGCCGTGAGCCGGGTGGCGTGCTCCGACGGCGAGACGTTCGAGCTGTCTCAGGTGATCAGCACGCTGTCGCCGGCGGATACGTACCGTTTGGTACGAAACGCGGAGCATACTATGCTGCGCCGCTGGAAAGAAGAAGCCCGGCCTTGCATGGCCGCTTGTCTGGACCTTGGGCTGAAGCGGCTTCTTACCCCGGGACGGAATCTCGCTTTCGGACTTGACCAGCCGGTTTTTTTCAGCAACCAGTCCGCGAGCGCCAAGCTAAGCGAGCATGGTACAATAGTCGTACATCTGCTCAAGTATAACAATACCGGCGGGAGCGACCCCAAGGCGGACGAGCGGATGCTGGAGCAGACGATGAGCCTGCTGCATCCGGGCTGGGAGCACGAGGTGGTGGAGCGGCAGTATTTGCCTGTGATGCCGGTCGTTCACGATTATATGCACCTCGGGCGGACCAGCCGGTTTCCCGGGCCGGCCGTACCGGAAATTCGCGGTCTGTATGTCGCGGGAGACTGGGCGAGTCACGGAGAGATGCTGGCGGATGCAGCGGCAGCCAGCGCAAGAAGAGCAGCCCGGCAAGCCACCGCGGAACTGGACCGGATCGGCAGACGCGCGGGCGCCGAGCCGCTCTCGCTGCTAAGCGTCTAAAGGAAAACCGATGCCGGACATGGAAAAGGAGGCGCGGAAGATGGAACCTGCCGAATCGGCCGGAGAGCTGTACGTTTCCTACAAGCCCCTGCTGTTTTCCCTTGCTTACCGCATGCTGGGGAGCGTGATGGATGCGGAGGACATCGTGCAGGAGGCATTCCTGTATGTGAACGAAACGAAGCTGGATCACGTTCAAAATATGAAATCTTACCTGTGCAAGCTGGTCACGAACCGCTGCATCGACCGGCTTCGCTCGGCGAGCAAGCAGCGCGAGGTTTATGTGGGGCCGTGGCTGCCCGAGCCGTTAGTCGCCGAAAGGGACAGCGAAAGCGAGCCGTCCCTCCGCTATTTGCAGAAGGAGTCGATTTCCACCGCCTACCTGCTGCTGCTGCAGCAGCTCTCGTGGACGGAACGGGCGGTATTTCTGCTGCGCGAGGTGCTGCAGTATGAGTACGACGAAATCGCCGAAATCGTAGGCAAGAGCAGCACGAACTGCCGCCAAATCTTTCACCGCGCGAAGCGGGCGGTCAGCGGCTTACCCGATCCCAGAGACGAACGGCAGACTGTCATACCGGCGGGCCGAAGGGAGGCGCATCTGTCAACGGAGCAGATCGGCGATCTGATCGAACGGTTCGTCCAAGCGCTGACCGCGGGCAATCTCGCGCAATTGATGGACGTCCTGTCCGCGGATGCCGTTCTGTACTCCGACGGAGGCGGCAAAGTTACCGCGGCGGTTCGTCCCATTCAGACCGCCGAACGGATCGCGCGCTTTCTGGAAGGAATTATGCACAAATTGGCGGGATCGTTATCGATTCGCTTCGCCGACGTCAACGGGCAGACCGGCCTTGTTTCTTATACGGACGGGCGGATTTCCAGCGTTATTTCGTTCCAGACCCGGCATAACCGGATTACCGGCATTTATCTCGTGCTCAACCCGGATAAATTAAAGCATGTTCTATAGCTCGTCCGGCGTACCGGCAGAGGATCGACTCTTCTGCCGGTTTTTTGCCGTCTCATGGCATGGATGATTCGTTAACCCGAATATGCTATAATTAGTTAACAATAAATCATCCCAAACCTCTATGCGGAAATGGAGAGACGCCCTATGAACAGCATCCGGCTCCGCGGCCATCATCTGCTTTGTCTGCTCGGGTACCGTGGAATGGGGTACTCCGAATCGTTTTGCGACAATATGACGGCCGTGTACGAAACGCTCCGGAAGCATCCGGACACCCGAATCGAGCTTGTCGAAGGACCCGATGACATCTGCAGCGCGTTTCCGAAGGACCAGCCCCCGCATTGCGACGGCCATAGCGTATACGACCGGGACGCCCGCGTGCTGGGCAAGCTTGGGCTGCATACCGGCGCCACCATGACGTGGGCGGACATTTGCGCCGCCGTCTCCGCGACCATGCGTCCGAACGACATCGGTCTGCTGTGCTCGACCTGTCCTTGGGAGCGCTACGGCGTCTGCAAGGACGGGGTCCGCCTGATCCGCAGCGGTGAGCCGCTGCCCCCGGTCGCTAGCCGGTAACCGACGCGACCGCAGCGGCCGAAAAAATCGATATAGGGAAACTGGCCCTTTAACATCCAGTCCATCCCGAGGTATGATAAAGAGACGTACTTCTACAAGCAAGGATGGTTGGAACGGAAATGAAAGTCGGTTTGGTTCGGCATTATAAAGTCAAAAAGGATTATCCGTCGCAATTTCTGATCTCGGCCAGGGAGCTCGATCAATGGTTCGCCGAGTATGATGAATCTGACATCGAGCTCGGTCAAACCGACCTGGGCGGCATCGAATGGAACCGCTGTTATGCCAGCGATATGTCCAGAGCGGCCCGCACGGCCGAGCACATTTATGACGGCGAGATTACGCAATGGAACATGCTGCGCGAGGTTCCGCCTCCGTCGTTCCGAACGAGGATACGACTGCCGCTCATGATGTGGGCGGTGCTGATCAAAACCTCGTGGTTTACGGCCCCCCGGTCGATGCCGGAAAGCATGGACGATACCCGAAAACGGGCCGACGCCGTTCTGGACGAGATTTTCCGGCAGGGCGACGGGAACGTGCTTATCGTCAGCCATGCCGCCCTGATGATGACGATGAGAAAAGCTTTGCTGGCGCGCGGCTTCCGGGGACCGAAGTATGGCACGCCGGAGAACGGCAAGCTATATTTGTTCGAAAATTAACGCGAAAGGTGAGTGCCATGGCGAAGAAAAACAAGCCGGCGGCTCCTCCGAGCGCCGCTTCCCAAGACAAACCCGCGACGCTGAAGGATTTGTTGAATCCGGACGTCGTGAGCAAGCTGAAAGCGCAGGCGGATCAGATGAAGGCCGAAGCCGAGGTTCAGCGCGAGGAAGCCCGAAAGCAGGCGGAAGCGGCCCGCAAGGCCGAGCAGAAGCGGCTGGACAACGACTTCGAGTATTTGCTGAACAACAGCGGCATGGACTGGAAGAAATATAAGTAAGCGGTAAGAACGATAAAACCTCCAAAATCACGGTCAGACGTGATCTCGGAGGTTTTATTTTTCCCCTAAGGAGAGTATAGGTTACTTACCGGGCTCCAGCTTGCGAAGCTCGTTATCGCCATCGAAAGCGGACGGATAGTACAGATCGGCGCCTGCAAAATACAGCGAGGTAGCGCGTGCGTTGCCCAGAGCGGTATGTCCGGTGCCGTCGATGCGGATTTTCTCGATCGATGCCGAGCCCATGATACCGAAGGAGCCGCTTATAAAATAAATCCAGACGTCACGGTATTGGAAGCCGCCCATCAGTTGATCCGACGAGTACAGAGGGATATTCACCGTCCCATCCGCGCTCATCTTGTAAATCCCAGTCTTTCCCGCGCTGACGGTTGCATAATAAACCCAACCGTCGACGACCGTTACAGCATTCACTTCATCCTGCAGCTTTTTCTTGCCGGTGCCATCGGTTTTGATCCGGAACAGGCTGTCCGGCGCATGCTCCTTGTCCTGCATCATGAAATACATCAGGTCCCCGTCAAGGTAAAAACGCACCCGACCCGGCCCGAGACGATAACCGTATCCTCCGTCCCGTCGGTCTTCATCTTGTGAATGCCGTTTATTATCAAGCCGTTGCCGGCAATGTAATAAATCCAGCCGTCCCGGACCCAAACGGAGTAAGCCCCTGCCGAACTAATCTGCGTCCGCTGCGAGCCGTCGGTTTTCATTTTGAAAATGCCCAGGTTTTTATCGGCCGCCTTATCGCGGGCCGTATAATAAATCCAGTCATCTACGACGTTGATGGATAACGCGTTATCTTCCGACAACGTCTGCCTCCCGCTGCCGTCCAGCTTCATCTTGACAAGACTGTTCGGTCCGTAGTATTTGTTCGCCGGGTTCATATAGATCCAATCGCCCTGTACGGCCAATTGCCCGCCGTTTGCGATGTTCAGCGCAGCGGTTTGCGGGGCATCGGCGCCCGGAGCCTTTTCGCAAGCTTGTACGCCGAAGCCGTTTGTCGCGTCCCAGCTCGTCGTCCAGCCGAACGCATCATGGGTATAGTTCCAGGTCATTGGAAAATAAACGATGTTCCGGAAAAGCAAAAGCGGGTATTGCTCCTCCGCATTGGAGATCGCTTTGCCGTTCACACCGACCGGAAAGGGCACGAGCGTCGCCTTCATCCCTTTGTCGCTGTTCTCCTGAGAGGTCAGGTCTTGGCGGACGACGGGATCGCAGGATTCCTGCTTCCCGATCGCGAGTCCGTTCACGGGGTCCCAAGCGGTGGTCATGCCGAGCGCCCGGGTATAGTTCCACGTCATCGGAAAATACACCGCTAAGAATGAGCCTGCTGGCAGCACGAAACGTAAACACGAAGAAGCGGCCTCGCACCAAGCTTCTGTCCTTCTTGGGAGACCGCCTCTCATTTGCGGGCGCTGCTATTTATTGAATTTTTGCAGCCTTTTGTAAAAGGTGCTCCGGGGAACGCCCAGCATTTGGGCAGCTGCGGTGACGTTACCCTTGGTCTGCTGCAGCGCTTCGGTCATTTGCTCCATCTGGATCTGCTCGCGCAGCGACAGCGCCATTGGCGGGGCTGGGGTCGAGTCCAGCAGGGCTGGCTGCGGACGGAAGCCGTCGAACCGGCTCAGCGCTTCGCACGGATCGGCATCCGCTCCCTGCGTCATAATATGCAGCCGTTCCAGGACGTTCATCAGCTCCCGGATGTTGCCCGGCCAATCGTACTGCATCAACCGGTCGAAAAAGCGTTCCGGAAACGAAATCGCCCAAGCCCTCCGGCTGCAATAAAAGCGGACGAGATGCGGAATATCTTCTCTTCTTTCGCGCAGCGGTGGCGCCTTGACCGGATACACGTGAAGCCGATAGTACAGGTCCTCGCGAAACTTTCCTTCCTGCACCAATTGCCGCAGATCGCGGTGGGTCGCCGTAATCATCCGAAAGTCGAGCGGGACCTCCTGCGTTCCCCCGACAGGCGTCACTTTCCGTTCCTGCAGCACTCGCAGCAGCGCCGCCTGCATGGAAAGCGGAATTTCCCCGATTTCGTCGAGAAAAATCGTTCCGCCGTTTGCCTGCTCGAATTTTCCTTTGTACCCGTTCCGCCGGGCTCCGGTAAACGCCCCTTCCGCATAGCCGAACAGCTCGCTTTCCATCAGCTCCTTGGGGATTGCGCCGCAATTGACGGCCAAAAACGGCCCCGTCCGGCGGGGGCTGTTCTCATGGATCGCTTGGGCGATCAGCTCCTTGCCCGTCCCGGTCTCCCCCAGAATACAGACGCTCGCATCCGTAGGCGCGACCCGCTTCATGTCATCGAGCGTTTGCCGGAATGCCGCGCTTGTGCCAATCTCCCCTTGAAACACAAAGGACTCCGAATCCTCTGCAACCACAACCTGCCGCGGGAAAAATACCGGCTTGGCGGCGGTTGACGGTGTTTCCTGCAAATAGACGCAGGTGCCAATCATTCCCCCGTGCGAATCCGACAGGACCGGAACGGTCAGCCGGGTTTCCAGCCCGAATCCGGCCAGCTCGTAAGCCTTTAAGCCGGCCCAGGCCGGAATACGCCGGCGGATCGACCTGCTGGCGCAGACGATCGCCTGTTTGCTGCTGCAAACGATCACGGGCTGATCGGTTTCCAGCCGGTCGGCGGTTTGACGGACCAGCTCCATCTCGTCTTTGTGCAGCCGTATGCTGAGATCGCGTTCGATCGCATAGGCAATCGAAGTGACCATACCGAGCATGTAAGGATGGGCGCGGTCCACCGGACAGGAAACGTCCAGAACGCCGATGATCTGGCCGTCGTCGCCGCGGATTGGGGCTGCCGAGCAGCTCCAGCGGTGGGAAGCGATCGAATAATGCTCCGACCCCGTCACCATGAGGGGCTCTCCGGCCAACAGGGCGGTGCCGATGGCATTCGTACCGACCTCGCCCTCCGTCCAGCGGACGCCTTCGACAAAGTTGATTTTTCCCGCTTCTTGGCGGACATGGAGGTTCCCGGTCATCGACAATACATAGCCTTCCGGGTCAATGAGCAGCGCGATCATGCCCAGGTCGTCGATGAAGCCGTTCATGCGCTCCAGATGCGGCTGCGCCATATCCCGAAGCAGGGCGTTCTTTTTCTTCTGGGAATGAAACCGGTCATTGGTTAACACAAGGCGGCCTTTATCCAGATGAGGATTCACGCGCGCATCCCGGGAACGGTACCAGGATTCCACGATTCGTTTGTTCAGCCGGGACGCATCCAGAACGCCTTCGTTGACGAAACGCTCCCATATGTTTAAACTCAATGCGGTTTCAAGCATAAGACCCTCTCCCCTGAATGTATATTTTAGATATAATTCAAAGTCCGCTTAGGGCTGTACGAGCGTGAAACGTGTCACTTTGATTATAAACGAATAAGATAGCGCTTACAATCAAACCTCGGTCTCAGATGCGCAGCACCGGATAAGCGTCAGGGCTTGGGAGAGACAAGAATTTTGATCTGTTCCTTGCTGCCGACCAATTCCTCGAAGCCGTCCGGGACCAAATGGTCCAGCCGGATCTTCTTCGTAATTAATTTATCCACTTGCAGCCGACCTTCCGAGATAAGCGAGATGACGGCTGGGAAAATATTGCGGTACGCAAGCACGCCCTTCAGCTCGCGCTCTTTCAGCACGAGAGTATTCGGAGCGATCGACGCCGGTTTTTCCCAGATGCTTACAATCACCGTCTGACCGTCGGTTTTCGTGCTGCGGATCGCATCGTTCAGGCAGGCTTCGATGCCGGTAACTTCGAAGCTGACGTCGACGCCTCCGGGAACGAGCTGGTGCACCGCTTCGACCGCGTTATCCTTTAACGGGTGGATGACGTGATGAGCGCCCAGCGCGAGCGCCATTCGTTGTCTGGCTTCGGAGATTTCGACGGCAATAATCCGGCTCGCGCCCGCCGCACGGGCGGCTTGAATAACGAGCAGGCCGATGGGCCCCGCCCCGTAAACGACGCAGCTGTCCCCGGCCTTAAGCCTGCTTTGCCGGACGGCATGAACGGCGACGGCCGCAGGCTCCACCATGGCGCCTTGCTCGAAGGTCATGGAATCCGGGAGCTTATGAACCATGCTCTCTTTCACCGAGGTGATCTCGCTGAATCCGCCTCCGCCTCCGCTCAGTCCATGGAAGCCAAGCTCATCGCACAAGTTGTATAAGCCTTGCCGGCACGGAAGGCACGTCCCGCACGCGAGAATCGGCTCAACCGTTACCCGGTCCCCGACTTTGACCTTCGTCACTCCCAAGCCGACCTCAACGACTTCGCCTGCAAACTCGTGCCCCAGAATGACGGGAACCCGTTCGTTCGTCAACGGGTGGGGCTGATCGGGAATGAAGATCGGCCCGGCCAAATACTCGTGCAAATCCGTTCCGCATATGCCGCACCACTCGACCCGAATGTTGACCATGCCCGGCCGGACCGGCGGTTCCGGCGCTTCCTCCGTACGCACATCGCGAATACCATGCCAAAATGCAGCTTTCATCAGCGGACCTCCTTAAACATGCACCGCGTGGCCGATGGCGCCCAGAATGGCTTCGTGAACCGCTTCGGACAATGTCGGATGAGCGGCGATAAAATGTTCCATCAGATCGGCAGTCATCTCGGTGTGCAGCAGGACGGCGCCTTGGCCGATCAGCTCCGTCGCTTTCGGACCGACGATGGAAATGCCGACAATTTCATGGTATTGCGGCTCCGTCAGCACCTTCACTCTGCCGACCGGTTCGTTCAGGATCAGCGCTTTGCCGTTGGCGGCAAACGGAAATTCCCCGACGCGGATGTCGCCATACCGTTCTCTGGCCTGTTTCTCGGTCAAGCCTACCCCGGCAATTTCCGGAGAGGTGTAGATGCAGCGTGGAACCGCCCGGTAATTGACCTTCGCATCGGCTCCGGAAGCATGCAGCGCAGCGACGGTGCCTTCGTGAAAAGCGACATGCGCGAGCTGAATGCCCCCGATAACGTCGCCGCAGGCATAAATATGGGGAACGCTGGTCTGCATATGCGCGTTGACTTCGATCCCCTGCTTCGTATAGCGGACCCCGGCGTTTTCCAGACCGAGCCTGTCCGTTCGCGGTTTCCTCCCGATCGCGACAAGCACGCGGTCGGCGGTGCCTTCGAAAACCCGGCTCTCGGTCTCGAAAACCGCCAGCTTCCCCTCCGGCTGCAGCCGCTTCACGGCAGTTGACGTATAGACCTTCACGCCCGCTTGCTCCAGCTCCCGCTGCAGGATGGCCGCCGTGTCCGCGTCTTCGCCCGGAAGCAGCTGGTCGGCCATCTCGACTACGGTCACCCGGCTTCCGAGACGGCTGTAGATGCTCGCGAACTCGCAGCCGATGACGCCGCCTCCGATAATGAGCAGGGAAGCCGGAACCGCGGGCAGCGACATCGCCTGACCGCTGTGAATGACCCATTCCCCGTCGAAGGGCGCAAAAGGCAGAGCGACGGGCTCTGAGCCTGCGGCGATGATGAAGCGGTCCGCTTCCACGGCCTCCTGCTTGTCACCCTGCATGACGTGCAGCTTACGGTCCGTGATAAAGCTTGCCTGCCCCCGAAGCACTTGGATTTTATTTTTTTTCATCAAATAACCGATGCCCTGCACCAGCTTGTTCACAATCCCGTTCTTATAGCTCTGCACGGCGTTCCAATCGACCTCGACCCGATCCGCAGGCAGCACTACGCCGAACCGGCCGGCGTGCTTGACCTTCTCAAGCGTATCCGCGCTTTCCAGCAGCGATTTGGTCGGCATGCAGCCTTCGTTCAGGCACGTTCCTCCCAGCTCCTTCTGTTCGATCAAGGTCACCCGCTTGCCCTGCCCGGCGGCGGCAATCGCCGCCACATACCCCGCAGGGCCTCCTCCGATAATGGCTATCGTCTCCATGGTATGGCGTCTCCTTCCCTACAAAACAAGCCTGTACGGGTCTTCCAGCGCGTCCTTCACCGCACGCAGGAACTCGGCGGCCGGCGCGCCGTCCAATACCCGGTGGTCGAAGGTCAGGCTGAGCGGCAGCAGACTTCGGCGCTGCAAGTCGGCTCCCTTGTAAACCGGCATCTCCGCCACGCCGCCGACGCCGAGAATGCCCGCTTCGGGCGTGTTCAGAATCGGCGTGAAATAATCGATGCCGTAAGCGCCGAGGTTCGTGATCGTAAACGTCGAGCCTTGAAGGGCGTCGCTTCCGAGCTGGCCGCTTCGCGACTGCTGCGCCAGCGCCTTGATTTGGCGCGACAAATCAAGGACGGAGTACTGATCGGCATGGCGGATGACCGGAACGACCAAGCCTTTGTCCAAAGCGACGGCGATCCCCAAATGCACGTGGTCGAACACGTGGATACGGTCGTCGATATACGCGCTGTTCATCTGCTTATGCCGCTTGAGCGAAAGGACGACGGCGCGGGCGATGAAATCGGTCACCGTCAGCTTGACCTCGTGCTGCCGCTGCGCGGTTTCGCTCATCTGCCTCTGCAGCGCGAGCAGATCGGTGACGTCGGCCCGCAGCGTCAGCGTCAGCTGGGCGCTGTGCTGCAAGCTGTCGTGCATCCGCGCCGCGATGACTTTGCGGATACCGGCGACCGGAATTTGCTCTGTATGCTCCACAAAGCCGGGTAAGGCGGCAGACGCAAGGTTGGCGGACGGAACGGAAGCGGCCCCAACAGCGACTGGATTGGCCGACGAATCCTGAACTCCCGCGGAAGGTGCGGAAGACGCGTTGGCGATAGCATGCTCCACGTCCTCTTTCGTAATTCGTCCCTGCGGGCCCGTTCCCGTTAGTTTCGCGATATCGAGCCCGGCCGCTTCCGCCATTTTGCGGGCGACCGGGGAGATTTTAATGTCCCTGCCGTGAGCAGGAGCTTCGGCAGGCTCTGATCGGCCCGCCGGAGCTGCGTCCGGAACAGCGTCGCCTGGCACAGCCGCGCTCTCCCCAGGCTGTGCGTCGGCCGCCCCTGCAGCCGCGGTGCCAACTTGTTCGCCGGGCTGGCCGATATAGCCAATGACCGTGCCCGGCGGTACGCCCTCCCCTTCGGGAACGGCGATCTTCAGCAGGACGCCGTCCGCAGGCGCTTCCAGATCCGTTTCAATTTTTTCCGAGCCGATATTGGCGATAATTTCCCCTTTGGTCACGGAGTCGCCCTCTTTCTTATGCCAGAGGGATACCGATCCTTCCTTCATTGCCATGCCCAGCTTGGGCATGACCACTTCTACAGCCATGGCGATCTCTCCTATCCGGGTTAGTCTGGGTCCGTCTATACGGCAAGCAGCGATTTGTCGCCGAGCAGCTCGGCGACGACTTCAACCACTTTTTGCGGCGTCGGCAAATAAATGTCTTCCAGCGGCGGCGAGAACGGCACGGGTGTATGCGGCGCGGTGATCCGTTTGATCGGCGCATCCAGGCTGTCGAACGCCTTATCCGCAACAAGGGCGGCGATATCCGTGGCGATGCTGCAGCGAGGATTCGCTTCGTCGATGACGATCAGGCGGTTTGTCTTCGCCACGGAAGCGAGTATCGTATCCTCATCCAGCGGGGACAGGCTGCGCGGATCGACGACTTCCGCTTCGATGCCTTTTTGCGACAGCTGCCGGGCGGCCGTCAGCGCCGTATGCACCTGCTTGCCGATCGCCACGATGGTCAGGTCCGAGCCGGCCCGCTTAATGTCTGCTTTTCCAAGCGGAATCGTATAGTAGCCTTCGGGCACCTCGCCGGTCATGTTATACAGCGTTTTATCCTCGAAGAAAATGACGGGATCGTTATCTTCGATGGACGCCAGCAGCAGCCCCTTGGCATCGTAAGGGGTCGAAGGGACGACGACTTTAATGCCGGGAATGCTGGTGAACAGCGCATACAGGCTCTGCGAATGCTGGGCCGCCGCGCGGAACCCGGCCCCGTGCGTCGTGCGGATCGTCACCGGCACCTGTGCCTTGCCCCCGAACATATAGCGGAATTTGGCCCCCTGGTTGAGCACCTGATCCAGACAGCTCCCGATAAAATCGTTAAACATCAGCTCCGCAATCGGGCGCAAGCCCGTCGCTGCCGCAGTCATCGCCGCGCCGATATATCCCGCTTCGGTGATCGGCGTATCCAGTACCCGGTCGCGGCCGAACTCTTGCACGATACCTTTTGTAACGCCCAGCACGCCGCCCCAAGCTTCATCGTCCTGCAGATGGTCTACCGCCGCCCCTCCGGCCACGTCCTCGCCCATCAGAATGACGTTTTCGTCCTTGCGCATCGCCAACTTCATCGCCTCGTTGATCGCCGCGGACATACTGATTTTTCTTGTCATACCGCTTCCTCCTCCAATGAAATTAGTAAGATACGTACACGTCCGTCAGCAGCTCGGATGCGTCCGGATACGGGCTGTTTTCCGAAAATTCGACGGCCTTCTCCACCGCTTGCTCCACCGCAGCTTTCATTTCTGCCAGCTCGGCTTCGGTGTACAGGCGCTCGGCCACCAAATACGATTCGAACCCGGCAATCGCGTCTTTTTCCTGCAAATGCTCTTTTCGTTCATACTCTTTTTTATATTTTTGGGCATCGCCCTCGAAATGTCCGTAATTGCGGTAGGTGACGCATTCGATCAGCGTCGGGCCTTCGCCCCGGCGCGCCCGCTGCACGGCCTGTTCCGCCGCCTCGTATACGGCAAGCACGTCTTTGCCGTCCACCCGGACGCCCGGAATATTGTAAGCGATTGCACGATCGGCGATCGTTTTGCAGCTGGACGCATATTCAAACGTGGTCGCTTCCCCGTACCCGTTATTTTCGGCAACGAAAATGACCGGCAGCTTCCAGATCGCCGCCAAATTGATGCCTTCGTGGAACGTTCCCTGGTTGTTCGCGCCGTCTCCGAAAAAGCATACGCTGACCGCATTCGTCTTCTTGTATTTGGCGGTCAAGGCGGAGCCGCAAGCCAACGGATAGCCGCCGCCGACGATGCCGTTGGCGCCGAGCATGCCTTTGTTCAGGTCGGCGATATGCATCGAACCGCCCTTCCCTTTACACAGACCGGTAATTTTCCCGAACAGCTCGGCCATCATGCCGTCCAGCTCGCAGCCTTTGGCAATACAGTGACCGTGCCCGCGGTGCGTGCTGGTGATGCTGTCTTTGTCATCAAGGTGGGCGCATACGCCGACCGCTACCGCCTCTTCCCCGGCGTACAGGTGGACGAAGCCGGGAAGTCTGCCTTGGGCGAACAATTCGTGTACCTTGTCCTCGAACTTGCGGATTTCCAGCATCTTTTGAAACATCCATCCTGCTTTTTCCCGGCTCAAGGCCGTTCCCTTGTCCTGCGCGGCGTTAACCATACCGTGTTCCTCCTTTGGATGTAAAAAATGTTCCCACGCCGGATAGTAATGCAAGTTTCGTGCCAACGGAAAAAACGCTTGATTCTCGAAGGAATACGGCCCGCGGGGAGCCGCTGAAGTGGACACAAAGAGACGACTGTCTCGTTTTGTCCACTTTTGTTCACCTATTCATCATTCGGATTACAATGGGGTCATATCCTGAAATTGGGGTTTTGGTTTCGTGATGGAGGGATGCGATGAGCTGAATCCGGATCGAAAAAGTGGTGGAGGTCAGGGAAGAGCATGCGGCTTTTCCCTGACTGTAAGCGCGAAAAATCTCCTGCGGCCTTATAGTAGCAGGACCAGCCAAGGGACTACGACCAGCGCCAGAAGCGCAGCCACGAGCATGGATATGCTCGACACCGTGCCCGAGACGGCGCCGAATTCGAACGCCGTCGTCGTCCCTGCCGTATGGGCGCTTGTCCCGAGCAGCACGCCCTGCGCCACCCCGCTGCGGATGCGGAACAGCCGGATAAGCATCGGTCCGACTACCGTGCCGAGCAAGCCCGTGACCAGCACGAACAACGCCGTCATGGCCGGGATGCCCCCGATCATATCCGTGATGGCGATGGCAATCGGCGTCGTCGTCGAGCGCAGCACCAGGCCGTCAATAATCTGCCCGTCGAGGTGCAGCCCCTTGGCGATCCACACCGAAGTCGCAACACCCGCTGCGGAGCCGACCAGCACGCTGGCCATGATTTCTACGGCATATTTGCGCAGCAGCGCGACATTTTTATAGAGCGGCACGGCCAAGGCAATGGTCGCGGGTCCGATCATGTCCGTCAACCAGTGCGCCCCGGCGTTGTAGGTTTCGTAAGGAATGTCCCCTTGCAGCAGCAGAACGATGACAACCGCCGGCGTCAGCAGCAGCGGCGACAGGTAGATTTTGGGTTTCCGGCGGTACAAGCCTTTGATGCCGTAATAGACGGCCATGGTGAACAGCAGCAACAGGAGCGAGAGCCAGGTCATGACGGGGTCCGCTCCTTTCGTTTCACGATCGCTTGCGCCACAAGCCCTGCCGAGAGCATGACGACGACAAGGCTGCACACCAGCACGAGCATGATCGGCAAGCCGTTATCTCGCAGCAGCGCCCGATATTGAATCATCCCGGCCGCCGCAGGGATGAAGAACAGCAGCATTTCGGCCAATAGCCATTTGGCTCCCAGATCGATCCATTCGATCCGGATAATTTTCAGTTGAAGCAGCACGAATACAAGAACGATCCCGAGAATGCTCCCCGGAACAGGCAAATGAAGCAGGGCCGTCAGCCCGTTCAACAGCCATGAAACGAGGACAAAAAAGAGCACCTGCCCCAAAGTTTTCACAAAAGCCGCCATGTTGCACAGCTCCTTTCCATCCAAAGTTTACACCCCTTCCTTTCATAGGTAAAATGAATATATCGAATTTCTTTCATTCCAATCATCTATGCAAAGGAGGTGCCCGGGTATTGATATCCGGCAGTTGGAGTATGTGCTGGAGATCATCCGGCACAGCAGCTTTACCAAAGCGGCCGAGGCGCTGCACATTACCCAGCCCACCATCAGCAAAGCGATCAAAAATCTGGAGGAGGAGCTGGGCGTCCCGCTCTTCGTCCGCTCCGGCAAAACGCTCGAGCTGACCGACGCCGGCCAGCTTATTGCCGGCCAGGCGCAGGATGTCGTCCGTTCGTTCAAGCATTTGGAGCTGCAGCTCGGCGATTTGACGAATTTCAAAAAAGGGCATATCCGGATTGGACTGCCGCCGATGGCAGGCGCGAGATTTTTCCCCGGCATTCTGAGCCGGTTTCGCGACACGTATCCGGGGCTGACGATCCAACTGGAAGAGGACGGCTCGGTCAAGCTGGCGGAAAAGGTGGAGGATGGCACGCTGGACGTCGGCGTGGTGCTTTTGCCGGTGGACGAGGACGTATTCGAATCGTATTCGTTCGTGAACGAACGCTTGCGGGCCGTGCTCCCTCCTGCCCACCCGTTGGCGGGCAGGAAGGAAGTCCGGCTGAACGAGCTGCAAGACGAGGCTTTTATTTTGTTCCGGGAAGACTTTGCGCTGCACGAGCGGATTATCGAGGCTTGCGACGGCGTCGGCTTCCGGCCCCGGATCTGGTACGAAAGCTCGCAGTGGGATTTTATCTATGAAATGGTCGCCGCGGGAATGGGCGTCGCTCTGCTGCCCGAAAGCATCTGCGGCATGCTCGACCCGAACCGCGTCGCCACGGTCACGCTGACCGACCCGGCCATTCCATGGCATCTGGGCATGATTTGGCGGAAGGACCGCTACCTGTCGTTTGCCGCGCGGGAGTGGGTCCGCTTTTCGAAGGCGCATTTGACGAACCAAGGCAGGCTGTCTCTTTAAATCCATTTTCGGAAGGGGTACGTAAATATGGAACGATTTCGTGCACTCGTCGTGGACAAAACGGAGAATCAGTTTTCGGTAGGCGTACAATCACTCAGCTTGGACGATTTGTCGGAAGGCGAGGTGCTCATTCGGGTCGCCTACTCCGGCGTCAATTACAAGGACGGCTTGGCGTCCAGCCCGAAGGGCCGGGTGGTCCGCAGCTATCCCATCGTGCCGGGGATCGATCTCGCCGGGACGGTAGCCGCTTCGACCGATCCGCGGTTTCGCGAAGGCGACGAGGTGCTGGCGACGAGCTATGAGCTCGGCGTCGGCCATTCCGGCGGGTTTAGCGAATATGCGAGGGTTCCGGCCGATTGGGTGATCTCCCTGCCAAAAGGGTTATCCCACCGCGAGGCGATGATTCTCGGAACGTCGGGGCTGACGGCGGCACTGTCGGTCCACCGCATGGAAGAGAACGGCTTACGCCCCGAGAACGGCCCCGTGCTCGTCACCGGGGCGACCGGCGGCGTCGGAAGTCACGCCGTCTCGATGCTTGCGGCATCGGGGTACGAGGTCGCGGCCAGCACGGGAAAAGCGCAGGAGCATGACTACCTGCGCCAGCTGGGAGCCGCTTCGATCCTCAACCGGAAAGAGCTGTACCCGGAAACGGTCAAGCCCTTGACCAAGGAACAGTGGGCCGGCGCCGTCGATCCGGTGGGCGGAGCCGCGCTGCCGCATATTCTTAGCGCCGTTCGCCGCGGCGGCTCCGTGGCGCTTAGTGGTCTAACCGGCGGCGCCGAATTTACGGCGGCCGTATTCCCGTTTATCCTTCGCGGTGTGAACCTGCTCGGCATCGATTCCGCCTACTGCCCGCTTCCGCTCCGGCAGCGGCTCTGGGAACGGATGGCTTCCGATCTGAAGCCGCCGCGGCTCGAAGCGATGGTCCATGCGGAAACGACGCTCGACGAGCTACCGGACGCCCTGCAGCACATCCTGCAAAGCGGCGTCCGCGGGAAGGTCGTTGTGAGGCTGAGGTAAGTGCTCCGTCTGCAGGGAAAGAATGCGCTGGCTCGATGATAGGAGATATCGTATCTTCGAGAAAAAAGCCCGACCGGCTGGTCGGGCTGAGCTTGTTGAGAAACCGACTTTGCGTAGAACTTCTCTGCATACGCCGGTG
>NZ_JTHN01000143.1 GCF_001399685.1 Paenibacillus sp. A3
AAAATATCCGGGGAAACCAAAGGATTTCTAAAAATCCCTTGGTAAGCGGCCCCGGCCAATGCCAGCGAACCCCCGATCATAATGGAAGCGATGATCCTGGGCAATCTTAAATTCAAAATAATATTTTCAATGGTTTGATTCACATTTGACGGCTTCCCAAGCAGCTTCGACGATAAAACATCCAAGACATCTGAAATCGGAATACCATATCGTCCTAAGCAAAGCGCTGCGATCGAAAGGACGAACAGCAGGAGCCATAGCATTAAAAAAAACATATACCCTCTAATCTTGTGGAATAACCCAGCCTTTTGCTTTATTTCTTCCATCTTCTGCTCACCCGGTTGTTTATTTAACAACTTCTCCTTTTAGCAGCTGCTCCAGCTGCTGATCGGTCATGTCGAAATTCGAATATTCCTTATAAAACTTTCTCGTTTCCTCTTTCATATCCATCACGAACAAATCGGGATGGAACGTCGCCGCCGCCCACAAAATTTGTAAGGCACTTTCCGCCCCAAAGCGGTCCCAAGCAAAACATCCGGATGGTATTACGAATATTTTATTGTTTTTTACCGCTTTAATTTCACTCCACTCCGGAGTTGTTTTGAAGCTCTGTACAACCTTCTTGCTCCCTTCTCCGCCACTAACGACGATGATGTCGGGATTTTTCTTTAAAATATCTTCCGGGGTCACGGTCACCCGCATGCCTTTCCCCAAATCGGAGGTTGCATATTTCCCACCGCCGTATTTGACCCATTCTTCCATAATGGTTCCGGCGCCTGTAGTGGAGTACATATTATCGACCGCATAATACACTACCGGTTTATCTTCTTCCCGCAAGTTTTTGAACGTGTCTTGAACCTTGTTTAGATTTCCATCAATGTAGGCGACCAATTTATCTGTTTTACTTTTGTAATCATCGCCTAAAATATCTCCTAGAGCGGAAACGGATTGTTTCATTGTTTTATAATTGTTGAACATTAGATTTACACCCTTTAATCCCACTTGGGTGTAGTTTTTTATATTCTCGTCGCTGGCGGTTATGATCACTTCGGGGTCCAGTTTCAGCAGTTCCTCGGGATTCTCTTCTGCTGTTGGAATTTGCTCCAGCTTCGGATAAATAAGCTTATTAAAGGGCAATGTTTTCACATATTTATGTACGCCTACTAATTTATCGCCGGCTCCTAAGAAAATCATCATGGTTGCAGACGACGGCCAGGTATTAACGACCCTTGTTATTTTGCCCGGCAGTTCGACTTCTTTCCCCGACATGCTGACGACTTTTTTGGTTGTCATTGCATTCGCATCACGTTTCGATTCCTCCACCTTAACTTCAGCGTCCGCATGGTTCGTTGCCGTTGATTTTGCGCATCCCGCTACAACGATCGTCATGGCAAGTATCCATAACATGATGTTCATCTTTCCTTTTCTCATCGTTAGACTCCTTCGTATGTAAAATCCACGTCTTCAGGCTTCCACCACATGACATAAGTGGAGGTTTCTCTTAAAAACCGAACGGAACCGTCCTTGCCTTCGATCAAATACTTGTCTACATTTTGCCTGAATAAATCTTCTTGATCCTCGTCCACCGTTCCTAAAGTTCTTAAATCATCATAGGCTTCTTCTTTATTCCGAAAGTTTTTTTCAAACCCGTCTTTCACAATGACGACGCTCGGATCAATCCCCAAGTCGTACAGCATATTAAACCGAATGTTATACCCGAGCTGGCGGTTTTCTTTGAAGTCAAGCTGTACATTCCCTCTTACTCCACGAAATAAGTCCAATTGTATCGATCTTAAGGACGGCCCGTTGGAAAAACTCAAAAGAAAAACATATTTTTTGGCAAGCTTATTTAGTCTTTTTATGTCTTTTAGCGCAACGGTGCGTGATGCAAAAACGACATCATGCTGTTCTAATTTGTTGATTTCACTTTCGTTATTCCAATCCAACAGATGAAAATGAATATTATCCGCCTGCTCTTCTTCGGCGTATTTTTTCGCATAACTTAACATGTTCGGAGATGCATCGATGGCGGTAACGCTGTTCACTTTTTTGGAAATCGGCACACACAATCTTCCTGTCCCGCAGCCTACATCCAGAACACGGTCACGGGGGTCCAGAATCATAGCGTCCACTTGATGTTTCGTATAACTTTTTTCCATTCTGGACATCTTGTCATACATATAGCCGAACGGATCCCAAAACTTAGCCGGATCTACGTCCCTGTCATTTGTTGTCTTGCCATAAGCGAGTTCAAGCATCTTTTCCCAATTGATGATCCCGGCCATTCCATCCACATCCCTTTCAACTCCATTGTTGGTACGAATCACATCATACATATTAATACTAAATAGATTTATTTAATGTGATTATCCGCACCATAACATGGAATTAGTTATAATTAATTATGTTTAGGTATAATTAATTATATTTAATTTTATTTGTGGAAGTCAAAATGTATGTGAATTACCGGGAACATTTGTACGACTCTATCACGTATCGATGTCTACATCCGGTTCGGGGCAGGCAAGCCGAGGATGGATAGCCCGTCGTGCATCGTATCGCGATACCGTCCGACCAGCCACAGACGGAACGGCCGTGTCCCTTCGTCCGCCTTGAGAATCTCGCACGTCGCATAGAAATGGTTGAAAAGGGACGCCAGCTCATACAAGTACGTACAAAGCACATTTGGCGCCAAGCCAGCAACGACTTCCTCCAATGTCTCCGGCCAGTAAGCGAGCTGCTTGAGAACCGCATATTCCTGCGGCGCAAGCCCCTCCGCGGCCGGAAATGCCGCTATCGCAGAGATGTCGCTCATCGCGGTGTCCGCCAGGGAGCGGCCTTTATCCAAAATGCTGCATGCCCTAGCATAAGAGTACATTAAATATACGCCGGTATTGCCGGACACCTCCGTTGCCTGCTCTAAATCAAACACCACTTCCGTCTGCAGATGGAATTTAAGCAAATAGTACCGGATCGCTGCCGCTGCGATCGAACGGCTGTCCAAACCCTCGTGCTGCGAGCGCTTTGCTTCGATAACGGCTTCCATGTGTGCGACAAGATCCGCTACTTTGATGCCGATCCCCTGTCTCCCGGACATCGGGTACGATGACCTGCCGTCAGTCGTGTCGACGCCAAGACTTTCGGCCGTCGCCCGGCTCAGTGATACTACCCCATAGCTGACATGATGCAGTTGAGCAGCTTGCTTATCGTATCCCAATGCCTGCAAAGCCTGCTTCACCATCTGCTGCGGGTATTCTTGACGATGATCGATCACGTTGATCAACATATCCGCTCGCCCAATGTCTTGCTCCACTCCTTGCGCATGCGTGGACCATACCCCATCGCCGAAGGATTGATAGCGGAATTGTTTATCGAGCAAACCGAACTTCCACAGGTGATAGGCAATATCTTTGGCCGTATACGTCAGTATGCCGTTGGAACGCACCAGCACCTTGTCGCTTTGAAATTCCGTCTGTCCGGCTGGATCGGCCTCCTCCGCCGTCTGCTTAAGCACCCAACAGCCGGCCAGCTTGCCTTCGCTTTCTTGCCGGAACAGATCGGTTTTTTGCAGCCTCTCAAACGTCTCCTGCCAGAAGCCTTCACGAACAATGCTGCTCTCCCATACCAGCACATCGTAGTCAATTCCAAACTGCCGCATATCCTCCAGATGCTCCCTGACGATTTGCTCCGCTACCAGCGTACCGAGCCAGGCGATATTGTTATGTCCCAATTCCAGATGATGCAATACGTTCGCCCGTTCCTGCTCCAGCTCGGGCTGTTCGCGGTACTTCCGGTTGATTTCCGCGTAGACGTCCCAGCAAAAATCGCCAAACCGGGAATGCTGCTGCTGTACCGAAGTCCGCAATATTCCGACAACCGTATCGGCCAGTTGGTTGCCCAAATCGTCGATGTAATTGTGAACCTCGACCTGATGGCCCACCCGCTTAAGCATCCTTGCCAAAGTATCGCCAATGCACGAATTACGCAAATGTCCGATATGCGCCGATTTATTCGGATTAATCGACGTATGCTCGATCAATACTTTTTTTAGCTCATTTTCCGGCTGGAAGGCATCCTGGCGATGCGTATTGGCGATCCAGTTCTCCCAGTGAATAAACAAGTTCACAAAACCCGGCGCCGCGACCTCAATACGTTCGAACCATCCCGCAAGGCGCGGATGATCTGCCAGCCTCGCTTTGATCTCGTTAGCGATTGTTAAAGGGTTCTTCTTGAGCACCCGCACCAGCTTCATGGCCAGATTCGTGCTGTACTCCCCGTGCCGGTCGTTTGCCGGATGTTCAATCACGATCGCCAGTTCTTCCGGTACGGCATGCCCTGCTTCCTGAAGAAGCTGCTCTGCAATGTCTTCAAGCGCTTGATGAAGCTGCTTATGAATCATTTTCCCAACCTCCAGATGGATAAAATAAAAAGGCCCCCGTCTCCAAAAAGAGACGAGAGCCTATTGCTTCCCGCGGTACCACTCTATGTGCAAATCGCCAAAATGGCGATTCACCGCTTAATCGTGTAACGGTCCTTGACCGGATCTGCCTACTGCGTGTCGTCACGAAGGCTTGAAGCCTGCTTGACGAGTCCGGTTCGGCAAATCATATCCCGGGTCCGCTTCATCCAAGACCAACGTACCGGCTTCCACCACCTCCGGCTCGCTGCGACTGTTCGTCCTGAACTACTGTCCCGTTCATTTATGTTGGCTTATTCAATTTGTGGCACGATATTAAAAGTAGTTATACCTAAATTGGAACGTATTGTCAAGAACCTTACACGATCACGTGCCGCAAAAGGTGCGGTAAGGACGGTTGGATGGATCGGGCAGCGTGCAGTATTCCGCCTGCTCGGGGGAATGCGCATAGGGATTCGAAAGAGCCTGCACAAGCCGCTCCATTACGCTATAATCCCCCTGCTTCACCGCGGCGTCCAGCGCTTCTTCTACCCGGTGGTTCCGCGGGATGAGCGCAGGATTGCTGCTGCGCATCAACTGCTGCGAGGAAGCCTGCGGCTCTTGCTGCCTGGCCCGTCTTGCCTGCCACAGCTCATGCCATTGGGCGAATTCCGTCGTTCCGTTGAACGCCAACTCCTCGTGCTTATCAAACGTCAAAGCTCGGAACGTATTCGTATAGTCCGCCCGATGCTTCTGCATCATGACGAGGAGGTCCTTAATCAGGGCTTCGTCCTCCGGCTCTTCGTTAAAGAGGCCCAGCTTCGCCCTCATTCCCGCCAGCCAATGACCGGCAAACAGATCAACAAAACCGGAAATAGCATCCTCCGCCAGCTGGATAGCCTGATCCTCGTCGTCATGCAGCAGCGGCAATAAGGCTTCGGCCAATCTCGCGAGATTCCACGCGGCAATCGACGGCTGATTGCCATAGGCATAGCGGCCATGAACGTCAATGGAGCTGAATACCGTTGCCGGATCGTAGGCATCCATGAAAGCGCAAGGACCGTAATCGATGGTCTCTCCGCTCAGGGCCATGTTGTCGGTATTCATCACCCCGTGAATAAAGCCGACGAGCTGCCACTTGGCAATCAGCGCAGCCTGCCGCTGGATCACTTCCCGAAGCAGGGCAAGATAGCGGTTCTCCGCCGCGTCGGCGTCCGGATAATGCCTTTGGATGGTGTAATCCGCCAAAGTCCGGAGCTCCTCGACCGTGCCCCAATTGGCAGCGTATTGGAAAGTCCCGACGCGCACATGACTGGCGGCCACACGGGTCAGAACCGCTCCGGGCAGCTCGGTTTCGCGGATGATTTCCTCGCCGGTCGTCACCACCGCCAAGCTGCGGGTGGTCGGAATGCCGAGCGCATGCATCGCTTCGCTGATGATGTATTCGCGCAGCATCGGTCCAAGCGCCGCCCGGCCGTCGCCTCCGCGGGAATACGGGGTTCTGCCCGATCCCTTAAGCTGAATATCTACCCGCGTCTTGTCGGGGGTGATCTGTTCGCCAAGCAGCAATGCCCGACCGTCCCCCAGCATGGTGAAATGCCCGAATTGATGGCCTGCGTATGCCTGGGCAAGAGGCGCAGCCCCTTCGGGAATACGGTTCCCGGCAAACACCGCTACGCCTTCGCTGCCTCGCAGCGCCTCGGCGTTCAACCCCAGGGACGCCGCTAACCGGTCATTCAGAACGATCAGCTTCGGCGAGCGGACAGGGGTTGGGTCGAGCCTGGAAAAAAACGTTTCCGGCAGACGGGCATAGCTGTTGTCGAAATTCCATCCTGGATCTGTGATTGGTTTATTCTCAGTCATCGGATCTCCTTTTTACCGTTCAAAATAAATACAAAGCTGCCGTTTTAGTGTTTGTTTCTACCAGTTTATTATACACTTTCCAGCGCGCTTGGGCATATGATAAACGGGCGGCGGCTACGAATATATCTTGGCGATCTCAGCGATCTGTTTGCGAAAATCGTCGACCAATTCGGAAGGCGCCAGCAAGGTTGCGTTCGTGCCAAAGCTCATCAGATGCTGAATCGCGCTTTCTTTCGAATAATAGCAGGCATCGGCCAAGATCGTTCCGTCCGGACCGCTCATAAGCTGATCCGGCAAAAATTCGTCCCTTACCCTCGTTTTTACCGCGGCTTGAAAACGGAGGCGTACACGGATGCATGGCGGCGTACCGCTGCGGGCGCGGTCGGCGTCGATATCCTCTATCGATAGCCCGCGGCGGCTAAACGTTTCGGACATGACCCGCACCCGGTTCATACGGGAAAGCCGAAACACCCGCAAAGCGAAACGAACCCGGCAATACCCCCACAGGTACCAGGCATTGCTTTTCAAATACAGTCCCATCGGCTCGACCATGCGCTGCGTTTCCGCGCCGTGAATATCCATATAGTCCAGCTCGACTAATCGGAGTTCCTTGATCGCGAGATGGAGCGTACGAAGGTGTCCCTTTGAACCGGATGCCGGGGCAAAGTCAAGAAGCATCCCGCTCGTATCGAGATCATGCAGCTTATCCGAGATCAAGGCGCCGATCCGGTCCAGAAGCTCCGCCATGCCGGTATCGCCGGTTGCGGACTGCATCCCCCGCAAGGCACTGTAGATCGAGTACAAATCCTCGAGCGACAAGTATTGTCTGTCCAGACGGTAACTCTGCATAATCTCGTACCCGCCGTCCGAACCGGAAAAAGAGACGACGGGAATGCCCGCCCGGTTGATCGTTTCCATGTCTCTGTAGATCGTTCGGAGCGATACCTCAAACCGGGCGGCCAAATCCGTTGCGCTTATTCTTTTGCGGTTCAACAGCATCATCGTAATCGAAAATAGCCGGTCCAGCCTCAAACGAACCTCCTCCCTTCCCAAACGATTCGCGCAAATAAGTACCGGTTACCCCGAACGACACATTTTTTAAATTGTTTTCCCTCGCGCCCTTTATCACGATATACTCTTGCATTGCACTCCCCCCCTCCATTCGATCGGCTGCATCTCTATCTTAAACGACCCTCCCTGACAACTTTATGTCAGGATGCTCTGCTATCGGCAAAAAAAGAAACCGCCGGCAGGACGATTGTCCTGCTGGCGGTTTGCGCTTCGCCGTTTCGATCATGCAGCCGCCAGGAGCAGGCAGCTTTAACCGATAACCTCGACGACGTTCCCTTCGTTATCCTTAATTTGTGTTTTTACAATTTGAATGGCGATTCCCGGTAAAGCAGAGAGTTCAATTACGCTTTCTTTGGGCAGCAATTTCCGGCTGAATTCCCCGGCCGTCACCTCATCCAGCATGAGTCGGACCTCGTCCTCTCCGGCTTCGTAACCCGGTTTCTCCCCCGCTTCAAACACGACCCGGATCTCCGGACCGACCAGCGTCAGACTTTTTCCCTTCAGAATGCGCCCTTGAAGCAGCTTTCCGATGATTCCAGCCTGCTTGGCTCCCAGCTTAAGCGTGGAGGGCGATTTGCTAAACCAGCCCTTTTTCCCAAGCTCCCAAGCCAATTGATCGACATATAAGAAGCCGGTATTTGAGCCTTCCTCCCGCATTCCATTCTGCACGGCTTCGGATATGGCAGGAATATCCAGGTGCGAAGCCCGCTCCAGATCCGTGATGTAATGAGGCATATGATTCAAGCAAGCGGAGAGTACGCCAAGCGTATTCCACGTCTGCATCGCTTCGAGCTCGTCGCGCGTGATGCCGACCATCTGCACAAATTCCACCCGCCCGTTCGGCGTATCGATGGCCGGAAGCTCCGGGTCCTCCACGAAGGCCAAGGCGGTCAGCAGCGTGTCGGCACCCAGGCAAATCGGGCCGTTAGCATCCAAGTAATCGCCCGATCTAAAAATATTGCCGCTGTTAAATACGTATCTCCCCATATTTTGGAGCAGGTTCAGCGCCCAAGCCGGAGGCTCTTCCTCTCCCTCCTCGCGTGCCAGCCGAAAAGTCAATTCAAACCCGTAGCCGCTATCGTCGGGATTGTCCGATTCCTTATCGTACAGCTCCGTAAAGCCATAGGTTACGAAATGCCAATGCGGCGCAGGCTCGTCCGCCTTATACGCACTGATTCCGTCCAGCGGGTCTTGGCCCCCCAAAGAATAGGGCAGGAGCGTTCCGTAATGCTTCGGCTCCTGATCCCCGTAAAGCCTCGACATTTCCCGATCAATGGCGTCCCAGCCCACTGCGTTTGCTTCTTCGTTCATTACCCGTTCCCTCCCAAAAGTTCAGTCCATGCTGCCATAGCAGGCGCTCGGAGCCGTGTCCCATCAAGCTTTCATCGCTGTTCCCTGCAAATAAAATCCTCGAGGGTGGCAATCGCCGTTCCTTCAGCGCCAAGGTAGCCTTGGGCGTAAAGAAACGCTTCTAACATGGTAACCCCAGTTGGAAAATATATCAATACTGCGATGTTCCCGATTTGATATAAAAAAAGCCAAGCGGACCCAGGACATAACCTGAGCTCGCTCGGCGGCATTTTGCTATAGCGGCCTTCTATGCTTCTTCCTCCGCTTCGACTCTTTGCCGTTTTCCTATGCTAAAGACATAATAGCTCACAACGACGATCAGAATGAATGACGCTCCAACAATCAGCGAGACGCGAGTATCGGGGTTAAACCACATTCCGATTAGCACCAGGAACAAGAAAATGATCGTGATGTAGTTGCTGACCGGGAAGAAAACAGATTTGAACGGATGATCTTTCAAGCTATCCTTCCATTTGTTTCTGAACTTAAATTGACTGAAGGCCAGTGCAAACCACGGCATCATTCCCGGAAGCACGCTTGCACTGTAAATATACAGGAACAATTTGGAATCGGGAAGCAGATAATTAAACAGAACTCCGACTAACAATAAAGAAATCGTGGTAGCGATGCTATTCCTCGGGACGCCGCTCCGGGATACTTTGCCGAAAAATTTAGGCGCCTGACCGTTGGAGGCCAACGTATACAGCATTCTTCCCGCACTGTAAATCCCGCTGTTGCAGCCTGACATCGCAGCCGTGAGCACAACGAAATTGATGATGCCCGCAGCGGCGACAATTCCTACCTTGGCAAAGGTCATGACGAAGGGGCTGCCGATCTCGCCGACCTGGTTCCATGGATAAAGCGTGACGATAACAAAGACGGCGCCCGCGTAAAAAATCAAAATGCGCCAGACAATATTTTTGATCGCTTTGCGCAAGGTGAATTTCGGGTTTTCCGCTTCGCCGGCTGTAATTCCAACCAATTCAACGCCTTGATAAGCGGCCGTTACGATGCAGAGGGCAAATAAAAACCCTTTCAGTCCTCCGGCGAAAAAACCGCCATGCGCATAAAGATTCGAAAGGCCGATGGGCTGTCCTCCGTTGCCCAAACCGAAGAAGATCATGGCCGTTCCAATCACAATCATGGCGACGATCGCGACGACTTTGATCATGGCGAACCAAAATTCAAATTCCCCGTAAAATTTGACAGCCGCTAAATTGGCCGCTGCAATGATTCCTACGCCAGCCAAGGCCGGCAGCCATTGCGGAATGTCGGGAAACCAATAGCCAACGTAAATTCCGATGGCGGTCACTTCCGCCATGCCCACCGTTAGCCACAAGAACCAGTAGCTCCAAGCCGTCAAGTAACCGGCCAGAGGGCTGACATATTTATGAGCGAACGTAGCAAAAGATCCGGTGACCGGTTCGAGAAACAGCATCTCTCCCATGATTCGCATGACAAAAAACACAATGATCCCGGCTAAGAGATAGGCCAGCAATACGGAAGGCCCGGCCCATTTGATCGTGCTTGCCGACCCCATGAACAAGCCGACGCCAATCGTGCCTCCGAGCGCAATCAGTTCAATATGCCGCGTCTTCAGTCCTCTGACTAATTGCTTTGATTCCAAAAAAAGCGCCCCCATTCTATACATGTCCATCAAAGCGGATGGGCCAAAAGACCGCCTCTCCCGCTCAAACCTTGTTTTTCCGACCACCTCCAATACCACCAAATTGTATGACATCAAACGCAGAAATACAACTGCCGTGTTTCAGGCAGCCATTGAAAAATGGTGGTTGTACCTCGAATACCCAGTTATAGGGTTATTTTATACATTCAAGAATATATAGTGTTTTCCTCCTGTTCTTGGAGAGCATCCAAGAAATTGTTTCAGCAAAAACGGCCCTGTCCCTTTGATGAACAGTGGCCGTTTTTCACGATCTCAAGCGCTTGACGTCATTCTTGGGCAAACAGCCGGGTCGCGAATTGTACCTCCGGATATTCGCTGTTCGGTCCTCCAAGCAGGCTGCCGCCTTTGTTTTTCAAATATTTATCGAAGAAGTCCAGCGTATCTAGCGCTTTATATTTCCCGTGCGTAACGTTCGTCAGGAATGTTATTCAGATTTACATACAATGTGGCAGGCTCTTGACCGGTATTGGCAAAAGCAAAAGACTCTTCGCCTCCGCATCGCACACAATCCCCCTGCCGGACTTCCGTCTCCACGTCGTCTACGATCATCGTGCCGCCGCCTTGAACGACCAACACATAGACTTGGCTTCCCGGATGCCGGTGTATAGGAAGCTGCTGGCCCGGCATGAAATTCAACGTAAAAATGATGGTTCCGTCCGCTTGGAACAATACTTTTTTCGTAAACCGCTCCTCTTGAAACGGTTGGTGCGCCTCAAGCCTTTTGATTTCCATCTGAAATTCCTCCGTTTCGTCACTTCTGCGTTCCCGCCGGGCCACCTTCCCTGCAGCTCTTACCAAGCGCTCAGTTGACGCTTAGCTTCATCCGTCATCCGGTCCGGCGTCCATTGCGGTTCCCATACGACCTCCACGTTGACGCTGGCGACGCCGGGCTTTCCCTCCAGGGCACGGCGCACGCCGCCGATGATCGTATCGTGAAGCGGGCAGCCGGGCGTGGTTAACGTCATCCGGATCGCAATGTGTCCGTCTTTGATGTCAATACCATAAATCAGACCGAGGTCTACGACATTTACGCCGAGCTCCGGGTCGAACACCAGCATCAGCTGCCGCCGAACCGTATCTTCGTTTACTTGTATTGTCATGACATGCTCTCCTCTCTTTGGGCAAAAGTACCATTTATCTAGTAAATACTCTGGCAATCACACCGATATAGAACAACGCTCCGGCGGATAACGCCGCTATGCCTGTAACGACAGCTGGCGGTTCCATGAATCCCATGCCCGCCACAGCTACCAGCAGCCCCGCAGCCATCACCCACATCCCCGCATCGACGCTGCGCTCGCTGAGGAGGTCGGACATGACGGGTACCCCGGGCCTCCCAGCTTGATCGCCGTATTTGTGCGTCCACCATAGGAACGGGACGATTTTCGACATGTACCCAAGAACCGTAACCGCCACCCATCCCCACAGGTATACCCAACCGGCGATAACGCTCCAGGACAAGCTCCACAGCGTCGAAGGAGCCACCAGCCCAATGCAAAACGATAGGATGCAAAATATAAGCAAAGCTCTGGTGCTCCATAAGGTCCATACGATCCCGCGCCCCGGCGAGGCTTTATGGCTGTGCTTGCGAATGTCTCGAATAAGCCGATCATATGCGAGCAGTGCTGCGACGAGTAGCAAAATGACCCCAAGCGCCAGCCCGGACCAGCCCGGTACTAGAGAAGCCCCTACGCCCAGCAGGACAGCCGCGTTCCACAGTCCGAGGATATAATACTGGGGACGGTCGGAAGCGCCGTGAGACAAATAAAACATCGGCAGCATTTTGTAGCTGAATCCGGTAATCAACAGCCCGAACCAGCCGAGCGTCCCAAGCCAGATATGGGCGGCGAGCAAACGTTCACGCAGGTCAATCCAGAATTGGAACGCAAAGTTTAAGCCCATCGCCAAGCCGAGCAGCCCGGTCAATGCCAAATACAACAGCGCGCAGGCGGTGCTTAGAGTGATCGGATTCCAGCGCTTCGCCTCCCATAGCGTCCGTCCGACATTCCAGACAAAAAGCAGAATGCCGATGACTGCGGCGACGGCTCCGACAGCGATCCATTCGACCCGGCTTTGTAAAAATCCCGCCAGCAGGATGACCGTCCCTCCCGTGAAAAATACATAATGCACATAGCCAAGCATGCGGCTGTAAATGCGGCGTTGAAGCACAACGTCGATAAGCTGGTAGACCGCTCCCATCGCGACCATCGTCGCCCAATCCAGCACCAGCAAATGGATGCGAAACCAGCCGTCGGGGCTCCGGGGATGGTCGATCGCCCAGCCTCCGGCGGTGAAAAGCGATCCCGCATGAAACAAGACAAAGCTGACAATTCCGGTGGCAATAAATAATAGCGGCAGGCGAAACATGTTTTACACCCCCTGCAGAAAGCTTTTTCTGAAAGCTATTTTTTCGTAATAGCGACTTTGGCGGTGCCGTCCGGCTGCGGATCGACTTCATACGAATACTGGAGCCGCCGCAGCTCCTCGATCAAAAACATCGGGACCCGGTCATTGTGAATAACGAGAATGTCCCCATTCCCCATGTCCTCCAGCGCCTTCAGCGTACGCAGCATCGGCTGCGGAGGCTCCAACCCCCGGTTATCCAATTCCGTGACATGGCCGCTCATGATCCAGCCTCCTCATCTTTAGGGATGAAGGCTTGCAGGGACATGGCTTCCAGCTTCGCCCGAGCCCCGGCTCCTCTGGCGAAAGCAGTGATCCAATGATCGTCGCTTACGCTTTCGACCTTGTTGGCGTACCCTTTCACCTTCATGATGCCTAGCAGCGGCGTAGGTTTAAATATCGCATGCAGCACGAACACATCGTCTGACTCCAGTGCCTCCACCGCATCCATAATCTGCTTGAACGGCTCCAGCTTTTTCCGCAAAAATGGCCGTACATCCAGCTCCACTACATTTCCGTTTCGTTTCATATCTCTTCCCCCAATCCATTCGCCGGATCGAAAGTCCGGTCCAAATGAGAATTGTTTTCACTGTATCTACAGTGTAGCGAATTCGGCTGCGCCAGTTTGTGACTGCAATCACAAGATGAAAAAAATCCTGCCAACGGGCAGGATTCGCGGAAAGCGATACGTTTCGTATGATGGTCAATGCGCATTTATATTCATATCGACGCCAGTGTCATGCAGACTGCGCATGCTCCGGCGCTTTACTGTTCATGATCGGCATCATGGCCAGTGCGCCGAGAAGTAGCAGCAGGCCCGCGCCGGTGTAAATCGAGACTAACGGAAATGCATCCTTTAACGCACCGGCGAAAGACATCGAAATGACCATCATCCCGACGAACATGGGGTTCAGTACCCCATTTACCCTTCCTACGATGGATGCGGGCGACCATTTCAGAATCATCGTGCTGATGCCAATATGAATGCAAGGAAATACGAGACCGTTCAAAAACTGCACTCCGAGCGTAACCGGTATGCTTGTCGAATACCCGACGATCACCGTACAAACGCCGCCGATGAGCATGCCTATAGCGAGCAGGAGCTGCGGTGCGACGCGCTTGGCAAAAACGGATACGAGCCCGCCGCCGATCAGCATAGCGGCACCGTACACCATCATAAGATATTGAAGAAATTTCTCATCGCTGCCCAGCCGCTCCGTGACGACGAACAGGCCGAGCGTTTGCGTAATGCCAATGGAAAGACCGGTCAGAATAAATGCGACTCCGAGCATCCGCAGCACTTGACTTTGCCAGACATAACGGAAGCCTTCAACGAATTGTTCGCGGAATTGGCCCTTCACGGCTTCCGTCTGCGATTCCGCCTTATCCTTAGGCAGGCGGGTCAGCATGAGCGCGGATAGCAGAAAAGCAACCCCCATCACCGCAATGGACGTTTCCAGGCCAAACGTGCTGTAGGCGAATGTGCCAAGCATAGGACCGAGCACCATGAAGATGGCCATCAGCGTCTGGAACAAAGCCATCCCTTGCTGCAGTTGCTCTTCGGGCACGTGAAACTTGAACAGCCGAACGGCCGAAGGCTGGGTAAACTGCGAAAGAATGGCCGAGATAAAGGTGACCAGATAGACGGACTGCCAAGACCCGTAATGAACGGTCGCAAGCACGATGAAAACCGACACTGCGGACAGCAGATCGCACCAGATCATCGTGCGTTTCGGCCGCCAGCGGTCGGCAAACGTGCCCCCGATGAATGAAAATATGAAGATAGGCGCAAATTCCGCTACGCTGATCAGCGAAATGGCACTCGGATCGTTGTTCGTCATCTCCGCAACATAAAGAAGAAGCGCGAAATTACGCACCCAAATGCCGATCTGCAGCAGCATGTTGGATAGCAGAATTGTCTGCATGAAACGATTGCGAAAAAGACTCGGGTTTTTAGCGTTTCCCGGTTGATTGTCCAAATTGTCCAGCCTCCTTGTAATTTCCGGCAACCCCCTTTCGAATCGGGCGGGTCGCCTGCTTGCTTCATGTAAAACCTTAGTTCTCGTTAATAAAACATTGTTACGTTATATTGGTTTACTTTGTACAGGCGGGGTTACGCTTTGTGTAGAGACGATTGTGCCGAATCCGCGGGCAAATGCACATTCGCGATTTCACTGAGAGGCAGATTGTCTTTTCGTTTCTGCAAATAAATCTGTCCCAGCCCATGCGGCATCATAACCTTCCCTCCTATCCTATAACCGCTCCAATATCAGCACCCTCGAAAATAATGTAACATAACATTGTTACGTTGTGAAGAGACGATTTTTGTTCCGCGTTAACATAAAAAAGACACGTGCCTTAAAAGGTCGTGTCTTGTGCGGGATTTGGGCTTTTAGAACCCCTCGTTTTCTCTTATCTCGGAAAGCTTCCTTTCGTGTAGGAATCCCACAGGTTATTGACAAATTCGATATCGATCTTGTGATCGAATGCCTTGGCTATCAAGCCAAAGTCGTCCGATGCATACCCTGCCAGCTCCGGGCTCTGAGTGATTCGAAACGTCTGCTTGAACACCGTCTCCCTGATTTCGCGCATCACCGCATCTTCAGACGGATGCATTGCTTCCAGCTTGTCATAGCTGGAACTCCACGCTTCAGCGAATTCAGCTTCATCCCTGGCGTCCAATTCGTCGTCCCAATCCGCATCTTTGCTGAAAACACGCTCGATAAACGTGCCATCTGATATGATCGAAAGTATCTCACTCGCAGCGATCAACGCAAGCCCCTCCTTCCCTCTTCATAGTAATGAAAATGACTTTGTAATTCAATGACTGTAGCGGGTACAACGCCATCCGCACATCCTCACAAATAAAAAATGAGACTGTCACTTGCACACAGTCTCATTTCTCATCCTCAGTGGGACTTTACAGCCACGCCGCTTGTTCGTTCACATGCTCGATTCGCACTTCATTATCGCGATATACAGCAATAAGCTTGCCCGTCACGTCCGCAGCGAACAAGACCGAACGCTCCGCTTCGATGGTAAAACGGTACTTGGTGCCGTTATTCGGGTCCTCAATCTCCACATCCGCAGGGTGAGCGTACTCGGATACAAAGACGAAGAGCGCCCCTCTCGCAAACGAAAGCTTTCGTCCATAAATACCAGTAAGCTCCCCGCCCTGCCGCCACACCATTTCGGACTGCACGCCAGCCGCCTGGGTGACGTGTCTGTACAGCTCGCGAATCGGTTCGGTGCGGTCGTTCAATTCGACCGGCAGCGGACACCAGAATAGGCGTCCCATCCCTAGGAAAATGTCGGTCAGCCGAGTACCGCCGGACGCCTCATCCTCTTCGGGAATTCCTTTGCACAGCTCAGCGATTTTGCGTCGCCCGAACGAGACGGAATGGGCGTTCCCGTCGATCATCAGCCGCTCTTCCCGGCACACGTTCGCTTCCCGGTACGGACCGAACTGCTCGCTGAGACGCCCGGTCGGCCGCCAATATTCATCTAGCCCGAGCGGCCCCGTGAAGAGCAGCGTCCCGCCTCGCGTACGGATATGCTCGACTAAAGTCTCCATCGCCCGGTCGCTGAAATTGTGCGCGCTCGGAACGACGATCAGCTTCGGGCAGCGCTCGGACAATGGCTTAAGGTCGTATTCCCCGACGGCGAAAAACGGACATTTCAGCTCATAAGCAAGCACCCGGGTCAGCCGGGACGTCGCTTCGCAGGCGAGCCGGCGGTTCGAGAAGTCGTTCGAATACGGGAAGACGACGGCGATTTCCTCCGGTTTCCTTCCGGTAAACAAGTCGCGGATTCCGTTCATAAAGCGGCCGAAATCGTACGAAACATCCGCCTCCGGCTTTTCCGTACCGTCGGCCCGCAGGGCGCCGATGTTCGACTCGTTAATGTTGTTCATGTAATAATTCGTGTTCCAGATCCATTGGACCGCGCCTGCGGCGCCGGTAGCAAACGCATAGGCATATTTGCGCTCCAGCAAATATTTTAGCTCGGCTTCGGACCGCTTCGCCCGCCCGTCCGGCGTCTCCAGATACATGATACCGGTTTCCTGCACCAGATTCGGCTTCTCCACCACTTTGGTAAAAATGCCATCCCATACCAAATCGTCATTCAGCCACCAGGAATGAACCGACGTGTAATCGACCTCGGAGCCGTAAAACAGCGGAGACGGACGCTGGCCGCCAAGCGCTTCGTCCTGACCGACCGTAATGAGCGCACCGGGATGCAGCGCACGGATTGTCCCGCTTAGGCTGCGTATCCACTCGTTGTGCATTTCCATCGTAAACAGGGTATAATCGAGCCAAGGCGCTCCCCTTTTGCCTCTCGCCATATCGTGCACGTCGAAGTTGATGTCTTCCGGCGCGGGCGGACTGGCTGCTTCGAAGGACGGCAGCTCGGCCGGCGTCATGCCCCAGCACTCCTGCAGCCGCCGCACCGAGCCGTGCCGCCTCTGCAGCCAGGCAGAATAGGCGGCACGCTCCTCCCGGTCGCGCACCGGACGCGGACCGGCGAACACCCGCTTCGGATCGAACAGCGAAGGCTCGTTGATCAAATCCCAGTGCACGTTCGTCGTGTGCCGGTGCCGCGATACGATGCCGGCGAGAAACCGTTTCTGCGCTTCCACGCTCCGCGGGTCCAGATACGGATTCGCCCCTTCCCACGCCTCCGGCGCAAATGCGAAAAACGTAAAATTCACTTCCAACCCGTGCCTTTTCGCCGTAAGAATAAAAGCGTCGATCGCGCGCAGCGCCTCCTCGGAGAGATGGCCGTCGACGTACATCACCTGCCGGTGCGCCGTCCAGATTCCCGTCCGGATGAAGTTGATTCCGGTCCGCCGCATCTGCGCCATATCCCGGTTCCACACCGACACGTTCGGCAGAAACAGAAATTTCCGCGCCACATCCGAGCTCATATATGTCATGCCGACCACCGGCATCGGACGACCGTCCTTCCAAAAGTAATCCCGGTCGCAGCGCAAAGGACTGCCTGCGCGAAGCAGCTCTTCGTCCGTTCCCCAGAAGCCCTGCCGCAGCACGCGGACCTCGCCAAGGTCGGACTCCGCTCTGCAGACCATATCATACAGCCCCGGCTCGATGGAAAGCGGCAGCAGCAGCTCCGCGAAGCTTTGCTCCCGGGACACGAGGGCTTGAATGTCCCCTGACCACAACGGCTCCGTCGGACTGCTCGCCGCTTCCGCTGTCCGGCCTTCTCGACGGACCTCGATGGCAAAGCGCCAGGAGCGGCTGACTGTAGACGCATCTCCCGTTCGCTGAAGGCATTGCATTTGCAGCTTCAGCTTCGGCCGTTCGCCCGGCTCGTACGAAGCGTAGTTCGTTTTGAGCGTCAGCTCGGTCACGCCGAGCGCGCAGTACGCCGCCCACTTCGCAATTGCGGCAGCCCCGTCCTTTTCCCAGAATGCCGCTGTCGCAAGCTGGTGAACGAACAGCCAGCGGCCTCCGGTGAACTCGCCTTTCGTATTTTCCAGCAGCACCACGGGAGCGGAAACCTCTCTGCCCTCGGACGATACGCCTTTCAAGAGCGGGTACAGATGCGCATCCATCGGTCCGGCCGAGCCGCTTTCGTGCGGCTGATCGTCATGGCGCGTCACGTGGAGAATCAGGCTGAAGGTCGGCTGAATCTCAAAGAGCGGCTCCTGACCGCGCAGCAGAGGCATATCTTCACTGGCCGCCAGCTTCGCGACCGGAGCGGGATCGACCGTCATCGCTTCGTGGATGCGGAGCTGCCGGTGATAGGCCGTTTGCTCGGCTTCGGCGTGCCATGCTCCGTTCTCGCGGTAGACCGGAATGCGGAACGGGGCTCCGCCCATGCTGACAAGCCCGCCTCCCCTTTGCAGAAAATCCAGGATCGCGCCCCAAGCTTCCTTCGGGAAATAAGGGGCATGGAGATTTACCAGGCACCCGGTTGCCATGCCCGAAAGCACCTGCGCCAGCTGCTCCGCCGAAACGACGCGGAAGATGTCGGATAGCTGCTTGGCCCCGGCTTCGTCCATTCGTTCCCCAAGAAAAGGAAACTCCGGATCATACAATACGATAACGTTGTCCATGCTGTCTCCTTTCTAACCTTTAACGGAACCGATCATCGCGCCTTTGACGAAATATTTTTGCACGAACGGGTATACGATCAAGATCGGCAGCGTGGCGACCACAATATTCGCCATTATGATCGTCGATTCGCTAATTTCCTGCTGGTAGGCGATGCTGATGCCCTGGCTTTGCATCGCCGTCGACGTATTGGTCAGCAGATCCCGCAAAACCGCTTGCAGCGCCCATTTGTCCTTGGAAGAAATATACAGGATCGTGGAAAAAAAGTCGTTCCAATACATCACAGCCATAAACAAGGCAATCGTGGCCAGCACCGCTTTGGAGAGCGGGAGCACAATCCGGAAAAAAATGACCAGATCGTTCGCCCCGTCGATATAAGCCGACTCCTCCACCTCCGCCGGAATCCCGGCAAAAAAGCTGCGCATGATGAAAATGTTCCACGCCCCGATCGCCGACGGGAGAATGAGCGCCAAATACGAGTTCAGCATGCCCAGCTCCTTGACGAGCAAATAGCCGGGAATCATTCCGCCGTGGAACAGCATCGTGAACAAAATCATCAGCGTAAACAGCTTCCGGCCCCGCAAGCGCGATTTCGAGATCGCGTACGCAGTCGCCGCCGTTATGAACGTGGCGAGCAAGGTGCCCGTCAGCGTAACGACGAGCGAAACCTTGAAGCCGGAAAGCACGGCCGCATTGCCGAGCACCGTTTCGTAAGCGGCAAGCGAGAAGCCTTTGGGCAGGAGGAACAATCCTCCGCTTCCCGCCAGCTTTGCATCGCTTAACGAATACATGATCACGTACCAGTACGGGTAAAGCATGATAACGACGAGCGCCAGCATGAACAGCGTGTTGGCCGCTTGGAACAGCCGGCTTCCGGCAGACGGCTTTCTTTTCAGCTTCCTCACCATAAGCCCTCCTCGCCGAACCTTTTCGCCAATTGATTCGAAGCTGCGACCAGGATCAGCGCAATGACCGACTTAAACACGCCGGCCGCCGCCCCCAGGCTGTAGCTCGCGTCCACGATCCCTTTGCGGTATACGTAGGTATCGATAATATCGGCTACATCCATGACCAGCGGATTGTACAGCAGCAGCGTCTGCAGGAATCCGGCGTCCAAAATGTTGCCGAGGCTCAAAATAAACAGGATGACGATCACGTGGCGGATCGACGGAAGTGTGATGTTCCACATTTGCCTGAACCGGCCTGCCCCGTCTACAATGGCGGCTTCGTACAGCTGCGGGTTGATTCCCGAAATGGCGGCCAAATATATGATCGTGCCCCAGCCGACCTCCTTGTAAATATCGGTAGCGACCAGAATGGAGCGGAAATACGATTTTTCGATCAGGAAGTCGACCGGCTCGCCCCCGAACCAGCCCATCACCTGATTGACCAGCCCGTCCACCGGATTCAAAAAGATGATGATGATCCCGGAAAAAATAACCCACGAAATAAAGTGAGGCAAATAAACGACGGTTTGCACGAACCTCTGAAACACGAGCTGCTTGACCTCGTTTAACAAAAGAGCCAGCACGATCGGCGCCGGGAAGCCCCAGATCAGCTTCAGCGTGCTGATGATCAGCGTGTTCTTGAACACGTTCGTGAAGTCCAGCATCGTGAACAGCTTTTCGAACTGGTAAAACCCGACCCAGTCACTGCCTCCGACGCCCTGCAATATGTTGTATTCCTGAAAAGCGATGACCAAGCCGTACATCGGGATATATTTGAACACGACGATGAACAGCATACCGGGCAGCAGCAGCAAATATAAGTACTTGTCCCTGACCAGATCTTTTAGCAAGAGGTTTTCCCCCTTATTTGTAAGGCTTAATTTCTTTGTCGTACCACGTTAAAAATTCCGCATACTCCTGCTTTTGCGCTTTGTACAGGGCGTTGGCCTCTTCCTCTACCTTTTTGCCGCCCATGGCATAATATTTGTCGACAAACTTGTCGAATTCATCGATACTCTTCTTGCCGGAAATGATGCCGTAGAACACTTCGTCCCGCACTTTCTCGATGTCCTTGATGTACTCCTTGAAGGCCGGGCGATCGTTCGTTTTGAAGCGGACCACCAGCTCCCGCAGCGGCTTGGACGTCGCCTCGCCCTTCTTGAACAAGTCGATCACCTGCGGAATGTTGGAAATGTTCGCTTCGTCCTTGCGGCTCAAATACCAGGTGTAGTTGCCGATGCCGAGCTTGTTCTGTTCGTCCGGCGTCAGGAGCGATTGGAACTGGCCATTCTCTATCTTGTAATGCTCGCCTTCCTTGCCGAAGCTGACCAGCTTGAACGTTTCGGGAGAAGCGATCCGGTTCAGCGCTTGAACCGCGCCTGCGGGATCTTTGGTCTTGCTGGTCACGCCGATGAAGCACCAGCCTCCGACCGCTTCGGGATAATCCGAGCTGAAGCCGTCCGGGCCTTTGACCGGCGGAATCGCGAGCAGCTCGCCCGAGGGATTGTTCGCTTTGAACGATTTGTACAGCGTGCTGGACGGGTTGAAATAAGCGATCCAGCGGTAGAAGGAGCCGACTTTGCCGCTTGCGGCGATTTCCTCGAACTTATTGGCGTCCGTATTGCTGATCGTCCGCGGATCAATGAGCCCTTCCTTATACATGCTCTGCAAAACCTTCAAAGCTTCTTTCGTCTGCGGAAGTACCGCGCCGTATTTGACCGTTCCGTCGGCCTGCACCATGAATTCGTTCGGAATCGACTTGTACGCGAAGAAAATCGGCGCGAATGTGCGATATTCCGCCGAGCCTGCGATCCCCGGGCCGGACAAGCCGTACGTGTCGTCCTTGCCGTTACCGTCGGGATCTCGCTTGGTAAACGCTCTCAAAACTTCGATGTATTCATCCACCGTCGTCGGCACCTTCAGCCCGAGCTTATCGAGCCAGTCCTTGCGGATGATCGTTGTCATGGAGGTCGCTTCCGCTACGTCTCCCGGCAGGCGGTACATCTTTCCTTTTTCATAGGAGTAGAACATCGTTTCCGGAGAATAGTAATTCAAAATCGTTTTCCCGTGCTTCTGGAGGTAAGGAACGAGGTCGACGAGCGCGCCGGATTTCACCCAGTTCGTGTATTCCTTATCCATGCCGTACCACCACTGAATGTCGGGCATGGTGCTTTTGTCGCTCATGTTCAAATTGATTTTCGTCTGCGCATCTTCCCATCCCGGCAGGAAAACGCTCTCAAGTGCAACCGGTTTTCCCAGCGCCTTCGTCAGATCCTCTTCCAACGCTTTTTCCGTCCAGGAATTCGGCGTTTTCGCGCCGCCCATCAAAGCCATCGAAAGATTAAGCGATGCGTCTGACGGCTTGGACTGCCCGCTGCCGTCGGCCGAGCTCGCCGCCCCGTTATTTCCGCCGTTCTGGCAGGCAACGAGACTTGCGGTAAGGAATGCTACAGGAACAATAGCCTTTAACTTTTTCAAATGGATGACCTCCTGTAAGAAGAGAATGTAAACCCTTACAAACCTACTAGGTTCATCATAAACAAAAAACGCAACATTGTAAACAAAAATTTTACATTATCATTTACATCGTTGCGTTTTGTAATATTACAGTGTGCAAAATCACATTGAGTTAAGGGGAAACGCTCGAGGCTGCCGCAACCGGCAAGGATGTCGGTACCGTTGAGGTTGAATCGTTATAGATCACTTTCGTGCCCAGACGGACTAATTCGTAAGGCCGCGCAGGGTTGTTCATGCGCCACAGCAGCTCTTCGGCCGCGCGGCGGCCCCAATCCTTCTCGTCATAGTGCACGGTGGTCAGCGCAGGCGTGACAAAATCGGCATGCTCGGAATGATCGAACCCGGTCACGGCGATTTGCTCCGGCACCTGAAAGCCCTTGTTTCGCAAATATTGAATGACGCGGATGGCGATCGTATCGTTCGCGCAAACGAAAGCCGTCGGAAACGCTTCGAGGCGTTGGAATACGTTTTCGATATCGTCGTAATGATGGTACTGCGACGGATTGGGACCGGTGGCGCAGTAGTCCGGCTCCAGAGTCAAGCCCGCGTCAAGCACCGCCCGTTTAAAACCGAGCCACCGCTCCATAAACGAACGGCAGCTGGTGACATCGCCTACGAAGCCCAGATGGCGGTGCCCCCGTCCGATTAGATGCGTCGTCATATCGTATACGCTGTCCTCGTTTTCCACCAGTAAAATATCGGCATACAGAGCAGAGAACGAAAGGTCCGGGCGGGCATCGAGAAATACTTTAGGCAAATCCACGGAGGCCAGAAGATCGGTATATTCCTTGCTGAGATAGCCGCTGACGATCAAGCCGTTCACCGACCGGTTTACAACGCACGAAGGCAGCGAAAGCTTGGCAAGCTCGTCCGGTTTGATGAAATCAAACAGCAGCTCGTAGCCGTTCTTGGCCGTGATCTCCTCGATCCCCTTGATGACTCCCATCCAGAAGCCGTTGTTGGCAGGGGTAAATATGTTCGTGATGAAAGCGATGCCGCCTCTGACCGTCGCGTTTGCTGCCTCCGTCTCCTCCGCTGCCGTTGCATCCACGGATTTGTAGCCGAGACTGGCAGCCGCTTCGCGCACCTTCTGCTTCGTCTGCTCGGAAACGCTTGCATGATTGTTGAGCGCCTTGGACACCGTATTTCGCGATATGCCGAGGAGCTTGGATATATCGTGGGTAGTTACTTTTTGTTTTTTCATCGGATCTCTCTTTCTTCCCCGTAGTACGAACCATTTTTTAGTCTATTCCTTTAAAATTGTATGATTCCCCTTCTTTTTTGTCAACTTGTTTTGTAAACTTAATGCATCATTTTGTAAAGGTCGTGCATCGGATTTGGACCCTGCCCCTTGTCATGTTTTATAATAAAGCTACAATTTCTTGCAGGAGGAGCTTATGGACAAGATCCCAATCATTTTGAAAGAACACTACGATCTGGAGCTTACCAGTATTTTACCACAACGGGGCGGCTGGGCGGCACTTGCCTTTAAAGTATGCAGCGGCAAGGATGTCTTCTTCTTGAAGGTCTACGAAAAAAACCGGGCGTCGACGCCGAAATGGACGGCGCTCATTGACAAATATGTGCCCATCACGGTATGGCTTATGCAGCACAGCGGCTTGAAAGGCAAGCTTCCCGTACCCGTGCCAACCAATACCGGAGCTTACAAATGTGAAGATGACGAAGGAATTTATTTGCTGTATGAATATATCGAAGGAGAAACGATTGGCGAGAAAGCTTTAACCGAGGGGCAGGTTGGCGAGCTCTCGAACATGATCGCGGAGCTTCATTTGTACGGGGAAGAAACCCCGGTGGAAACGAAGGCGTTGAAGGAAGACTTTACTGTTCCGTTTTTGCCGCAGATGAGGAATATGTTGGGACGGAAAGTTCAAGAGCTTCCTCCTGACGTAAGGGAATTGATAACCCCTCACCTGAAACAAATGAATGGACTGATAGATACCGTCGAGAAGCTGTCTGCCGATTTGAGGAGCAGAAATTTAAGAATGGCCCTGTGCCATACCGATCTTCACCCTTGGAATCTGATGCAAGCCGGTCGGCAGCTGATGCTGATTGACTGGGAAGGGCTGAAATTGGCTCCTGTCGAAGCCGATCTGATGTTCCTGGTTGACGAGCCTTATTATGACGATTTTGCCAACATCTATCGGCAGGTACATAACGATTTTGCAATCAATCCTGAAGTGCTGCAATTTTATCGGTACAGACGCAAATTGGAGGATATCTCGGAATTTATGGAGCAGCTCTTGTTTGACCGGCAAGAGGCGCAGGAACGGACGGCGACACTCAACCATTTGAGCAAAGAATTAAATGAAATAAGCGGATAATTGCTGCATAACAACAAAAAAGAGGATAGACCCTGCAAGGGGGAGCGTGCTTGTTCTGCCCAAACCTTCCCCTCCTCCCTTGCATTCTTTACCCTCTTCGTAAACCGGCGCTAAGCGCCTTATTCAAACATCAGATACCAGTAGATCGCGATTTCATCGCTTTGTTTATCGATGCCTTTGTAGACGTAAGAATCGAACCCTCCGATGACGAAACCGCAGCTTTCGTAGAACTTGCATGCGCGGACGTTGTTGCTTTGCGTTTCCAGCATGACTCCCGGCATGCCGCCGTCCTTCGCCCAGCGCTTCGCCTGCTCGATCAGCTTGCGGCCGATGCCGTATCCTCTGTAGCGGGCGTCGACTTTGATATCTTCGATATAGGTATACTTGTTCCAGTATCGTTTCAAAATCATATGCCCCGCGACTTGACCGTCTGCGAACGCCAAATAGACGATTTGATCCGGGTTGCCGATGTAGTCCGAATAATCCGCCTCCGTGTCGTCTTCCAACGGTTCGTCGGCGTAGCTTTTCTTATACGCGGGTATCTCTTTCACCGTATAGCCGATCCGCTGTCCTGCTAATGTCAGGACAAGGGTAGAATCCACGATAAAGCTTCCGTCGAGGTCCATCCATCGCTCTCCGTCCCCAGCCGTCAGTTCTCTGATCAAAATATCCATATTCGTCCTCCCAAGCTAAAGTTTTAAAAGATGGCGAATAGGATGCGGCGGGGGACCTCGGACTTAACGGAACACATATTTCTCTTTCATGGACATGTCCTCCCGGTAAGGTTTTAGCCTGTTGAGAAACTCGCTTCGCGTATAGAACTCTCCGCATACGCCGGTGGGGTATATCCCTCCAGCCGCTGCCCTCCCCCGGAAAGTGAAGTAGCACTTGGAAGCTTATTCCGATTACTTTCCGGGGACCCCCTATCTACC
>NZ_JTHN01000144.1 GCF_001399685.1 Paenibacillus sp. A3
GCTGCCGACGTCGGCAGCCGGCTGGCCAACAACAGCTCGTACGGCGAGCTTCCGGTAGGTGCAGTTACGGCGCTTATCGGAGGGCCGTGCCTTGCTTATTTGTCCTACCGGGCCGCGCAAAAGCATCGCGAGGTGCCGAAGCCGTCCGCCTCGTCGCTTGACACGACGACCCGTTTCCTTTCGTACCGTGCGCTTCTTGGTATATTCGGGGCGCTGCTCGTCGCGGTCACGATTCTGGGCATGATCTTCGGCGATGTAAAAATCCCGCTGCAGGACGTGCTGGCGGCGGTTCAAGGCCAAGGCCCCGACCTGGCCCGTTCGATCGTGCTCGACCAGCGGCTGCCCCGGATGCTCGTCGCGGCCTGCGCCGGAGCGGCGCTTGCGGTCAGCGGCCTGCTGCTGCAGGGGGTCGTGCGCAATCCGATGGCCGATCCGTCCATCGTCGGTGTTTCGGCCGGGGCCGGGGTCGGCGCGCTGCTTCTGCTGCTCGTCTGGCCGGAGCTGCCGATCGCGCTGCTGCCGTTTGCCTCCTTCGTCGGAGCGATCGCCGCGGCGCTGATCGTCTATCTCATCGCCCGCAAGACGGGCCTGCAGCCAGCTGTGCTGGCGCTCGTCGGGATCGCGGTATCCGCGTGCGGCTCGGCCGTTATTCAGCTCATCGTGGTGCAGACCAAAATGAACGTGGCCGTGGCGTTAGCCTGGATTTCCGGCAGCACGTACGCGCGGGGCTGGGAGGAGCTGGCGCAGCTCGTGGTGTGGCCCGTGCTGCTGCTGCCGCTGGCATGGCTGATCGGGCGGAGAGTGGACATTTTGGCCTTCGGTCAGGAGGGCGCAGTCGGCCTTGGGGTCAACGTCGAGCAGACGCGGCTGAGAGCGGCGGCGATCGGCGTGGCGCTGGCGGCTGCGGCCGTATCGATCGTAGGCACGATCGGCTTTGTGGGGCTGATCGCCCCTCATGCGGCGCGCCTTCTGATCGGGCACAATCATCGCCGGCTCATGCCGCTTGCCGCGCTGCTCGGGGCCGTCCTGCTCGTATTGGCCGACATCGTCGGCCGCAATCTGCTGCCGCCTAAGGAGATTCCGTCAGGCCTGATCGTCTCGCTCCTCGGAGCGCCTTATTTTCTATGGCTGATGCGGTCTTCACGCAGATAAAATGCGAATGGGATGATGTGACGATTAGCAAGATGTGAATTGTGACTGTGCAGCGGTCTTGACTGCGAATAGGGTTTCTCGACAAAGCTCAGACTGCCATTTGGCAGTCTGATTTGCGTCTCGCAATGATTCGGTACATCATGTTTACTTTTGCTCGGGATCTTTATAGGGGCTCTCGATCACGGCATTGTCGGACCGCTCCGGGGGGAACCAATTTTTACCGTGCTGCTTCCTTACGGCGGTAAAGCGTGAAAGTTAAAGAAATACAATTTTACAAAAATAATGGTTGACATGCTCGCAGTACGCATGATAAGATTTCACCAACTTGATGAACACAAAAAGCGAAGGGAGGTTAGGAACATGAGAACGCATAACGCATTCGAACAACTGTTACATACCGAGCAAGGATCCGCTCATGATTCCTTTCATAACCAACGCTTTTTACGTAGCTTTCGCGTACCTGTACGATGTTTGGCGCTTTTAGACGCATCGTAATTGGAATTCGGTAGGTGAGGCTGCGAATCGTCGTAGCCTTTTTCTTTTGCCTTGGTGGCGGGAAAAAGGGACGAAGCGCAGCTTTTTTGTTTGCTTAAATTCACGTGGAAGGAGAGAGTAGCGATGACGAATCATGATAAGATTGTCCATGTTCACGAGGTCCAATTTGAATTACAAACAAAGTCCAGTAGTCTTGGTCTGCTCCGAACCCCTCCTTCCCTGAAGGTCGGGCGATTCTGACATACGTTTCGGCGTATGCAAAATACGGAGATACAAGGCTGCCGGATCACGGCGGCTTTTCTTATGCCTTGGCACGAATCCGGGCGGAAGAAAAGCGCGTGAGCTCGCAGTCTTTTCATTTTTTACGCGGCGCATTAGGCAAGCGGTTAAGCCACACGACTTTCAATCGTGCACTCGGCGGGTTCGAATCCCCCATGCGTCACCATTTCATCATGGATAGGATGTAGTCATAGAGGTTGCTGCTATATTCGGCGACTGGCAGACCTGCGGGCCGTCCCCGCACCTATCCGTCCAACTCAGGGGAATCGCCAAGTGGTAAGGCAGCGGCATTTGAAGCCGCGAGCGGTGGTTCGATTCCATCTTCCCCTATACTCACATGGAGCTGTGGAGAAGCGGGAGTTCTCGCCGGTTCGTCAGACCGGAGGCCGCGGGTTCAAGTCCCGTCGGCTCCAACCAAATACATAACGAAAGGATGCCGTGTACATTGTACAGGTGACAAACAACCATGAAGCGAACAAATCTTTTTACCATGCACGATGACCTCACATTTCATAATGTGACAGAACGCCGCCTCTCCCTCGACGATGTGATCGAGCGGATGCTGCGGTTCATCTCTCAAGATCCGGCATCGCCGTATCAACTGATGATCGGTACCGATAGCCAGGTTCACCGCGGTCACACCAAATTCGTGACCGGCATTATTATCCGCCGTCCGGGCAAAGGGGCTTGGGCCTGCTACCGGCAGGTGGTGCTTCCCCGGGAGCTGACCTCCGTCAAAGAGAAGCTGACGATCGAAACGTCGCTCTCGCAAGAGATAGCCTGCTATTTCGAGGGGGACGCGGTGAACCGGATGGAAGAGCTGCTGCTGCCCTATGTGTACCAAGGCTCTTCGCTTGAAGCGTTTATCGATATTGATGCGGGCACGGAGCCGGTCGTCAACAAGACGTCGCTGTACGTTCAGGAGATGGTGGACCGGGTCGAAGCGATGGGAAGATACGCCGCTCGGGTGAAGCCTGACTCGTACGCCGCCTCCGCCTATGCCAACCGGCATACGAAACGACCGGCCAGCCTGGTTATGTGAACTTTTTTAAATAAGGAAGAGATCGATATGTTAAATGAAAAAACGGAAATTCGCTTAAGCAAATTTATGACCAAACTGTTAAGGCACGATCCAAAAGCGTTCGGGCTCGTTCTGGACCCGACGGACGGATCGTGCGAACTGAAAGACATGATGCGCGCCATCCGGTCGCAGCCCAGATGGGCGTCGATCACGCTGCAGGATGTAGAGCAGGTCGTGCGCAAATCGGATAAGCAGCGCTTCGAAATCGCGAATGGCCGCATCCGCGCCCGATACGGGCACAGCTTCGAGAAGATTCGCTACGAGCCCGGCGACCCGCCCGAGACGCTGTATCATGGCACGAACCGTCATGCCGCGCCGGCGATTCTGCGGGAAGGCATCCGGCCGATGGGCCGCCAGTACGTGCATTTGTCCGAAGGGCTGCAGTTCGCCACACTGGCAGGTAGCCGCAGAGGGGAGCTTGTCATCCTTCGCGTGGATACGGCTAAAGCCCGCAGTATGGGCGTATCGTTTTATTTTGCCGGAAATGAAGTGTGGCTGGCCGACGAAGTGCCGGCGTCCTGCTGCGCAGTAGACGATGGGAAAGGAGCGAACAAACGATGAGGAAGCCTTCGCTGATCGATATCGGCGTCAACTTAATGCACCGTTCGTTTCATCCGGACCGCGACCAGGTCGTCGCCCGGGCGGAAGCGGAGGGTGTCTCTCCGCTTATTTTGACGGGGACGCATATGAGAAACAGCGAAGAAGCCGCGAGGTATGCGGCTCGGTTCCCCGGCAAGCTTTACTCCACCGCAGGCATCCATCCGCATGACGCCCGCAGCTGCGGCCCGGACACGCTGGCGCAGCTGCGCAAGCTGGCCGCGCTGCCTTCCGTCGTAGCGATCGGAGAATGCGGCTTGGATTACAACCGCGATTTCTCGCCGCGCGACGTGCAGAGGAAATGGTTCGAAGCGCAGGTCATGCTGGCGTGCGAGCTGAGGATGCCGTTGTTCCTGCACGAGCGGGAGGCGCATGCGGATTTCGTCCGCATCTTGAAGACGCATCTGCACCGGATCGACCGGGCGGTCGTCCACTGCTTCACCGGCAGCGCAAGCGAGTTGAAGACGTATCTCGATATGGGACTGTATATCGGGATTACGGGCTGGATCTGCGACGAGCGGCGGGGCAAGCATCTGCGGGAGCTGGTGCGGCGCATTCCGCTCGACCGGCTGATGATCGAGACGGACGCTCCGTTCCTTACGCCGCGGGATCTGCCCGCCAAGCCGGCGGACGGACGCAACGAGCCCGCGTTTCTGCCGCATATCTTGCAGGCCGTATCCGTTTGTATGGGCAAAAGCGCGGAGGAAGTGGCCGAAGCGACGACGCAAACGGCAAAGCATGTTTTCGGATTGTAGTTTGTATGGGCAAAAGCGCGGAGGAAGTGGCCGAAGCGACGACGCAAACGGCAAAGCATGTTTTCGGATTGTAGTTTGTATGGAAAAATAGAGGTTACGAAGGGTGGGGTATCCACTTCCGACCGCTCTTGTCCTCGGGAAATTTTTATTGAAGCCGCTTGGTAGCGGACATTTCCCGAAGACAAAGGCGGGCGCTATCGCTTCTCAAGTGGATCCCCCACCTCCGTATGTTTCTCTATTTCAGTCCATAACCTCTTTCTCAACACTCCCGCCGCCGATTTCCGGCGGCCTTTTTCGTCCTCGGGTCTAGGCTTCGATCATTCCTGCTGTGCAGAGGTTGGGGCGATCCTTGCCTTCATTTTGGCGATAACTTCTCGCGGTTGCACCTGGCCTTCCGGAAGCTGGAGCAGCGATGCCAGCCCCTGGGACAAAAAGACGGACTCGGCTTCGCCGCTAAGTACGAGGAGCAAGCCCTGTCCTTCGAATTCGACATAGCGGACTTGTTCGTCGTTCGCCGCAAGCCCGCGAGCGCTGTGGTACAGCTTCAGCAAATCTTTGCTCCGGTTTTTTCCGCCCATCTTCACCGGCTTTTTGTCGTTGGCAATCAGAATCCCTTCCGGCGCGCCGTTAATCATGACGAACCACAGACGTTCGTTCGTCGGCTGGAGCAGCTTCTTGAAAGAAGCGTCCGAATAAGCCTGGATTTGTTCGGCCGTAGCCGTGGCGTCGATCGCGATGCTGAATTCGGATAATTGCGCAGCGGAGAAGGAGTCGCCCGCCAAATTTTTGTCCTTCTGCTGTTGATGGATTTGAATAAAGTCCTGTAAGCCGATTTGCTCAGGAGAGTTGAACGCTGCGTATCCGGCCATAGCGAATAGAAGACCTCCCGTCATGATCGCTGTCGTCAACGTGAAAAGTGTACGTTTCCCCATGTTTCCGCCCCTTTCTTTCTGCTCGCAAGAAAAGCTTCCTCTAAGACACGAATGTATCTTCCTCGAATAGGGTTCGATAAGAAGCTTTTCTTATTTGCTCGTGCTAATCGTTCCGCGCCATACGAAACGATTGTTGCTTTTAAAAGAGTCGAACGTCTGAGAATAATGATCGCCGTACCACGGGTCCATGTAGGATACGTATTGGTTTCCGCCGGTTCCGGTATAGTAGCCGTCAAGAACGACGAAGTGACCGATGGCCGCCCCGTTTGTCCAGCGGATAAAAGCAACCATCGGACGGCTCCCGTCGACCTCGTTTTTCACCCATTGGAGCGTCGGGAGATTGTAGAAATCGCTGCTGTTGACGCCGTAACGCTTCAAGCCGTACTTGATTTCGCCTGTCGTGGCAGGATCGTTGTAGAGCCCGCCCTTGACGTAGCGCACAAACTCCTCTTGTGAAACGGTTTTTCCGTAATGCTGCAGGATCGGTACGGATACGCCCGCCCAGCACCAGTTGCTCATTTTTTGCCGCACGTCCGGCACGGTGGCGCCGGTTCCTGGCGGCTTCGGCGGTCTTGGATTTCCGGTATCCGGCGGATTACCGAAGATGAACGCCGAAGAGATGTAATGCTTCGCATTGTTTTTGTAAAAATAAAACCAGCGCGTATCGCTTTGTCCGGTCCAATAATCCTGCTGTGCTTCTCCTTCTTCCCATCCGTCGAAATTGACTTCGGTATTTCCCGCTATCGTATACAGCACGCCCGATTTGGTTGTTGCGCCGGAGCGCACATTCACCCCAATCGGCGCTGTCGTACCTTTAAACTTGACATCGGTGGCGCCTCCGGCTGCGGCAGCTGGAACAGACACCGGGGCCGGATCGGCGGCTACCGCAAAATTTGCGCTCGCAATCAAGGTCAAGCCGACGATAAGCGTCAATAATTTTCGCATCACTCTCTACTTCCTTTCCAAGTTTATTGAAGTTCCGGCAACGGCCGGAATGGAAGAAAAAGGGCTCACCTCCCGTTACCTTCGGTTATTCTCCGGAGATTCGCTTCAAATACTAAGATGGATGCTTTGTGTTGTAAATCCTGCAGCGGTATTAGGTCTTTCCTTGCCGTTAACGCCAGACAGGCTGTTGTACTGCATGTTCGTGGGCCTCCGCGCGGCGTCAGCCGACCATTTCTTCGTCGAAACGACAAAAAAACCGTTTTCCCGATGAGTCGGGAGAACGGTTTTTGTTTTGTGTGCATATACGGTGTTATTTGCCGTTTTTCATCTGCTCGGCGAACTCCGTAATTTTTTGCGCCCGCTGGGCGATCGAGCCGGAGGATACGTTGTACTTGGCCGAAAGCGCCGATTGAGTCACTTCGGCAACGCCGTGCATGGAGCCGATGGCGTATTCCACTGCAGCGAGCATCACGTCCGCTTTGCGGATCTGCGGGCGTTCGTGGGATGCGTACGCATGCCACAAGGCGACGGCTTCCGTAATGCGCTGCCAATCGAAGGTTCCTGTCATTTGCCCGGCTAATTGTTCGGCGACCGATTGATATATTTCTTGAGGCCAGTCCAGCACCTCAATAAGTGTCTGCACGGTTTCCGCATTGAGAGACGGACCTTGATCCGCTGAAGGCCGGCTGTTGGACGGCGAGCCGATATTCGGCGCTGCCGCTTGGAGTTGAGGCGCTTCACCGGTCAGAAGGCAGCAGTGCTTGTACTTCTTTCCGCTGCCGCAGGGACACGGCTCATTTCTTCCAATTTTTCGCAATTTCAATCCACTTCCATTTCTTCTGCCAAATTCACTCTGATGACATTATAGCCTTTGAAAGGAAAAATTCCAAGGCTTCGACACGATTCGACGGCATTTAGGCGTGAATTCGATGCTATTTACGAGGAAAAAAGCCTCCGCAGAGGAGGCTTGTCTTGCGTTTTAAGCGAAACCGCTGATAGCGACGACGGACGGGCGCGGGCCGGAATCCCCGGAACGGTGAGGCCACAGGCTCGTCGGTTTGCCGGTTGGCACCGTTGCTTGACCGGGATGCGAGACGGACAGGAACAAGGTCCGCTCGTCCGCCGTGAAGCAAGGGCCCGTAAAGGCCGCTTCGACAGGCGCGGAAGCGAAAAGCTGCGCCGCCGCAGTATCTTGACCGGCTGTGCGGACCACGTACAGCCCGTTGTTGCGGAACGGGGCGTACGCGCCTTGATTCAGCTTGTCCGCCGGAATATCGGAGGCGACCCACAGGTGGCTCCGGTCGTCGAAGAGCAGCGTTCCCGGCGAGCTGTAGCCGCTGCCGCGCCCGCCGCTCGATACGATCTCATAGTCGAACGCAGCGCCGCCTGCGTCTCCGTCCTGCTCGGCAAGCTGCGCCAGATGTCCGTGGATATTTCCGTGGCGTATATTATTCGGAAAGGCGGCGATCAAGGCGCCGCTTTTGGCATGGACAACCAATCCGGCCGGCCTGTCGGTTGGCGTCGCTCCCAAGATCAAGGCGGCGTCCTGAGCATAGACGAGCACGTCGGCTTGCTCCTTATACCGCTCAACGAGCACTTCCTTAATTTGATTGACGCCGAACGGCACTTGGAAGTCGTCGCGGTTTAACGCGTTCTTGACGGCTTCGATCGTCAGCGGAACCCACCGTCCGTTGACGAGGTCGGCGGCGTAAAGCGTGCCTTCGGTCAGCAGATCGGCGTTCGCTTTTCCCGACGCGGCCTGGAGCTTCCCGGCGCTGACAAATTTGTAAAGACACGAATCCGGGGTCGTGTCCCCCATATAGACGACCACACGGCCGTCCTTGCTTAGCGTTACGGCCAGCTGGCCATGATGGAACCGGCCGAGGGCGGTATGCTTCCGCAGCTTGAAGCTGCCGTCGAACGGATCGGCTTCGACCACCCAGCCGTAGTGCGAAAGCTCAAGTCCGGCGCTCCCGCAGGTGCTCTCGAAATCTCCTTCGCAAGAAAGCACGGTGCCCCATGGCGTGACGCTCCCTGCGCCGTTCCCGAAGGTGCCTTGCACCAACGCGGCTCCCTTCACGGCGCGCGTTCCCCGGGCCGGGCCGGCCAGCTCGACACGGTCATAGCCCGTAATCCGCCGCGCGTATGCGGAATCCGGGTTGATTTTCCATTTGCCTTCCTGATCGCGGTACGCTTCGACAACGGAGGCTCCCTGACCGTACAACAGCGACTTGACCTGGTCCGCGCCGAGCGGGCCCGGCTGCCGCTGATTCAAGGCCAGCAGTGGATGAACGGAGGCATGATTGACCCAGAGAAGTCCGTTCACCTGCTTGTCGTCAAACGGAAAGAAGCGGGTAAACTCGTTGTTGTAGCCGAACGTATCGCCCTTGCGGTTAATCGGATCTCCGAAGCTGACCAGAACGTCGTGCCTGAAGCCTTTGGGGAGGACGAGCTCGTCGCCCGCTCCCGGTTCGATCGGTGTGAAAGCGTCGGTTACTTTGCCGGTTTTCCGGTCGAACAAGCTATCGCTTGCGGCGGCGCTGCCGGTAAAAGCGCCCAAGCCTGTCGATGCGGCGGCAATCGTAACGGCCCCGGTGCCAAGGTAAGCCAGAAACGTTCGTCGGGAAAGCGTTTTGTTTTTCATCAGCGATCTCCTCTATTAGGGCATCAATTCGTTGTAGCCGAATGGTAGGAAACTATGTATAATTTAATTGAACAATCTAGTAATTTATACCTAAAGTTTAAGATAGCATAAAATGCGGGTTTGCGGAATACGGCGGCAGACGCAGCGGATGATTTTTTTGTCGGCAATCAGGCCCGAAGGCAGGTGTAGGCGGTGTTACGGTTTTCCCGCGCTCAGGCGGAGGACGAGTCCTTTCTTTATGAAGTGTACGCAAGCAGCCGGATGGAGGAAGTCGGGGCATGGGGCTGGGGACCCGGGCAGATCGACCAATTTCTCCGGATGCAGTGCCAGCTTCAGCAAAAGACATACGCCGCGCAGTATCCGGAGGCCGGATGGGAGCTCGTTTGGCACAGGCAGCAACGGGTCGGCCGAAGGATGACGGCCCGGCTGGAGAACCGGATCGTGCTGATCGATTTGGCCCTGCTTCCTATATATCAACGGCAGGGGATCGGCACATCGCTGCTGCAATCGCTTCAACAGGAAGCGCAAAAAGCTGGCAAGCCGCTTTGGCTGAGCGTACAGGCTCATAATCCGGCCCGGCGTTTATACGAGCGGCTCGGGTTCCGTACACAGCAAGAAAACGGTTTGTATTGCGAGATGATCTGGCAGGCCAATACTCAATTCTAGATGTAGGTGATATTTTGCGACTGGATTGTTTTTCTTCCTTTCATAGTGTGCTGGACACCAGCTTTAAAGTGGAGCTGGATGAAAGCGACGCCGAATTGAGCTTGATCGAAGCCAAGGACACAGGCTCCACCCCGGATTACGAGCGGTTCTCATTACTATTCTCAGGCCCCCTAGAACCGTTTCTCCCACAGCAAATCTACTTGTTCAGACATCCACAGTTGGGCGAACTCCACCTGTTTACGGTGCCCGTAGGCAAAAATCCCGATGGTTTCTTGTACGAAGTTGTATTTAGCCGCCCGTTAGCGGCGGAATAGCATTCGCTATATCAATCGAAAAAGGAGCTGATTATGGATGGCAGAGCCATATATGGGCGAAATCCGGATGTTTGCTGGAAACTTTGCGCCTTTAGGTTGGGCGTTGTGCGACGGACGACTGTTGTCCATTGCAGAGTACGACACTCTCTTTATGTTGATTGGCACGACCTACGGCGGGGACGGACAAACGAACTTCGCATTGCCGGACTTGCGAGGACGGGTGCCGATTCATATGGGAAAAAATCCTGCAACAAGCAGCACTTATTCCTTGGGACAAAAGGACGGCGTCGAATCCGTAACGCTAATCGCGAATCAGATGCCCGCGCATACGCATGGCGTGATGGCTCAGTCGCAGCAGGGGACATCGAATTCGCCGGAAGGCGGATACTGGGCGAACTCCACGCTAACGCAGTTCGGCGGCGGAACGCCGGGCGGAACGATGAACCCCAACGCCTTAACGCCCTCCGGGGGAGGGCAACCGCATGACAATGTGATGCCTTTCACGACCATTTCGTTCATCATTTCCTTGCATGGAGGTTACCCTTCCCAGAACTAGTTCAGACGGATTGAAGAAGGAGGAGTCGGGGTGTCAGAACCTTATCTCGGACAAATTAAATTATTTGCGTTTAACTTTGCTCCGCGCGGATGGGCTCTATGCAATGGAGCCATTTTGCCGATCAATCAGAATCAGGCTTTGTATTCGCTGCTCGGCACGACCTACGGCGGGAACGGTGTGACCACTTTTGCGCTCCCGGATTTGCGAGGACGGGTGCCGGTTCATCCAGGGAACGGCATCACCTTAGGACAAGCTGGGGGCGAGGAAGCGCATACGCTGACCGTAAACGAAATACCGGCACATACCCATCAGGCGTGGGGGAGCAATGACACAGCCTCGTCCAAAAGCCCCGTAAATAACGTCTGGGCCAAAACAGCTGTAAGCTCCTATCATACGCAAGCCGACAAACAGCTAAGTACGGGCGCTGTGGGGAGTGTGGGGCAAAATCAAGCTCATACGAACATGCAGCCCTATACGGTCTTGAATTTTTGCATTGCGATTGATGGCAGTTACCCAACCAGGGATTAGGAGGAAGGAGCAGGCCTATGGATAGTTTTTTAGGGGAGATTACGATGTTTGCGGGCAATTTTGCTCCTAAAGGCTGGGCTTTCTGCAACGGACAGCTTATCCCGATTGCGCAAAATACGCCGTTGTTTTCGATCCTCGGCACGCAGTATGGGGGAGACGGGAAAACGACGTTTGCCCTGCCCAATTTGCAGGGAGCGGCTCCGATGCATCGGGGGAACGGGCCGGGGTTAACGCCGCGGAATATCGGACAGTCAGGAGGCAGCCGGACGGTAACGCTATTGACATCGCAGCTTCCCGCGCATACGCATTTAGTCAACTCCGCCGCTGCGGGTTCCGGAACTACGGTGGAAGGGATGTTGTGGGCGAAAACCCCGGGGCGTGTCGGAGGAGCAGCTTACGGTGGCTTTACAAATTCCGTTCCGATGCATCCGGGAGCGGTCCAATCGGCGGGGGGCTCCCAACCTCATAACAATATGCAGCCCTATCTTGCCATTCATTTTATTATCTGCCTTAATGGTATGTTTCCTCCTAGAGACAGCTAATACGCCGGCATCCGGTACGTTATTTGGCCGTTAAAAGGGAGAATCGGCGAGACGAAGGAAGGGTATGAATGAGAATAAACGCCATGGTTGACCATGCCGAAGCGAGGCAAACCGCTGGCTTCGTACGGACGCTTGCCGTTTTTGGCGGTGCGGCCGTTTTATTGTTGCTTTTGTCCATGTTTGCAGCTTCCTCAGCTTTCGCAGCTACGATAACCGTGGACACGACAGCCGATATACCGGGAAACTGCTCGGTAGCGGGCCAATGCTCGCTGCGGGCGGCGGTGAATCAAAGCAACGGCTCGGGCGGATCAAATACGATCCAAATCCCGGCCGGGACTTACGTGCTGAATTCGGGAGAATTGGCAATTCGCAGCAACGTGTCGATCATCGGAGCGGGAGGAGACCCGAACGGGAATCCAGCGGGCACGGTGATCAAGCAGACGGACGGGACAGGCAAACGGGTATTCAATCTGAATCCGGATTCGGATACCGGCTATAGCATCTCGTTGAAGGCGCTGACGGTCAGCGGTGGGCAGCTTGCCGCCGGCGAGGAGTTCGGCGGCGGAGGAATTCTCGGTTACACAGGCAGCCAAGGCACGGTAACGATCGAGAACTGCGTCGTCACCGGAAATTCCGTATCAGCCGCCGGCCATTGGGGTGGCGGCTTGAATATCGCCGGACTGCAGGGAGGCAAAGCGGTTCTTCGAAACACGGCCGTTCAAGGCAACACCGCTGTGGAACGGGGAGGCGGGGTGCATTTTGAGGGCGACATGAACATCGATGTATTCAACTCCGTTATCGATGGAAATATCGCTTCGAACGGTCTGGGAGGCGGGATGACTGTTTTTCCCGCTTCGGTACCGGGGCAGATCCGGATTGAGGGCACAACGATCTCCCGCAACCAGGCCAACGGAACGATCGATCCTCAGGCAGGCGGCGGGGGGCTTTACCTCGGCGCACCGGCTCTAATCACGAATACGACGATCAGCGGAAATACGGCCAAAGGGAAGGGTGGCGGCCTGTATAATTCGGTTGGAAATACTACGCTGACGCACGTCACCCTGTTCGACAATCAAGCCGATCAGGGGGGCGGCGGGCTGTATGTGCTGAACGGCAATCCGAAGCTGCAAAATACGATTGCCGCCGGGAACAGCAAGGCAGGGGGCTCTGCCAGCGATCTTGAAGTAAGGACCGGTCAAAACGTAATAGCGGGAATCGACGCAACAAGCAGCTACAACCTGATCGGACTGGGCGGCAACGGACTTTTGCAGGCAGTGAATGGAAACCAGGTGGACGTGGCCGACCCCGGTGTGCTTCCGTTAAGCGCCAACGGCGGCTTGGGCGAAACGAATGCCTTGAAGGGGAGTAGTCCGGCGCTCGGCAAAGGAAGCAATGTTTTGGCGACGACGTTCGACCAGCGCGGCTTCCCGCGGAAAACGAACGCCGCAGTCGATATCGGCGCTTATGAGGGAATGCCGGATGCTTCGATCGGCGTGAACGGCACCTATGCCGTAACCCTTTCGTGGGACGAAACGAAGCTCTCCGGGCTGGCGGCCAGCTCCTCGGACCAAACGGTGGTTCCGAACGGAAACGTCGTCATAACAGGCAGCGGGACATCCCGCACGTTGACCGTTACGCCTGCCGCAGGCGGAGCGGCCGAGATTCAAGTAACCGCCAACAGCTCGGTTTCGGGAATGTCCCGCAGTTTAAGCACTTCGTTCAAGCTGACGGTTACGGGCCCGCCGGACCTATCCATTACCAAGACGCACACCGGCGACTTCACACAGGGGCAGACCGGAGCGGTTTATACCATGAAGGTTAAAAACCTCGGAGGCGGCAGCACAAGCGGTACGGTGACGGTCAAGGACATGCTGCCCGCTGAATTAACGGCCGCCGAGCTGGAAGGAACGGGATGGACTTGCGATACGGGAACGCTCGTCTGCACGCGTACCGACGCGTTGGCGGCAGGAGCGAGTTATCCGGACATTACGCTGAAGGTAAACGTAGCGGCGAATGCGCCCTCAAGCGTAACGAATGTGGCCGAAGTTTTAGGCGGCGGAGATGCGAATACGTCGAATAACACGGTCAGCGATCCGACAAGCATCATTCAATTACCCGATTTGACAATTGCGAAATCGCATGTCGGGAACTTTAAGCAAGGGCAAACGGGAGCTTCGTATACGATCACCGTCCGCAATGCCGGTACCGGCTTGACAAGCGGTACGGTGACGGTGGCGGACACGCTGCCTGCGGGGATGACCGCGACGGGGTTAGCGGGCTCCGGCTGGACTTGCGATGCGGGAACGGCCACATGCAGCAGGGCGGACGCGCTTGCTTCCGGGGACAGCTATCCCCCGATCACTTTGACGGTGGACGTTGCGGCCAATGCGGCTGCGCTGCTTACGAATACGGTTAACGTCTCAGGCGGCGGCGACGTCAATAACGCCAATAATACGGTAAGCGATCCGACGACGATCATTCCCGTGGCCGACTTGACGATTGCGAAGTCCCATACGGGCAGCTTTACGCAGGGGCAAGCCTCGGCTGTATATACGATAACGGTGACAAATAGCGGACAAGGTACAACGGACGGCTCTGCTGTAACCGTGACGGACACCCTGCCGGCCGGGCTCACGTTGAAGGGGCTTGGCGGCAACGGCTGGAGCTGCGATTCCGGGACGTTAAGCTGTACCCGATCCGATGAGCTGGCAGGGGGGAACGCCTATCCTCCGATCACCGTGACGGTATCGGTAGACCAAGATGCACCTGCGGGTGTAACGAACTCGGCAGCCGTTTCCGGCGGCGGCGAGATCCATACGGGCAATAATTCGGCCAGCGATGCGACTGCTATTCATCCGAAGCCGCAAATCGCCACTTCGAGCTTGCCGCAAGGGACGGTTGGCGTCGCCTATTCGCAAACGCTGACGGCGACCGGCGGCGACGGGGCCTATGTGTGGGTCGTGACCGGCGGCGCTCTGCCCGCGGGTGTAACGTTCGATGCCGCCACGGCGAAGCTCAGCGGCACACCCACGATGGCGAACAGCCATAGCTTTACCGTACAGCTTACCGACGGCAACGGCGTAACGGCGACGAAGGAGCTTACGATTCAGGTGAACCCGATGCTTGAGGTGTCCACAACCAGCGTACCGCATGGAGCTGTCGGAGCGGCTTATACGGCCTCGCTTGCGGCAACGGGCGGCAACGGCGTCTACGCTTGGAGTATTGCCGCCGGTACGGTGCCAGGCGGACTGACGCTTGCGGCGGACGGGACCTTGAGCGGCACGCCCGCGAGCGAAGGGACATTCTCTTTCGTGGTTCTTGTGACGGACGGCAACTCGCTGACGGCGTCAAGAGCGCTGACGCTTCAGATTCATCCGCAGCTTGTCATTCATGCGCCGGTTCTGCCGGAAGGCACCGTGGGCACCGCCTACCCGCAGCAGACGCTCAGCGCAAGCGGCGGGAACGGGACGTACACGTGGTCGGTCGCAAGCGGCTCGCTTCCGGCAGGCCTGACGTTCGACCCGGCGACTGCCGCTATAAGCGGGACACCGGCGACGGAAGGCACGTATAGCTTCGCGATCCAGGTCGCAGACGGCTATGGGGTGAAGGCGATAAAGACCCTCTCACTGCAAGTTCGTGCGGCATTAACGGTTCAAACGCCGGAACTGCCTGTCGGAACGGCGGGCGTAGCTTACGCCAAACAAGAGTTTTCCGCATCGGGCGGAAGCGGGATTTATACATGGACGGTTGGCGGTACGCTGCCTGCGGGACTGACGTTTACCGTCGACCCGCTCGATCCGAAGAAAGCATCCATTCAAGGGAAGCCGACGGCGGCAGGAGCCTATGAGTTTCAGGTTCAAGTGAAGGACGGCAACGGGGGAACGGTCGTTAAGAACCTTAGCATCCAAGTGAATCCGGAGTTGATCTTCACAGCGGCTCCTCTGCCGGAAGGCACCGTAGGCTTGCCTTATGCCGGCGGAACCTTAAGCGCGACGGGCGGAAGCGGCACCTACCGCTGGAGCGTCGAAGAGGGCCGTCTGCCCGATGGACTCACACTGGATGCTTCCAAGGGAACGATAGACGGGACACCGAAGGAAGCCGGTGTGTATCCGGTGACGATTCAAGTGAAGGACGGCAACGGCATGGCCATAACCAAGGTTCTGACGCTGAAAATCAATCCTCCGGTTTTAGTGGGAATCGCTTTTGAGGAATCGGAGTATGCGGTGAAGACCGGGGAAACCCGGGACACCGTTTTGAAGGCGACTTATTCGGATAGTCAGGTTGTCAGATTAACGACTGGAGTTGTGTATACGATCAAGGATACGTCTGTGGCCTTGGTCAACGAATCCGGTCAAATCATCGGTGTAAAGAGCGGAAGCACCGTGCTGGCGGCTACGTATGGCGGCACTAAGGCTGAAACGTCCGTCCTCGTAAATAAAAGCATCACGGGCCTCGCCTTCGAACGGCCTTCTTATAGCCTGAAGGTCGGAGAGCAGGTCACTACGGTCGTTAGCGCAACGTACGGCGGCGGACGGATCGTCCTGACGAACGGAGTGTTGTACTCCGTCAAGGACGCCGATATCGCGGAAGTCGACTTGCACGGAGTCGTCACGGGTAAACAGGCGGGAACCACCGTTGCGAGCGCAACGTACGGCGAGGATACGGTCCAGACAACGATTGTCGTCGACCTTGACCTAACCGGTATCCGGTTTACGCCGGATACGTACGAGCTGAAAACGGGTCAATCCGTTCCAACCATGCTGACAGCGGATTTCGCGGATCGAAGCACGGCGCCGATCGGCCGTTTGGCCGCCTACGCGTTCCAAACCGCGGGGATCGCCCGGATCGACGCGGAAGGCGTCGTGACTGCGCTGCAGCCAGGGACGGCGGTCCTTACAGCTACTTATGGCGGACGCTCGGCGACGGCTGTCGTACGCGTAAGCGCTTGGAGCGACGACAGTGGCAGCGGCGACAGCGACTCGTCTCCATCTCCGTCCACCGGGACGGGTCCGGTTCCAACGCCGGCCCCCGAGGGGATTACGGTGAATATCGGACTGGATAACGGTTCAAAAGAAACCATTAAAGTATCGCAGGATGACATCCGCACCGGCCTTGTCCGGATTACGTCCTCCGCTTCCTCCGCTTATGTGGAGCTGCCTTCGGCTACGATTGCGAAGCTGTTGGCGATGAATCCGGAGCTGTCGATCTTGTTCCAGACGGCCGGCGGGCTGATCGAGCTGCCGCTGGCGCAGATCGACCCGCAGACGCTGGCGAAGCTGCTCGGTCTGCCGGCAGGCGATATCTCCATTAACGTTGGAATCCGAACGCCCGATGCTCAAGAGCGAGGGCAGCTCAGCGAGGCGATCCGCCGTACGGGAGGAAGAGAGCTGACGGCGCCGCTCGATTTCTACGTTCGTATCACGGATAGCAAGGGCAATGAAATCAAGCAAAATGTCTTCAGCAGCTACATCGTCCGCACGCTGCCTTTAAATGAACAAGCGAATGCGGCGACCGCCACCGGTGTGTGGTGGGACCCGGAAGCGCGCGAATACCGGTTTGTCCCGACCCTGTTTGAAACCCGGGACGGCAAGCCCGCGGCCAAGCTGAAACGACAAGGCTTCAGCGTGTACACGGTGCTCGATCGTTCCGTTTCGTTCGGCGATTTGCATAGACATTGGGCGAAAGCGACGATCGAATCGCTGGCCTCCAAGCTGATCGTGCAAGGGCGAAAGGCCGATGCGTACGAGCCGGAAGGCCGCGTGACCCGGGCGGAATGGGCCGCCTTGCTCGTTCGCTCGCTGGGGCTCAACGTCTCGCAAGAGAAGGCGCCATTCGGCGATGTTCAAGAAGGCGATTGGTTCGCGTCGGCAGTTGGCGCGGCGCATAAAGCGAAGCTGATAGACGGGTACGAAGACGGCACCTTCCGTCCGAACCAAACCGTCACCCGGGAAGAACTGGCGGTCATGACGGCACGCGCCATTAAGTACGTCGGGGCCAAGCCTGCAGACACCCGGAACTCTGGCGAATCGTTCCAAGATTCCGCCAACATTTCCGGATGGGCCGGCGACGCGGTGCGTCAGGCGATACAAGCGGGGATTATCGAGGGCGACGACCAAGGTCGCTTCCGGCCGTCCGATTCGGCCTCGCGAGCCGAGGCGGCGACCATGCTTTACCGGCTGTTAAAAGCCATCTCGTTTATATAGCAACTGACGATAGACCAAGTCCGATTGGAGCGGGCTTGGTCTTTTTTTGCCTATAAGCCGTCGCCATCGGAAGGAATGTTATTTTTTTAACATTTTAAAAAAAGGAAAATGCCTCCTGCATGTGGAAAAAGGCTAAGATCACCTTATTTTTACCAAGGAGCATGCGATGATAGCTACGATGACAGAAGCTTATGTGGATTCCGTTGCGTTAAATGCCGCTGCGATCAAGAACGGCAGGGATCTCGTCAAGAAAAACAGCTTCCCCAAGCTGTGCCGGTCAGAGGACGAAACGCTTATTTTCGGGGAATGCAAAGGAAGCGGCAAAGAGCCGTACCGGTGCTCCGTCGATTTCCTCAAGCCTGACAGCCCTGTGTTTCGCTGCAGCTGCCCGAGCCGGCAATTTCCGTGCAAGCATATTTTAGGCTTGATGTATGCCTACGTTCTCGGTAAAGAATTCCAGGTTGATGCGATTCCTCAGGACATCGCGGACAAGCGGGACAAGGCGGAGAAACGGGAGGAGAAGAAGAAAGAAACGGCGGCTGCCGGAGAAGAGACGGCCGTCAAGCGAAAGCCGAACAAATCGGCCTTGGCCAAGAAACGGGCCGCCCAACTCGAAGGCATCGGCTTATTGGAAAAGCTGGTTCACCAGATCGTGCAGAACGGGCTGGCGGGACTCGACGCGAAAACGGCCAAGATGATGGAAGACCAAGCGAAGCAGCTTGGAAACTACTATATTCCCGGTGTTCAGGCGGCGTTTCGCGAGCTGCTCTTTAACCTGCGTACGTCCGAAGACCGCGAGCGCGTGTACACGGAAGCGATGGACCGCTTAACCGTATTGCAGTCTTTGGTTAAGAAAAGCAGGGACTATCTAACGGAAAGACAGCAAAATCCCGAGCTTCCGCCGGATACGGAAAGCAGCTTGGAAGAACGGCTCGGGCATGCCTGGCAGCTGGCCGAGCTGCGCGAGCATGGATTAGCCCGGCATCAGGCGGAATTGGCGCAGCTCACTTTCCGTTCGTATACGGATGAGGCAAGAGGCGAGTACGTCGATGAAGGTTTTTGGATGGAGCTGCAGAGCGGAGACATTTTTGCGGTCCGCAGCTACAGACCGTTCCGGGCGGCGAAGCATTTGAAGGAAGAGGATTCGTTCTTCTCCGTCGTTGCCGCGAAGGAGCTGCTTGTCTACCCGGGAGACTTGAATCCGCGGGCACGATGGGAGGACATGACGGTCCGCGATATGAAGCCGGAGGACTACGGGACGATCCGGAGCCATGCCCGGCGTTCGTATGTCGAGGTGGTCAAGACGGTCAAAAATCAATTGAAAAACCCGCTGTCCGACAAACATCCGGTGATGCTGCTTCACTACGCCAAACTTGGCCGGATCGGGGAGGACTACGTGCTGGAGGACGAGCAGGGCAAACGGATCGTTCTCGGCGATATTCCGGCGCTGGGCCAATCGAGCACGCAGCTGCTGCCGCTGCTCAAGCACGGTGACACGCAGGACCAAGCCATGCTGGTCATGTTCGAGCATGATTTTGCCGATGGAAGGCTGCTGGCTCAGCCGCTCACTCTCATGACGGCAAGCGAAATCGTCAGGTTTATTTACTAAAACAAGGAGAGAATCCATGAGCTTACAGGTGCTTACCGATCTGCATCAAGAAGTGCGCCGGTTGTTTATCGCCGGCAGTTCCGTCGCCGCGGGCGACCTGCGGCTAACCCGGCTGCTGCCACAGCTGCGCAAGCTCGGAGAGAACGCGGCGGTGTTCAACCGGCTGGCCGATGGCGTGCAGCTCGTAATGGAAGCGAAGCCCGAGCAAGCCTCCGCCAAACTGCTGGAGCTCGGCATCCTGCTGCACTCCATTCTGTACACCCAAGGACAGACGGAGGCGCAGGGGACGCTGGAGGAGGTTCAAGTGACGGATACCCGCGGGGTAACAGCCGTCCCGTACCGGAAAATGAAGTCTCTTATCGACGCTTTGACAGAACGCGGGCCCGGCCGCTTGGAAGTGATCCGCCAAGGGTACGAAGACTCGTTGTTTCAAGATTTTCGGACGCATATGCCTGCGGTCGCCGCATTGGAAGACGGGTATGCGGAAATTGCCGAGTTTATGTACGATAAAGTTATTCCGTCGATCGGACCGGCGGTCGTACCGATACTACACCGGCAGTTGAATCTTCAGGGCGGTAAAGGGGATGCCCGCAAGCTGTATTTGATTCATCATCTGCAGGGTCCGGTGAATGCCGAGCTGATTCTGCAGGCGGCCGGCGAAGGCGCGGCCGAAATCCGCGTCGCGGCGGTGGACATTCTCGGCGACTATCCCGAGTTGGAGGACGTCGTGCTGGAGAATTCGTACGAGAGAAGAAAAGAAATACGCCGCGCGGCCTTGTCGGCTTTATCCCGGCTGGGGACCGGGCGGGCGGCCGACCGGTTGTTCGAAGCGCTGATAGGCAAGGACCGCGAGCTTGCGGTGGAACCGATTCAAGCTTATTTTCATCCGACGTTGATCCAGCGGATACTGGACCAAGCGGAAGCATGGCTGGCTGATTTTGACGGCAGCTCCGTGAAGACGGAAGCGGTGGAACAGCTGTCGGCGGCGGTGCAATGCCTGAAAGGAAAGAACGACGAGACGGTGCGCGTCTTTTTGGAAAAGCTGCTGTCCTCGCCTGCTTTTATGGTCAAAGAAACGGCGGCTGTTCAAGAATATGCGGCAGAGCTTCTGCTTGATATGCAGCGGCCGGAAGGCTACCGGTTTGTGGAATCGCTGTATCGGCAATGGGGAGGAAAGCACATTTCGTACAGCTTTCAAGCGGCGCTTCGCTGCTTGTCCTCGGAGGAGGTTTATGACCAATTCGCCCCTCTGGTTCGGAACAAGCAGCAGGCCCAGGCCAAAGAGCTGCTGCGTACGCTGTACGATTTGACCGAGCGGCTGGCCCTGACCGTGTATCGTGAGGCGGAGGAGTCGTCCGCGGTTTCGTGGGATCCCCGCTGGGTGCATTTGTTCGTGGACATCAACGAAGAAGAGCTGGTGTGCCGGTTCGTCCAAGAGCCGGACACGAAAGTCACCGATTACTTGCTGAAAAAGGTGCAGGTGGCACCCCAGCAGATGAAACCGAGAACGGTCTCGCTGTTCTTCGCCTTGTTCAAGATTGGGCACGGGGAAACCCCGGAGCTGCTGATGCAGGCGCTGGAAGGCTCGGGAGGCAAGCAGTTTTATTATTTGGAGCGGGACAAAATGGCGTTGATGTCGCTGCTTCCCGGCAGCTATGCCGAAAGGCTGGAGAAATTCGCCGACCTGATCGCCTACGAGAGCGTGAAGCAGCAGGTGCTTGAAGTGGCGGAGCGGCTTAAAACGAAAACGAGCGATGAAGCGGAAATGGGCAAAGGAGCGGGATGGATCGAATGGATCAAAAGCAAAATGTATTGAGGCTGCCTGCGGAGCGGCTGTACGCCAAGGAACTGGAAGCGCTGAAGGAAGCGGATCAAGACCCGAAACCGGCGGGCTGGCAGCTGTCGCCGCGGTCCGTGCTTACGTTTATTACCGGGGGACAGGCGGGGGGCGTGAACATCACGCCCAAATATATCGGCCACACGCGGCTGGTGGAGATTGCCGTCGCGACGCTGCTGACGGACCGGGCGCTGCTGCTGATCGGCGAGCCGGGAACGGCGAAATCGTGGCTGTCCGAGAATTTGACGGCCGCCATCCACGGCGACTCGTCCAAGGTCATTCAAGGAACGGCCGGAACGAGCGAGGAGCATGTCCGGTATTCGTGGAACTATGCGATGCTGCTGGCTCACGGTCCGTCGGACGAAGCGCTGATCAAGAGCCCAATTTACCGGGCGATGGAAGGCGGCGGAATTGCCCGTTTCGAGGAAATTTCCCGCTGCGCCTCCGAGGTGCAGGATGCGCTGATTTCCATCTTGTCGGAAAAAACGATCTCCATCCCCGAGTTGGGGCGTGAGGTGTCGGCGGCGAGAGGCTTCTCGATCATCGCAACGGCGAACACGCGGGACCGGGGCGTGAACGAAATGTCCGCCGCGCTCAAGCGCCGGTTCAACATTCTCGTGCTGCCGTCGCCGGCCGGGCTGGAAACGGAAGTCGAGATCGTGCGCAAACGGGTCGGCGAAATTGCCGCCAACTACGAGCTGCAGGCGGCATTGCCGGAGGAAGAGGCGGTACGCAAGATCGTGACCATTTTCCGGGAGCTGCGCGCCGGGGTAACGTTGGACAGCAAGGAAAAGCTTAAATCGCCGAGCGGCGTCATCTCGACGGCGGAAGCGATCTCGCTCTTGACGAACAGCATGGCGCTGGCCGCCAGCTTCGGAAACGGACGAATCCAGGAGGAGGATTTGGCCGCCGCCCTGCAAGGCGCGATCGTGAAGGATGAGGAGAAGGACCGTATTGCCTGGAAAGAATATTTGGAAAATGTAATGAAAAAGCGGGGATCGGAATGGCGGAGTCTGTACAACGCATGCCGGGAGATGAACGATTGAGCACCGGCGACGGGAGAGTCCATGTGTTTGGCATCCGCCATTTGTCACCGGCGGGCGCCTATCATCTGCGGGCGTTTCTGGACGAAATCCGGCCGCAGGTCGTGCTGGTGGAAGGGCCTTCGGACGCGGGGGACTTGATCGGGCAGATCGCTTCCCGCGGCGTCGTGCCGCCCATCGCGATTCTTGCTTATACCGATCAGCTTCCGGTTCGTACGCTGGTATTCCCTTTGGCTTCGTATTCTCCCGAATACCAGGCGTTTCTGTGGGCGGCGGAAAACGGGGTCCGCGCCGAGTTCATCGATCTTCCTTCGGATGCGGCGGTGACGCTGCAAGCGGCAAGACGCGCAAGCGCGGGCCTGGAGGAACCGGACCCGGAGGATGAGCAGGCGGGTCGCGAGGACCGTCAAACGGGCCGACAGGATGCGCTGGCGGAACGCAGAGCCTTTTACCGGCGGCAGAACGAGCTGTATGAGCGGGTTGCCGAGCTGGCCGGGGAGCCGGATTACGACAGCTATTGGGAGCGGCATTTCGAGCATAGCCCAAGCAAAGAAGCATATCGTCACGCCATCGAACGGTTCTCCGCGGAAATGCGCGAGCTGCTGGAGCAGGAGGAGCGGGCGCATGACCCGCGGGAAGCGTCCTACAACGCGGTGCGTGAAGCTTACATGCGGCGGCAGATCCGGCAGGCGCTGGATGCTTCCGGACCCTCCGACCGCATCGTGGTCGTGACCGGGGCGCATCACGTCTCGGCGATGGACTTGGCGCTGCCAGCGATGTCGGACGAGGAGCTTCGCAAGCTGCCCCGCTCGTCCACCAAGCTGACGCTGATGCCTTATTCGTATTACAAGCTGTCCGTTCAATCCGGCTACGGCGCGGGCAATCAGGCCCCGGCTTATTTCGAGCGGCTGTGGGATTGCTTGAACCGGCAGGACGCTGCAAGGATGCCTTCGCTTTACTTATCGCAAGTGGCCTCGTCCTTGAGGGAGAGCGGGACGCACCGTTCTACCGCTTCCGTCATCGAGGGGGTACGGCTGGCCGAGTCGCTCGCCTCGCTGCGCGGGGGCAGCATGCCGACCTGGGGGGACTTGCGGGATGCGGCCGTCGTCTGTCTCGGGTTCGGGGACTTGGCTTCGGTGGCCGAGGCGCTGGCCCGTGCGGATATCGGCACGGCGATCGGCGCGCTGCCCGAGGGAGTCAGCCAGACGCCGATTCAAGACGATCTGAACCGGCACCTGAAGCGTCTGAAGCTGGAGAAGTATAAATCCGCCGTTGCTGCCGATCTGGAGCTGGATTTGCGTGAGAACCGGCGGGTCAAGAGCGAAGATGCGGCATTTCTCGATCTGCACCGGTCCGTCTTTCTGCATCGGCTTGCGCTGCTCGGCATCGATTTTGCGAAGCAGCAGCAGGTACGGCAGGACGCGGCGACCTGGGCGGAGCACTGGGTGCTCCAGTGGAGCCCCGAGGCTGAGATTCAAGCGGTGGAATCGACACTCAAAGGGGAAACGGTGGAGCTTGCCGCCGCGTTTGTGCTGCATGAGCGGCTCGAAGGGTGCGCCGATCTTTCGGAGGCTTCCCGGATCATCCGCTTGGCCTGCCAGTGCGGACTTCCCGAGGCGATGGAAGAAGCGAGACTCACCTTGCAGCGGCTGGCCGTCGACGCCGGAGACTTCGCGCAGATCGCCGCCGCGGCTAACGAATTATCGGTATTGATCCGCTACGGGGATATTCGCAAGGTGGATACCTCGTCGTTCGTGCCGCTGCTGCAGCAGCTGTTTTTGCGGGGGACGCTGCTCCTCGTGGACGCAGCCGTGTGCAGCGATGAAGCGGCAGGCGGCATGGTGACCGGCATGAACGAGATGCATCGCATCTCGCAGGAGCATCCGGAAGAGGTGGACGACGAGCGTTGGCTTGCCGAGCTGTGGGCGCTGGCTTCCCGGGACGACCGGAATGCGAAGCTGTCCGGGTTCGCTTTTGCGATACTGCTGGAGCGGAATTTGATTTCCCCCGATCAGTGCTCGCAGGAGGTATCGCGGCGGCTGTCGCCGGGAATTCCGGCGGAGCTTGGCGCGGGCTGGTTCGAAGGCGTGTCGATGCGGAACCGGTATGCGCTGCTGTCCCGCTCGGGGCTGTGGCAGCAGCTTGACGAATATATCGCGTCCTTGGAGGACGAAGCGTTCCTGCGCTCGCTGGTCTTTTTGCGCAGGGCGTTCGGCTCGTTCGAGCCGAGGGAGAAAGCATCGATTGCCGAGACGCTGGGCGTGCTGTGGGGCCTCGACGGGCAGGGGGCCGCGGAGCAGCTGCAGGAGCCGCTAAGCGAAGACGAAAGAGGGAAGCTGGATGAACTTAACGATTTTGATTTCGGAGATTTGTAGACGATGACGGATCAAAATAAAGCGTTGCAACGATGGAGACTGATTCTTGGAGACGCATCCGAAGAAAAGCTCGCAGAATATTCGCAAGGAGACGGCTTGCTGGACGGTGAGGCGAAAATTTTGGACGAAGCGCTGGCCGCCATCTACGACGGCACCGGGGGTACAGGGCTGGAAGCCGACGCCTCCTCGGGGCCGCGCTCTGCAGGGCGGGGTCCCTCTTCGCCCAAGGTGGCGAAATGGCTCGCGGATATCCGTACCTTTTTCCCTTCGGACATCGTCTCGGTTATTCAAGTCGACGCCATTGAGCGCAAAGGGCTGACGCAGCTGCTGTTCGAACCGGAAACGCTGGCGCAGGTGAAGCCGGATATCCGCATGGTCGCGACGCTCATGGCGCTGCGCGGCAAAATTCCCGAGAAAACGAAGGATACGGCCCGGCAGCTCGTGAAAGCCGTGGTGGAGGAAATTTCCAAGAAGCTGGAGCACGACATCCGTCAGGCCGTCACCGGCGCCTTGAACCGCAGGAAGCATTCGCCGCTTCCGTCCTTATCCGGGATGGATTGGAAAAAGACCATCCGCGCCAACCTGAAGCACTACGATACGGAAACGAAACGGCTGATCCCGGAGCGGTTCTATTTCTTCGACCGCGCGCGCAGAAGCAAAGAATGGACGGTTATTTTGGATATCGACCAGAGCGGATCGATGGCCGACTCCGTCATCTATGCTTCCGTGGTCGGCTCGATCTTCGCCAGCCTGCCGGCGCTCGACACCCGTGTCGTCGTGTTCGATACGGAGGTCGTCGATTTGACGGAGCAGTGTGCGGACGATCCCGTCGATATGCTTTTCGGTATTCAGCTTGGAGGCGGTACGGACATCAACAAGTCGGTCGCTTACTGCGAGCAGTTCATCACCGAGCCAAAGAAGACGTTATTTATCTTGATCTCCGACCTGTACGAAGGAGGAAACCGGTCCGCGCTGATCCGCCGGATGGGGGAAATGCGGCAGGCGGGCGTGCAGGCGCTTTGCTTGCTGGCTCTATCGGACGGCGGCGTTCCGTCGTACGACGAGCAAGTCGCCAAGACGCTTGCGCAGCTCGGCATCCCGTGCTTCGGCTGCACGCCGGATATGCTCCCCGAGCTGATCGAAGGCGCGCTGCAGGGACGGAATTTGCAGGAGCTCGCCGCCAGGGCGGGGAAGGAAGCGAAGAAGTGAACGGTTTGTTGTATTCAAGCGGTTGAGCAGAGAGAGACTCTGCCCGGCCGCTTTTTTCTTGAAACGGCGGTTTCTTGGGCAGGACCGGAAATAACCTCCAATGGACAACGATCGTTCCTGCCGATATGATAGAAACGAACGTTCCCATTCGGAGGAGTGCTGTCATGAACAAGTTGGGGACAGGCTTTGTACATCTGCACGTCCATACGGAATATAGTTTGAAGGAAGCGGCATGCCGCTTGGAAGAACTGCTGCAAACCGCCGAATCATGGGGCATGGAAGCGCTGGCGATAACCGATAAGGGCGTCATCAACGGGATGATTCCCTTCTGCAAGCTGGCCGGGAGACACGGCATCCAGCCGATTATCGGGTGCGAGATGGATGTCGGCGATGCGGGAGACACGCTCATTTTATTGGCAGCTACCTCTCGGGGGTGCGAGCAGATCGTCGAGCTGTTGAACGGCGCTTCGTTCCATCCCCCCGCCTCCCAAGGGGATATCATCGCGCTAAGCGGCGGCAGAACCGGAAGCATCCATCGTCTGATCGCAAGCGGGCGAATGGATCTGGCCGAACAGCAAGCGCTTCAATATGTAAAATGGTTCGGGAAGGAGCATTTTTTTCTGGAGGTGCAGCACCACGGATTCGAAGATGACGATGTGTGGCTCGAACGAACCGTTCAACTTTCCCGCGAAATGAAGCTTCCGCTAGTGGCTACCCACGATGTGCATTACCTCGCTCCCGAAGACGCCCCTTTGCTTCATAGGATCCAGCATGGAAAACAACAGTCCAAGACGGATTCCCTGCCCAAGACCGGGCCGTTTTATCTCCCCTCTCCCATAGAAATGCAGACAAAATTCCGCCATCTCCCGGATGCTTTGGCCAATACGGTCCGAATCGCGCAGCGATGCCGGTTTCAACCGGAACCGGAAGCGTGCAGGCTTCCGCGCTTCCCCGTTTCGCAAATGCGGAGCGAAGCCGACCCTTCGGAATATCGATCCGAAACGGAAAAAACAGACTCCGCCAATCCGCCGCGCAGCGCGGATGACGCATTGCGCGATTTATGTCTGGAAGGAATGCGGGTTCGCTTCGGTTCGTCCGTTTCCGCTCCCGCCGGCTCGGAATGGGAAAACGCGACAGCTCGAATGAATCGGGAGCTTGAGGTCATTACGAAACGAGAGCTTTCCGACTACTTCCTGATCGTATGGGATATCGTACGGCATGCGCGAAACCGGAACATTCCCGTCGGACCCGGTAGAGGCTCCGCCGCTGGAAGCCTGGTGGCGTATCTGCTCGGTATAACCGAGGTGAATCCGCTGCTGCACGGCCTATCCTTTGAACGTTTTTTGAGCCCGGATCGCGCCGATTTACCGGATATCGATATCGACGTCTGTCAAAGAAGACGCCATGAGCTGCTGCAGTACGTCAAAGACAAGTACGGTGCTGACCGGATCGCGCATATCGGTGTGCTGAATACTTACGGGACGCGAGGGGCGGTTCGGGAAGCCGGGACTTATTTGGGCCTGCCGAAAAAGCAAGTGGATGTACTGACAAAGCTGCTTCCCTCTTTTTCCGGAAAAGGCGGTATCCGTCACTGTCTGCAGACCCTGCCGGAGCTGCAAAAGCTCCCGCTCCATAAAGAGCCGTTCAACTCGCTCTTTCAACTCGCCGAACGGCTTGAAGGGCTGCCTCATCAGCACTCCGCTCACCCTTCGGGGATTATACTCGGGGATGAGCATTTGGCCCGGACGATTCCTCTGCAGCAAAGGCCGAACGGGGAAACGATGACGCCCTTTACCAAGGAAGACATCAAAACGATAGGCTTATTGAAAATCGATCTTCTCGGTTTGCGTAATTTGACGATCATTCACGATACGCTTGCCTCGATTCGCGAACGAACGGGCAAGCAGCTTGCGGTGAGCGCGATTCCCCCGGACGATCCGGAAACGTTCAGCACGATCGGCGGCGGAAATACGCTGGGCTGCTTTCAATTGGAAAGCATGGGCATCCGCCAGTTGCTACGCAGAATTCGTCCGCAGAGCATCTCCCATTTAGCCGACCTGCTTGCGTTATATCGGCCTGGGGCATGGACCGAGGGAATCGTTGACACGTATTTGCGACGGCACCGGGGCGAAGAGACCTTCCAGGTTGTTCGGCCGGAAATGGAACCTGTTCTTTCGCCGACTTACGGCTTGATCCTGTATCAGGAGCAGGTGATGGCGATTGCACAAGCGGTGACAGGCTGTTCCCTGGGCGAAGCCGACTCGCTCCGGCGCGCGCTTTCCGCCAAATCCGTCGAAGCGCTGACCACTCACCAGCAGCGGTTTCTGGAGGGAGCGGCCAAGCAGGGCGTGACGGAGAAGGAGGCGCTGGCCGTATTCGATTTTTTGGCCCGGTTTGCCGGGTACAGCTTCAATAAAGCCCATAGCGTTTCCTACGCCTATCTGGCCTACTGGACCGTTTACTTAAAGACGCACTTCCCGAAAGAGTATATGGCCTCCTTATTAAGCGGGGAGGGAGGATACTACGACAAAAAAGTATATGTTAGGGAGATCTTGAACATGGGGCTCTCCCTGCTCGGTCCGGATATTAACCGGAGCGGGTTCGGTTTTCGGGCTGAAGCTGAAGGGATACGCGCTGGCCTGGATGCGGTTCAAGGCTCGGGACCGGAATCCGTGATCGCTTTGCTGCGCTCCCGTTATGACGATAGCGAATTCCGGTCTTTTCACGAATGGGTAGAACGGATGAAAGCATGCCGGGTCAAAAAGCCGGTGCTCGAAGCCTGGGTTGCTTCGGGCGCCTGCGATCGGATGGGCTCCCGGCGTGAGATGTTGGCGTACTTGAACGGCTTGCCGACCGCAGTCGGCGATCATTCGGTATCCGCAGCAGCGATACCCGATTTTACCGAACCGGAAAAAAGAAAGATGGAAAAGGCGCTGCTCGGGTTTTCGCTGCAGCCGTCTTCATCCGCGAATTGGGAGCAGTTTGCGCAGCGTTTCAACATCGTTCCGATCCAAGCGTTATCCGATTTTGCCGATTATACCCGTGTCCGGCTATGCGGAACAATCATCCAAAGCAGAAGGCATCCGACCCATGACGGACAATACGTGCTTACGCTCGTCGTACAGGATCATACCGATATGATCGAAGTCGTAGTGTACCCCAAAACATACAAATCTTTCTTATACGAATTGAATCCCCGGGGCATATTACTGGAAGGCATCGTTCGGCTGCAGAACGAGCGCGTCCACGTCGTTGCGGACAAAATCAAAGCGCTTGGAGGATGACTATGCTCTTGATCGGAACGGCCGGCTACAGCTATGAGGATTGGCGAGGGGTCTTTTACCCCGAAGATTTGAACAAAAAAGAAATGCTTTCCTTTTACGCCCGGGAATTTTCGTTTACCGAGGTAAACTCATCGTTTTACGCGATGCCCAACCGGTTTATGCTGTATCATATGCGCGAAAAAACGCCGGAGGGCTTTCAGTTTGTCATCAAAGCCTATCGGGGGATGACGCACAAAAGGGAAGATAACGAGCAGCACTTCCGCGATTTTAAGGAATCATTGAAGCCGTTAATCGAAGTGGGCAAGCTGGGATGTGTGCTGGCCCAGTTCCCGACCAGCTTCCGGAACCGGGATGAAAACCGGGATTATTTGAAGGAATTCAAAGAGCAGATGGGCGACATTCCGGTCGTTGTGGAATTTCGTCACGAGGAATGGATCGATGAACGGATATTCGACCTGCTGGAGGAAGAGCAATTAGGTTACGTTTGCGTGGACGAGCCGCAGTTTAAGACGCTCGTTCCGCCTATTATCCGGGCGACCGGCCCGATCGGGTATGTCCGGTTTCACGGCCGGAATTACAAGAAATGGTGGCATCACAAAGAGGCGTACGAACGGTATGATTATTTGTACAGCGAGAGCGAACTGGAAAATTGGGTTCCGAATATTCGCAAGCTTGCCGAAAAAACGGAAAAGACGTTCATCAGCATGAACAACCATTACCGGGCGCAGGCGGTCATCAACGGGCGGATGCTGCGGGAGATGCTGGAGCAGGAGGCGGTTCCCACATGACGGTTGCGACGACCATCCCTCAGGATTTGCATGCGATCGGCAATCTGGAAGCATTGGAAGCCGTATGTCAGCGTGTCTTTTTACCGGAACCCGGAGAGCGGCTTGTGTTCGGCGAAGGACCGGAGCATGCCCAACTGCTGCTTATCGGGGAGGCCCCTGGGGAAAAAGAAGCCGAGACCGGACGGCCGTTTGTCGGCAATTCGGGAAGGCTGCTGGACAAATATTTGCAGGAGGCGGACATTCTCAGGGAGGACGCTTACGTGACGAACGTCATCAAAGTAAGACCTCCCGGCAATCGGACGCCGCGGATCTCGGAGGTAAAAGAGGCGGTGCCGATTTTGCTCCGGCAAATCGATCTGATCCGCCCGGCGGTCATCGTTTGTCTGGGAAGCATAGCCTTGCAGGCCGTATTGGATCGAAAAGCGAAAATAACCGAAATCCGCGGCGTGTGGCAGGAGAAGGATGGAATCCGCATCATGCCGACCTACCATCCGTCCGCCGTATTTCGCGACGAGAATAAAAGAGAGCTTCTGAAACAGGACCTCTTCTCCGTCGGAGAAGCCTTAAGAGAGAGGGGAATCCGGCCGGAAAAATAAAGGAACTCCGATGCGTTAGTCGGAGCATTTTGAACGTCCGTCGGCAAATAGCGGAAGCACAGGGGGGCTTCATCCGTGTCGAAAATTTTCGTTCACTCGGATTTCGGCTTGATAATACCCCTGCGGTTCCGCTAATTTTCACAGACCGGCGAAATGCGCTGGACTAAAAAATTACATATGCATAATCATGCCTTCAAATTGCATTTCGAACCAAATGATTTTACCGCTCGAACTTCCGCTAACGGCATTGATTTGCAAATAGGAGTTATTTACTGTTGGAGCTTGAATCATTAAGTTTCCAACTTGTCTGCTTTTTAATTCTGTTATAGCAAGCGAAGTCCCGTTCCAGCTCAATTTGTACATCCTGTTATCCATATTGCTTACCGAGCCCATTTCCCGTGCTGTTATAAAGAGCAGCCCTTCTGCGCAGATGCCCAAATACATACCATTTACTTTATTTACAATTCTTTTCGTTGTCGCAGGATCAATTGTCGCAGAGACAGCAGACTCGAAAACATTGATCGCTCTTTTCACAGGAACCGCATGCAGATTGCCTCCGTGGTTTATATCGCCTGCCGTATTATCGTAGAAGGAATTGCCCCTTATGTCCAAACCGAATCTGGCATTTACCAATTTCAGTCCGTACTCCGAGTTGCGCCTGCAAATATTGTCTATGACCTTGACATTTCTTCCATCACCAAGCAGTACAATGCCGGAACCCGTATTGCTTTCGACAATATTATTCGAAATGATGACATCGCTTTGAACATTTGCCCCGTAGCTGATCCCGCCGGTTTTACATCCTTTTACAATGTTGTTTGAAATAACGCTGCTTTGCGTTTGCGTGCCATCGCTATAATCAAGATGAATTCCGTAATTGGAGCAGGATGTCACTTCGTTATTCGAAATCGTTACATAATCGCTGTCAATCGAATAAATTCCCGAATGAATAGCGTCAGCAGGGTCGGGAGCCGCATTGGTTCCCGTAACGACATTGCCTGTGATCGTAATGTACCTGCAGTAATCTTCGAGATGAATTCCTTGTCTTCTAAAGTTGGAAATCTGGTTACCCATGATGCAGACTCTGGTAGCGCCGGCAACGCCAATCCCAAATCCGGCGGTTGTCCCCTTGCCTAAATCAGCGGTAATGATGTTGTTCGAAATGACGTAATTATAGCCTGCATCCTCAGGTTTGCGGTCATATCCGGGAATCTGAATGGGATGATTCAGTTCAATAGCGTCTCCTGAAATATTGATAAATTTATTATTCGTGATAAGTACGTCATGCAGATCGTTGGCCTGATCATTGACCAGAAAACCGTATCCCAAGTTATCAAAAACATTGCCGACGATTTCAATATTGGAATTTAATTTCGAATTGATTTCGATTCCTGTTGCGGCAGGCAAGCCGGTCGTCGTATTTGTTTTTCCGGTAAAAATATTATTTCGGATCTTGATATTGGAATTATTCCCCTCAAAGGATAGCAGTATATTCGTACTCTCATCTGTATCCTTCGTTTCCGGGTCGTCCGCCACATCCCTTGTGCTTTGTAACGTTAGATTTTCAATGACAATATTGGAGCCGCGAATTCTCAGCATCGTGGTGCCTATATTGCTTTGCAGGATCGAGGCGTGGGCAGACGACCCCCGAAACGTTACATTATCGTAGACGCCGAAGTTGATGGAATGGGTGAGGTAGGTTCCTTTCGGGAAATAAACGACGCCCCCTCCAGCATTTCTTGCTGCCGCAGCCGCCAGTTCAACAGCCGTTTGATCATCGTGTTCAACGATCGCATTGGTTACGTTCGTAAGTGCATTGCCGTACAGGGTAATGACTTTCGTTGTGGTGTTAATTGATTTTACCGCTTCCAGCAATACGCTGCCGCCCGGACCGGCTCCATAAATGGCGATGCCCTGATTCACTTTAAAATCAATCACATTCGTTACTGTCAGGGTATTCGTACCGGCGGCAATGCTGCCGGACGTTCTTTGGGTGCTCCCCGAACCGTTATAGCTCATCACATTATAAATATCAGTTGGCATACGGTGTCTCCTTTGCATGTTTAGTGTAGGTGGAAAGCTTTGGGAAAGCACATGAATCAAACATATTGATTACAAACAGTCTGGATTAGAGCATGAACCTGCTTATCGGGCTTATTTCACCCCCCTCTCTTTGCTCAAACGATTAAGCTTATAAGGTTATCTTATCCTACGGGACCTTGAATTTTTTTCAATGTTTTTACACTGTTTTTTCATGAAAATTGCAATTGGTTAACCTCGGTTCATCTCATTGCCGATGTCCAGCCCGCGCCTTCCGCCCCGCACCCACCACCTGAAAAAATCAAACCTCATTCCTAAAGTTCATGCATTGTTCGATCGGAGCGTATCCGCCATAATGAGCTTATTAAACCAGAGGGGGAAACGAACGATGGCAAAAGCGATGAAGTGGGCGCAGGTCGCCTTGGCCGGGTCGCTGGCCGTAAGTCTGGCCGCATGCGGAACGGATGCGAATAAACCGACGGCAGGCAGCGGCGGCACGGCGTCAAGCGGAGAGGCGGCGAAGGAGAAGGACAAGCCAGGTGCGGTGACGATCACCTTCCAGAACATTTATCCGGACCCGACCGCGCCGAATCATAAAATTATGAAGAAAATCATCGCCGATTACACCGCAGCGCATCCGAACATCAAGATCGAGCTGGATTCCCTCAATACCGACCAGCAAAAGCTGAAGCTCAAAACGCAAGCCGCAGCCAAAGAAGTGCCGGACATCACGATTGTGAACCCCGCCGCCCAGATGAAGCCGTTCGTCGATGCGGGCCTGCTCGCGCCGCTGAACGATATGCTCGACCAGAACGGGCTGAAGGATACGTTCCAAAAAGGCATCCTCGACTACTATTCGTTCAACAATAACGTGTATGCGCTTCCGGACGGCAACAATATTGCGGTCGTCTTCTATAACAAAGAGCTGTTCAGCCAAGCGGGCGTCGAAGTGCCGAAGACGTTCGAAGAAATGATCGAAGTCGTCAAGAAGCTGAAAGCCAAAGGCATTACGCCGATCGCCATCGGGGAAAAGGACAGCTGGACCGGGTCGTTCCTGTTCATGAACATGCTGCTTCGCACGAATAACGGTCCCGGCTTCCTGAAGGACGTGCTGGACAAAAAGAAGACGTTCAGCGACCCGGCATTTACCGATGCGGCAAGCAAATTCCAGGACCTGGTCCAGGCAGGCGCGTTCCAGGAAGGAGCGACCTCGTTTGACTACAATGCGGGGGAGAACCTGTTCAAGACGGGCAAAAGCGCGATGTATATCATGGGAACCTGGGCCACCGGCGCGATCGACGATTCGTCGGTCAAAGGCAAAATCGGCGTCTTCAAGTTCCCAACCGTGGGGGGCAAGGGTAACCCGGATCAGTACATGATTGCTCCCGGCAGCGCCTTCGCCGTATCGGCAACGAGCAAGCATCTGAAGGAAACGAAGGAATTCCTGAATTATTTCATGATCAACTTCCCGAAGGTATCCTTCGAGATGAAGAACGCCGTCGGGATTGGGCAGAAGGTGGAAGGCGACTTCAAGGCGGCCGGTTATTCGCAGCTTGCCATGGATATCCTTGAGCTGTTCAAAAACATACAGGGCGGTGATCTTGCCTTCGATAATACGATGAACCCGGGAACGGCGCAGGCGCATCTGACCAGCATCCAGAATTTGTTCGTCCAGAAAAAAGATCCGAAGGATGTCGCCAAGGAGCATCAGACCGCCTTCGAAACGAACAACAAGTAACGACGATACGACCACCAGATTCGGAATGAAAGGGGATTGCCGCAGCGCGCGCCGGAGAGGCGCGCGTTCCCTTGCCCAAACGTAAAAACGAAACCAAAAAGTTCCGCTTCAACCATCTCATGCTCCACACTACCGGTCACATTTTGCCAAAGGAGGTGCCCTTGAGCCGTGCATGCCATGAAGGTTTCCCGGCGGACGATCGCCGTCTTCGTACTTCCCTGCCTGCTGCTCTATATCGGTCTGGTGTTCGTCCCGATCCTTGTGTCATTCTACAGCGCCATGCTGGATTGGAACGGCATCGGCGAAGCGCGGTTTATCGGGCTGGACAATTTCAAGGAGCTGTTTACGAAGGATGCGGTGTTTTGGCCGTCCGTAGGCCGGACGCTGATGTTCGCTTTATTTTCCATGGCCGAGATTCCGATCGCGCTGTTCGTCGCCATCCTGATCAGCCGTTATGTGCGCAAGCCTAATTTTCTCGTCTCCAGCTATTTTCTACCGGTCATTTTATCCGTTGTCGTCGTAGGGCAGCTATGGAAAACGGTTTACAACCCCGCTTCGCTCGGAGGTATGCTGAACCAGCTGCTGATGATGGTCGGCTTGGATTCGTGGACGAAGCCGTGGCTGACCGATCCGAATACGGCGATGATCGCGCTGTATTTCGTCGCGCTGTGGCAGTATCTCGGCTACCATGTGCTGATCCAGTTCACGGGCATCCAGAACATTCCGTCCGAAATCTACGAAGCGGCACGGATCGACGGAGCGGAGGGCTTTACGGCGGACCGCTACATTACGTTCCCGATGGTTATCCCGATTTTTAAAATTTCGCTGGTCCTCGCCATCATCGGCTCGCTGCAAGCGTTCGATATGATCATGGTCATGACCGGGGGCGGTCCGGCCCATGCGACGGACGTGACGTCCACCCACATGTACAACATGTCGTTCCTGTCGATGCGGTACGGGTACGGCAGCGCGATGGCGGTGTTTCTGGTCGTCGAATGTCTGGCCGCGACGCTGTTGCTGAACGCGGTATTCCGGCGGATCGAGGGCAAGCTATCTTGAGGACAGGAGGGACGTTCCGATGTCGATAAATTCATCCCCGAATGCGGCCGTGCAGCGAACTTCCGTACGGCTGCGGAGCAAGACGTTCAAGTGGAAAAAGGCGGCGGTGCTGCCGTTCCTGTCCGTCCTGTTCGTCACGCAGCTGTATCCGCTCGTCTGGCTGGTGCTGTATTCGTTCAAAACGAACGAAGAAATATTGGACGGCAGCTTCTTTTCCTTGCCCCGCGAGCTGCGGTGGCAGAACTACAAGGATGCCTACGAGGGCGGGCATTACCTGCAATATTTGTTCAACAGCCTGCTCGTTACCTCGGTGACGGTGGCATTGGTCATCGTGCTTAGCGCGATGGTCGCTTATGCGATCACGCGGTTTCGCTGGCGCTACGGCACGCTGGTCATGACTTTGTTTCTGATCGGGATCATGATTCCGCTTCAAGCCACGCTGCTGCCCCTTATGATCATTTTCAAAAACATCGGCATTCTCAATACGCATTTGGCTCTAATCTTGCCTTACATTACGTTCTCGACTCCGATTGCGGTGTTCGTCTTGAGCGGGTTCATGAAATCGATCCCGTACGAAATCGAAGAGTCCGCCATTATGGACGGGGCCAGCGTGTACCGGACGTTCCGCAGCATCATTATGCCGGTCTCGATCCCGCCGATCATGACGGTGTGCATCCTGACCTTTATCTCGATCTGGAACGAGTACATTTTGGCGGCGACGTTCATTTCGTCGGAGAAGCTCAAGACGCTGCCGTTCGGCGTCAACAGCTTCATCGGCCAATATTCGGTCAATTACGGCGCAATCGGAGCGCTGCTCGTGCTTGGGGCGCTGCCGGTCATCGTCATCTATTTTGCGTTGTCGGAACGGATCACGAAAGGCATGGTGGCCGGGGCTGTGAAAGGCTAGCGGGGGGAGAGCGAACCCGCGTATTCGCCATCGAAGCCTCCGTGATATGATAGGAACAGTAAGGATACGGAAAGGGGAGTTTCCGGTTGAAGCGAGGTCTTCATTCCATTCATACCCGTCTGTTTCTGCTGTTCCTGTTTTGCATGCTCGGGCTGCTGCTTATCGTCAGCGCGCTGTATTACAAGCGGACAACGGATCAACTGCACCAGAAGATCGGGGAGATCGCGCAAAAAAACTTTTCGCAAACGATGGACTTGTTCGACCTGCTGCTCAAAGGGTACGACAGCCTGACCAAGTCGCTGAACGGCAACCCGGATTTGCAGCGGCTGCTGCAGGCGCCGTCGAAGCAGGATTCCGCACTGCGCATGATCAACGAACGGACGATCACGAATCTGATCGGGGCGATCTATTACTCCCGGGAGGATACGATCGGCATTCATGTCGTGGCGAATTCGGGCGCGATCTACAGCTACGGCAACTCGATGAGCGTTATCGATCCCGGCTTCGCAAACTCCTCGTGGTACCGCAGCATACGCGAATCGTCCGGCGAAATGGTATGGCTCGGCGTCAAGGAGCACTCGATCATCGATCAGGCGGAAAAAAGGCCCGTGTTCGCCTTCGGACGTCCGCTTTACGATCTGCATGAGCACCGGCCGATCGGCATCGTGCTCATTGAGACGGACCCGAAGCCGATTTTGTCGGGACTTGCGAACCTGAGCCTGAGCCCGCGGAGCGAGGTCTACATTTTGTCGAAGGCGAAGCAGGTGATGGCCGTGTCCGCAGGGACGCCGAAGGAGCTATCCGTCGCGGATTATTGGAGCGATGCGCTCGGCGAAGGCGAGGTCCGGGTCGATCCGCAGGCGGGGCGTCTGATCGTCGCCTCCAAGCCGTCCATGGCGGATTGGCAGGTCGTCAGCTCGACGCCGGATACCGATCTGAACGTGGAGCAGGATCAGATGAAGCGCTTTTTGCTGCTGGTCATCTCCGTTCTCGTCATCGTCTCGACGGCACTGGCGACGTTCGTTTCGCGGACGATTTCGTCTCCGCTCAAGCGCCTCATTCAGCAGATGAGGCAGGTGGAGCGCGGCAATTTCCGCGGTCTGCTGCACGTCAAGTCGTACGAAGAAATAAACATTCTGGTTGCGTCCTTCAACCAGATGGTCAACCGGATGGACGAATTGATCGAAAGAGTCAAAGCGGTGTCCATCAGCGAAAAAAATGCCCAGCTGCTGGCGCTGCAATCGCAGGTGAACCCGCATTTTCTGTATAACACGCTCGATATGATTTATTGGATGCTTGACGAAAAAGGGAACGAACGGCTCGGCAAAGTTGTGTTATCGCTTTCACATATGTTCCGCTACAGCAGCCATTGGGAAGGCTCCTCCGAGGTTTGGCTGCGCGACGAACTGGAGCAGATCCGGGACTATCTCACGATCATCGAAGCGCGGCTCGAAGGCAGGGTCTCCGTCGAACTGGACGTCGATCCCCGGTGGCAGCATATTCGGCTGCCGAAAATGACGCTGCAGCCGGTGATCGAGAACGCGGTCAAGCACGGACTCGAGCGGTTGGACCGTCCCGGCGTGCTGCGCGTCTACGCGAAGGCGGACGACTGTCAGCTCCGGCTGTATGTGGAGGATAACGGCAGCGGCATGGAGCCGCAGGTGCTTGACCGGCTGCGGCGTTCGCTCGGAGCGAATGCCGTGACGTTGGGAGAGGACAGTAGGCTTGCGGTGGTTGAGACCGGGGAAGTGCGGCGAGGCGGGATCGGCTTGCAGAACGTGCACCGCCGGCTGGGACTGATGTTCGGAGAAGCGTACGGGCTGCACATCGATAGCTCGCCGGGGGCCGGAACGACGGTGACGATCTCGATGCCGCTGCCCGGGGAAGGGGGAACGGAAGCATGAATCTGCTCATTGTGGATGACGAAAAGGTGATCCGGGAAGGAGTCAAGCGTACGGTCCGGGGGACGTTTCCGGACGCGGAGGTGCATTTGGCCGCTACACCGGAGGAAGCGGTGGAGACGCTTGCCTCCTGCCGGATCGATGTCGTGCTGACGGATATTTTGATGCCGGGAATGACCGGACTGGAATTGATGCGCCTAACCCGGCGCAGGCATCCGCAGGTGAAATGGGTCGTCATCTCCGCGCACTCGGAATTTGCGTATGCGCAGGAAGCGGTCCGGCTCGGAGCCCGCGATTACCTGCTGAAGCCGATCGGCAAGGAACGGCTGATCGAGCTGATTCATACGCTGCAGGAAGAGCTGCGCCAAGAGCATGCCGTATCGGCGGAAAGCCGGCTTTTGAAGCAAAATCTGAAATATTTGCGCGAGGCGGTATTCCAGCGGTGGGCAGCGGGGCTCGATATCGGCCGCTTCGACATGTCGGCTCTCGAACGGAGCTACCCCGAATTTCATCTGGTCTTGGTCACGCTGGACAGTCCGGGGAAAGCGCATCTGGAGCATTTTATCGTCGACAACGTGCTTTCCGAGCTGATCGAGATGCGGGGCGACGGATTCGCCGCCAGCCTGGACAGCCATCATCTGCTCGGGCTCGTGACCCTGCGTCCGGGCACGGCGATCGAAGCTTTCCATGAGGAGCTTCATACCCACTTGAAGCGCTATGTGAAGGTGCCGTTCCAGATCGTTCACAGCGGGCTGGTGCCGGATATCCGCTTGGTGCCGGAACAGGTAAGGCGGCTGCGCTCCCGGACGGCGGCGCCGGCGGCTGCGGCCGAGCGCGAGCCCTGCGGAGACAGTCCCGTCGAGGTGGCGCTGCAATATATCCGCATGCATTTCCACAGCGACCTGTCCTTGGAGAAGGTGGCGTCCGTCGTGTATTTGAATCCGGTCTATTTCAGCCAGCTCTTCAAGCAAAAGACCGGACAGGGGTACAAGGAATACGTGATCCATCTGCGAATGGAGCGGGCCAAAGAGCTGCTGAAGGACCCGCAGCTTAGGCTCGCCGACGTGGCTGAGCGGATCGGCTACCAGGACATGCGGCATTTTACGCAGGTGTTCCGCAAAAAATTCATGCAGACGCCGACCGAGTTCCGGCAGCGTTTGTCGGCGGGAGAAGGGCGCGGCTGACGGCCTAAAGTGAGAAGCCATCCTCCCGCCCCTAAAGCTAACGAAACAAACAGATGAAGAGAATGCTGCAAGGATAGGCCGACAATGACCAGCATGACCACAGTTGCAGGAAGTCCGGATACGACGCCAAAAGCAAATTTGCTTAACGTATCCGTCTGTTCGCCCTGCATATGGAGCCACACGATGCTCAAAAGGCTAACGATGGGCAATGCCGCAATGATTCCGCCCTGAGCCGGAAATCTGCGCGCCACTTCCGTAATGATCCCGATAATGACCGCCGATACAAGCACTTTAACGATAGCGTACATGCTCCGCTTTCTCCTTCAATAAAGTAAATGCGCCTAGAATAGCTTGCCGCTCTGCCTCCGTCATTTCTGCAAACAGAAGCTCGAGCTTCTCTTCATCGAGACTGGAATGGCGGTGCAGCACTTCATTTCCCGTCTCGGTTAGTTTAAGAATGACTTTGCGCTCGTCGGCTTTGCTGCGCGCTTTGCACACGTATTGTTTTTCCAACAGGCGTTTGACATGTTCGGAGGCCGTGTTATGCGACAGTTCCATCGCTTCGGCAATGTCTTTGATGCCGGCTTCGTTTTCTTTTTGAATGACTTGCATAATGCGGATGCTTTGGTGCGTGATCTTTTCCTTATGGTTATAGCGCAAGCGGTAGTAGATATCCGTCCATAATTGATTCAACTGGGCGATTTCATTGATCATAATGGGATCGCTCCTTATATCGTATGTTTAGATTATATCTTATATTACGATACAAATGGTGAGGAAGCAAATGGAAGGAAGCACTTGGCCGCTATGGACAAAACAACCCCGGCGCGTGATACAATGGCAGCATATGGATGACGGAGTACGGGAGTGAGAGGATGCCGGATTGGTCGTATCAGACGTTGTTTCGCCCGTTGTTGTTCGGACTTCCCGCCGAGACGGCGAGGGATTTCACGTTGGGAGCGATGGGCCTGCTTAGCAGACTGCCCGGGGGGACGCTGGTCATCAAGACGCTCGGGCATATGGAGTCGCATCCGATTCTGGAAAGCGATGCGTGCGGGGGGCTGCGCCTGAAATATCCCGTCGGCCTCAGCGGCGGACTGGATGTTCACGGCACGGCGCATCGGGCGCTGGCTCAATTCGGGTTCGGATTTATCGAGATCGGCCCGGTGACGGTCCGGGAGGTAACGGACGACCGCGCGATTCGGAGAGAGGTGTCCGGCGAAGCGCTGCTCTATCCGAACGTCGGCGCGAACGAAGGGCTGGAAAAGCTCGCCGTGCGTATGCAGCGCAAGCAGGGGCACCGGCTGCCGCTGATGTTCCGGCTGCGGCCGATGCCGGGCGCATCGCCGGACCAGGCGCTGGCGGAGCTGCGGCTGATGATGGAGCGGCTCGCCCCGTGGGCCGCCGCGTTCTACATCGACAGCGTCGATACGGGCTGGCCGCCGGAAGCGACGGCAGCGTATCTGAACGCGGTCCGGCAGGCGTCCCGGGAGGTAGCCCCGGGGAAGCCGCTGCTGCTGTACGTGGCGCCGGACGATCCGGCGGAACGTCTGCAAGCGCTGCTCGGCCGGATCGACGCGGCGGCATGGGAAGGCATCGTCGTGGGCGATGCCGTGCGGACGCCCGAGGGCTTCGTCATCGGGCGGGAGGCCCTTGCGCCGGGCGTGGAACGGGTGCAGCAGCTTCGACAGCTTGCCGGGCCGGAGCTGACGATCGTTTTGGCCGGGGGCATTCACGAGCCCCGGGACGCGCTGCTGGCGGTGGAAGCGGGAGCGGATGGCGTGCAGCTCCACAGCGGGCTCGTCTATTCCGGGCCGGGACTGCCGAAGCGGATCAATGAGGCGCTGATCTACGAGAAGGTGCGGGAGGCGGGGAGTCCGCCGGAAGCGTCCTTTTGGCGAGACTGGGGCTGGATGTGCCTGCTCGGCATCGGCATGGTTATCGGCGGCATTTTGGCATGGATGATCGCGGCGACGACGGTCATACTGCCGTACGATGTGTTGTTTCTCGGCATGGATCAGACGATGCTCGGACAGGCGAACCGCTGGCTGCTCGGCTTTATGTCGCACGACCGGGTAACGCTGGCGGGGACGATGATCTCCATCGGCATCTTGTACTACCAATTGGCCCGGCACGGGCTGAGAAAAGGGCTGCATTGGACGAAAACGGCCTTGATGACCTCCGGTCTGGTCGGCTTCAGCAGCTTTTTCCTGTACCTCGGGTACGGGTATTTCGACCCGCTGCATGCGCTGGCGGCGGCGGTGCTGCTGCCGATGTTCATCCTGGCCATGCGGGCGCGGGCCGACCGGCCTTCGTACGATCCGCCGAATCTGGCGAACGACCGGATCTGGCGGCGCGCCCAATGGGGCCAGCTTCTGTTCGTCACGCTCGGCTTCGCGCTTGCCGTCGGCGGTCTCGTGATCGCAGGCGTCGGGATTACCTTCGTCTTCGTCCCGACGGACCTTGCTTATTTATGCGCGTCGGAGGAGATGCTCGCGGACATCAACGAGCGCTTGATCCCGCTGATCGCGCACGACCGGGCAGGCTTCGGTGGCGCTCTATTCTCGAACGCCCTCGCCGTGCTGATCATCGCTTTGTGGGGCATCGGCCAAGGCCAGCGCTGGGTCTGGTGGACGCTGCTGCTGGGCGGCTTTCCCGGCTTTCTGGCGGGCCTCAGCGTGCATTTTCAAATCGGCTACACCGATTTCGTCCATCTGCTTCCCGCGTACTTCGCCTGCCTGCTGTATGTAGGCGGCTTGATTCTGCTGTATCCGTATTTGATGCGGCGGCCCGTACGAAGCGGAATTCATGGCGGCAGGGCAAGTCAGGCGTTGCCCGCATCCGATAGATGATGGGAAGGGAGTAAGCTGCTGCCCGGGTACGATCCGTACCGGGGACGCGCTTTTGCAACGGGTATCCGTTGCAGGAGCGCTTTTTTTGCGTTAGCACAAGATGCGTGCTGCTCTAGCGGCTCGCCGCGATAGAGGAACGTGGATGCCTTATTTCGCTGTATTGGCCGGAGCCAGCAGAATAAAGGAACTGCGATGCGCTATGTTTACCAAAACAGGCAGATGTGTTAAAATTCGACATGAATAGCGAACGTGCGTTCCTCTAAATTCTGGCGGTCGGCCCTTCTGACCTACTTAACGCATCAGAGTTCCTCTATTACGGAGACGAATGGGAGAGGTCGGGTTTTAATCCACTTTCACCATGGGTTGAAGAGCTGGGAACGGGAGCAAACAGCTCCGAGTAGCCTCAAACATCCCAAAACAGCCGCAAAAGCTCCCTCATGTTACCGTAAACACCCCTGTCCCATCTGCCAGTGCAATAGAAAAAATAAATATAACTAATAAATAGTTTTTATTTATTGGTTGACAAAGTTTCCCTTCCGCGTTTATGATAACCGTATCTTGAATGGAGAAAGGAGGCCGATCCACATGATCCGCCATGGTGTTTTGTTGTCCGACCGTTTGAGCGACAATCGCATACCGGAATTCGTTCCATCGGCCTCTACGGGCCCGACGTAAGCGAGAGCAACCCCCCGGCACCGTTCCATGTACGTTCCGGCAGGGTCCTTCGTTTGCATCGACACATTCGGCATGAAGAGCAGCGCAGTGAGCTGCGAGCTTGCTCCATGCTATCGTACGCATAGACGCGTGACATGACGACCGTAGGCTTATGGCTTACGGTCTTTTTGCATTCATTTTTACTGGAATCAGAGAAACAGGAAGGAAGTTTGTCATCATATATGTTTACTTACAACGAGCAACAACCAAACGAAAAATATTACCGCAAGGTGCAGCTGCCGGCGGGCGATCTGCACGTTTTTGCGGGAGATCGGCTGTTCGAAGCGCTGGATTACAAAGTGTTCGACATGGCCAATAACAATCTGCAAATTCCGAACCGGCTCTACATGAGCTATACGCCGGACGTCCACGTGGGCGTTGGTACGTGCATCGGCACGACGGCGGTGTGGGAAGCCGCGAACGGCTACGTCTCCCCGTCGATTGTCGGCAGCGATATCGGCTGCGGGATGCGCGTTCACTTGACGAATCTGCATCGGGACGATCTGCAGGAGGTGAAGCTGCGGCGCAAGCTGGTCAAGGCGATCGAAAAGCTGCTTCCGGCCGAAGAGCACGCTCGCGGGCACTTCTCGGACATCCGGCTGGAGCACGTGCTGCGCAAAGGGCTGCACGGTCTCCCCAAAAAGTACATCCCGGACGGCTACACGCCGAAAAAAGCCACATCGCTCACGCATGTGGAGCACAGCAAGTTTGTTTTTGACGAGTCGCACTTGGATCGCCTGCCCGAAATGTACTGGCACCGGTCTCACCGACAGCTTGGGACGCTGGGGAGCGGGAACCATTTTGCCGAAATCCAGGCGATTGAGATCCACGAGAACAACCGGGCCGTTGCCGAAAAATGGGGACTGCGCGACGGTCAGATCATCGTCATGATCCACTCCGGCTCGCGGGCTTGGGGCGGCGCGGTCAGCCAGTACGGCGGCTCCGAGATCGGCAAATGGATGCGGCGCACGGGGACGGCTGATCCGCGGCTGATTTTTGCCCCGCTGGACAGCGAGGCGGCTGAGGCTTACGTCCATCTGATGTATTCCGCGCTCAATTATGCCGTCACGAACCGGCACCTGATCGCTTACGCCATTCGGGAAGCGTTCCGGGACGTCTGCGGCTCGAAGTTCGAAATGACGACGCTGTACGATCTGATGCACAATTACGCCTGGGAAGAAACGCATGGCGGCACGCCTTTATTCGTGCACCGCAAGGGGGCGACGCGGGCGCTGCCGGCGCAGCATCCGGACAATCCGGAGCCGTATCTGGCGACCGGCCACCCGGCCCTGATCCCCGGGTCCATGGGCACCTCGTCGTATTTGATGGTCGGTCAGCCCGGCGGGGAGCGCAACTATTACTCGATCTGCCACGGCGCCGGCCGGATTCGCTCGCGCAGCGCGACGAAGCGTCTTGTGACCGTCGATCAATTCGAATCGTCGCTGCGCGTCGGGACGGCGGACGAAATCGTCGTCAACCAGCGCATGCTGGAGTCGATCATCGACGAATCGCCGCAGGCGTACAAGGACGTCGATCAGATTATCGAGAGCGTGGTCGGAGCCGGACTTGCGTCCGTCGTCGCCAAATGCAAGCCGCTGGCGAGCATCAAGGGCGTTTAAACCGAATTAGTTCAAAAAAATGAAACGAGGAAATAGATATACTATGAGTTCTGTCATTAAAATAAACGAAAAAGCAAACCATCCGCAGCCGATCATTACCGCTTCCGGGGACGGCATACCAGGCCTCGAGATCGTCGAATACGGCGATTACGCCTTCGTCATTCAATCGATCCAAGCCCGGCTGGAGGGGCAATACCGGACCCGTTTTCAGCTATATGTCCAAGAAGATTACGGGCAGGATATTTGGGATCAATTGGAGCGCGACGTACAGGCGGCCAATCCCGAGGTTGAACGGCTTTGCGCCGTCTTCGATACGGTGGAGGCGCGCACTTTCACGTTCGGAGACGCGATGGAAGGAGAAGGACCGCGCATGTTCCCGTCGCTGCGCAACAATGTGTTCGTCTACCCGCGTTTCCGGGTGGCCATGGCGCGGGTACCGATGTTCCGGCAGCATGGCATTTTCAATGAGGATTTTATATGGGCCGAATCCGACGCGGGCTTGGCCGAGTTCCTGACCGATATGTCCCGCCGGCAGCGGCAGTACGACCGGGAGCAGGTGACCGTATTCAAGGATACTCGCGACGGGCTGGACCGCGAACGTGAATCGTTGACGCGCGGGGTAAGGCGGGATGAAGTGGTGATGAACGAAGGCGTGAAAACGGAAATTTACCGTTCCATCGACGAGTTTTTCGCGCAGGACCGGCACTTTTTCCAAACGTACGGCCTTCCCTACAAACGGGGCATTCTGCTGTACGGCAAGCCGGGCAACGGCAAAACGACCTTGGTCAAATCGATCGCGGGCAGTGTGGACGCGCCGGTCGCTTATTGGCACATTACCGAGTATACGACAAGCGACTCGATCCAGGAGGTATTCGAAGCGGCCGTCCGCATGGCCCCGATGGTGCTCGTGATCGAAGATATCGATTCCATGCCGGAGTCGGCGCGGTCGTATTTTCTGAACACGCTTGACGGGGCGACTTCGAAGGAAGGCATTTTCCTGATCGGGACGACGAACTATCCGGAGAAAATCGACCCGGCGCTGATGAATCGGGCGGGCCGTTTCGACCGGGCCTATGAAATCAGGCTGCCGGATGAAGATCAGCGGCGGAGCTATCTGCTGCTGAAGCGGCTGCACGAGCTTCTCGACGACGAAGCGGTGGCGGTGGCGGCGAGAGCGACGGAAGGGTTCACCTTTGCGCAGCTCGGCGAGCTGTATGTGTCGGCGGCGCTGCGCAAGCATTACGAGCATACGGTTGATGTGGAGCAGCTTGTGCGCGAGATGAATGCGGAGCTTGGCAAAGGCCGTACCCAGCTGTGGCATTCCGATCAAAAATCGTCCCGGGTCGGATTTACGACCGGTTGAGTATCACCGGAAGGTTCACCCTCGCTTGCTGGAACGTGTTAAAATGAACTTACATTTCTGGAAACGAGGGTGATCGGTATGGAGCATGTATTTCGGGAACGGATCACAACGGAAGAGCAGTTGGAAGCCTTGCTTCCGGTCTTGGGAGGAGCACCGAGCAAGCTGGTGGTGGACAAAGTCATCCACGCGCTTGATGCTCACGGCAAAGCGTTTATCGCCAAAGCGCCGTTTGTCGCCGTCTCGACGGCAGACGCCGAGGGATATTGCGATGTCTCGCCGCGCGGCGATGCTCCGGGGTTCGTGCATGTGCTGGACGACCGGCATTTGTTCATCCCGGAGCGCCCCGGCAACCGCCGGATGGACACCATACATAATATTATCGCCAATCCGCACATCGGTCTGATTTTCATCATCCCCGGTTTGGAGGAAACGTTCCGCGTGAACGGCAAAGCCTGTGTCACCCGCGACCCGGAGCTGCTGAAGCTGACCGCCGTGAACGGGCGGGAGCCGCTGATGGGTATCGGCGTCGAGGTGGAGGAGTGCTACATGCACTGTGCCAAAGCGTTCAAACGGTCCGGGCTGTGGAAGCCGGACTCCTGGCTGCCGGAGGGAGACCGGCCGTCCCCTGCGCAGATCCTCGCCGCTCATGTCAAGGGCAAAGCGGATCTGACGGCGGATCAAGTAGATCAAATGCTGCAGGAGAGCTACACGAAGCGGTTGTATTAATTTAGAGAACTGCGTGCATGAAAAGGCTGCCGGGAGAGCGGCCTTTTTGTGTGATAGGGGTGAGAGGTTCATGAAATCGTTCGGCAAAGATAGGAAAAAGATTACGGTAAACGGATGTTTGTTCCATTGTGTGATAAATCAATTTCCCCGCAATGAAGATGTTGGCTTTAGAGTATATTCTTCGAAAACTTCCTTTTTTGAAGTGCGCTTTTCGTGGAAAGGCAACTGGTACATCAACCTGCATCGGCCGTATACGTGCGCCAGCTTGATTCAATATGCGATTGAGCAGGGATGGGACTTTGCTCAAGAGAAGCAAACGATGAAAATCGAACAAGGCGATTTTCTTATCGATGAATTAAGATTCAGGTGAACGGAGGGAACAGATGACGTTAAGAAGCAAGGGCTCCCGAAAAATCGTTGTAGGAAACGAGCCATACCGTGGGGTCATTTCCGCAGCTTCCAAAGGATATCTTGTACTCATAGCGGAACACGGGCAGGAAAAAGGGCGGAAGCTTCAAGTATATATCGAATCGGATATCAATGATTATTGGGTGGATTTTCCATATGTGGACAGCTTAAACTTGAAGATTGTAACGCCGAAGGACGTGGCGACGATTATTTCTCATGCCATCGAACAAGGATGGAATCCAAAAGAGAAGAGACCGCCGATGGTTTTTGATTGGAGTGGGGAAGTGTTGGCTGGAAGGTAGTGGGCTTGATCTAGTAGTCCCTGTCCCGCTAAAAACGGTGGCAGGGACTTTGTGTGGATGTTAATTTCCTTTTTTTGATTAAAAAGGAAATTTTATTTTAATAAAATAACCCTAAAGTTTAGCTACCAAGTCGTTAATCGCTAATATGCATGAGTCTAAATACTCTCTTTTAATGTGGATTTCATTCCCCATAATGTAATGTCTTCCAGTAATAACTTTGCTAAATGGTGTACCCTCAGCAAATGCTACAACTCCTGTTGTCTGAAAATCTTTTATATTTACAAAACCATCGTAAAGTTTAGAATAAGTAAATGCACTAGGATGTGAAATGAGTACAGAATTTACATCATGGTCAATACTCTCAAGTACTGAGCTATAAGCAGAAGCAGGACCCATGTATTGAGTTAATCTGTTTTTAATAATCATGTGAATTCGAGGTAATGACCTGCCAGCAGTTTGTAACTTTGTTGGAAAAGAATAAGGTGTGTAAGTTGACCCTGAAGGTACATTAATACCGTGAATCAAAGCAAACATATTAATAATTGCTCTTCTTGACGAGTCATCTGCCATTACAGGTAATACTAGTCTTTCAGCAGTTGAAAGGGCAATCTGAGTGTATACAGCAAAACTTGGGTTAGAATCAATAAAAAAGTGAGTGTATGTTGTCCCCGTTAATTCAATAAAGTCTTTAATCCAATCTATTACTCTAATCCATGTATCCGTTCCTGGTATCTGTGTATTAGCAAGGGTAGCAATGGCGTTGGATTGGAGTTCAACAATTTGATCTCCAGCAAGCAAATCGATATTGCTTGGAATACTATTATTATAATTGAAAGGGGTGCTTACGAAGTCTTGATAATTAAGCGATGGAACAGAAAAAGGAGCGGGGAGTCTTTTTTCAAAGTAACCACCTACGGACTTCCTAGGATTCAAAGAGTGCAGTTGAGCAAGATTTGCTCCACCTTGTCCAACTAATCCACCTAGAAACAACTCAGATAAATTTGCTTGAGGACATAAGTCAATAGCAAGAATTCTAGATTCAGAATTTAACTCGGCAAATCTACATATTGATTGAAACGCGAGGCTGGTTTTACCAGTTCCTCCTTTGTTATTCCAAAAGGCATACACAGTCAAAAGTATTCCCTCATTTCTCGGATTATTTTCTATTACTATTGTATAATAATAAGTCTATTGTACCATAAATATGTAATATCTTGTAGAATAATGGAACTCGATGCCGAAATTGTGGTGAGCCTCATATCTAACTATCTTAAAGAGTCCCAGCCCACTTAATCCGCAGGCAGGGACTCTTTTTTTTCGCTTTCATGTTCAAATATTTCTCCTACAGTAATATCTAAGTACGAGCAGAGCTTGTCCAGCGTTTCCAAGTCAATTCTTTTTGCACGGCCATGATAAAGTTCGGTAACCGTATTACGAGCCAGCCCCGTACCATCCACGACATCAGATATTTTTAAGCGCTTTCGTCCCATAACTTCACTTAACTTATTGATGATCAAGCCTTTTTCCTCCTTTTATCGCTTCATTAATTGAAATATAAAATTCAAGATTTGGAATATTAAATACATGATATCAAAGTTAATGAAAATGATCAAAAAGTTGATTGTTTTTATTGACATGTTATGATATTTGTTGTACATTATGTTGCATAAGTTGAACAAAAAAATCAAAAAGTACTACTTTTGAGCCTTGTTGAAGATGCTAACTCGGAGAAGCTTGTTTTGGGCTTGGGAGTTTTAACTGCGAAGGAGGAAACGATGAGTATAGCACTGAGAAAACTGCTAAAAGATTTTCAGGACATCCAGATGGTTTGGGAAGCAGAGGGGAAGGCTTGGGAAGACGAAAATGAAAAAATGTATGCCTGCGGGGTTCAAGACGGCTTTAAGCACGCGGCGGTAGCTTTACATTCGATACTTCGCAAGGATACGGAACAAAAGAAAATCATCATCAAGGCTTGCGTTGAAATTTATGAAGAGCATCGACGACTGCATGCCGTGCGAAGGCTGTGTGAGGCTCTAGACAATACCGATCAAGCGAGAAAATATTTTCATGAGGCAATGGGGCTGGACAAAGCAGCTCATATTTTAATGCAGGCTGCGGGGATCGGATTGATGGATATCGTTAACGCTAATGCCGATGATCATACGACAAGGGTTGTTTTCGAGTGAGTCTTTATCCGGTAAGTTGTCAGTCGGAGAGCGCACTACGCACTAAAACGGGATGACTTGGATACAATAATAATGATACAATATAGTCAGATTAATGATATGGGAAAGGGCGTGAAACGATGCATATCAAGCCGTCTACGAGCATTCGTCAGGATTACAACGGGTTTTCGAAATTTTGCCATGAGATTGATGAACCCGTTGTGCTGACACGCAATGGAGAAGCCGATTTGGTGGTTATGAGCCATGAAGCTTTCCGCCGTATGGAGGCCCGTATCAAATTGCAGACCAAGCTTCTGGTTGCCGAGAAGCAAGTTGCCGAAGGTGCTGAATTGCTGGATCATGATCAAGTCATGGCAAACCTGCGGAGGAAAGTGAATGCCTCCAAAGAGTAGAGTGAGATATACACCGGCAGCGGTAGATGATCTGGATGAAATTTTTTCGTATATAACCCAAGATAACCTGCAGAACGCTGAAAAGATGCTGGAGAAGTTGAACCGTGAAATCGGGGGCCTTGCTGATTTTCCCCACATGGGGTCCGTATTGTCTGAGGATGACTATACGCTAATACAGCGTGGGTACCGTTTTATTGTCGTTTCACCATATCTGGTTTTCTACAGAATCATCAATAACGAAGTGATCATCCATCGGATCCTGCACGGACGAAGAGACTATTTGCGGGAGCTATTTTAAGGAAATGGCCGGCCTAACACCGACAGGAAAAAGGTCGGAGGCTTCATGTCCATATCGAATCGGAAATAATTATTTGGCGGAGTTTCCTTATACGGACAGTTTGAACTTAAAGATTGTGACGCCGAAAGAAGCGGCATAACCAGAACCGTGAAAGTCTCATTCCCGCGAATGCGTTGGGTGGGACTCTTTTCTGCTGGTCCGTTTGTTGCAAATGGGGGTCGATCGGAATGGAATTCCGGTTTTGATTTCATACTGAATATTGCAATATTCAGTAATATGTTACTATATAACATGGTATTAGATTTAATTCGTTGAAAGAGGTACGAAAAAATATGTGGAATGCGCTTCTGCCGAAGCGCCGCTGCGTACAGGACAGGATACGTTGGATCTGATCGCAGCATGCATTGAACATGATACCAATCTATTGGTGGTTCACGCTGAGACGCTTTCCGACGATTTTTTCAACCTTAGAACGGGTCTGGCAGGAGAGATGCTGCAAAAATTCGTGAACTATCGCTTGAAGACAGCCATCATTATAACGAACGAGTTGATTGTCAAAGGGAAATTTAAAGAGCTGCTTGCCGAAGCAAACAAAGGAAATGATTTCAGGGTATTCGGCAGCGCCGGGGAAGCGGAAGGGTGGCTTCTTGGCTTGTAACGAAATGGAGCACAACCACCGAGAGCAAATAAAGCGATTTACGTGCCTGTAATGCTGTCATTTGGAAGGGAACCGTTGCTTACAAAAGCAGAAGTCCCCTTGTTTGCATGAGCCGAAAATAAACGAAATGCAAGCAAGATTACCCGTCCTTCATCAAATGGGAATATTGTTCGCAATAAGGCTTGCACAAAAACAACGAAAAAAACGGTAAACGCTTTCAACCAAGGAATAAAACACTTTTAGAAAGTACAGTGATGATTTTTCCAGCACAATATCAAGAACTTCTTTCAGATCCGTCGAGTCGGGAAAATCATAAGTACTGCCATTTCGCTTTCTCCTCCTCTCATTTTCTTATGCACTTAAAATTTTATGAAGGTAATCGTAAATTTTGTATAGGTATATCTCTCACTCTCAACTTTAATCAAGGCTTGATGTGCTTCGATAATGGCTTTGACTAGCGCCAAGCCAATCCCTGACGAATCATGCTTTTTAGAACCTCCAGCTTTGTAGAATCGATCAAAAATATGCGGCAATTCCTCAGCGGCAATTCCTTCTCCGAAGTCTTGAATCACCAGCTCCGTATAGATCGGTGTATCTTTGACTTGAATTATAATTTTCCCGCCGGGTTTGGAATGCTCGATCGCATTCTTCAACAGGTTCAGCAAAGCTTCCTGCATCCATATTTTATCGTGAACAACGACTATTTCTTCCGGCGCATCCCAGTCAATCGACATATGATTATCACTGATCATGGTTTCCAAGCGATCCAGAACTTCCTCGATGGTCTCCACCAAATTGGCTGGTTCTTTATCAAATGATATGGCTCTGGCGTCGATTTTCGCTACCTTTAACAAATTTTGAATTAAGACATTCATTCTGGAGATTTGAACATCATTATTTTGCAATAGTTGAACTTGCTGCTGGCGGGGCAAGCTTTCATTCAACAGCATCTCATTGTATATGGATATAGTGGAAAGCGGCGTTTTTAATTGATGGGATATATCCTGCAGTATTTGTCTTAAAAAATCCCTCTCTTCAAGCAGACCCTGCATGCTTTTTCTAATAATATCTTTCATGGATCGAAATGAAGCCGCCAGCTTGGCGAGATCCCCTTCTTTATTTTCGTTTATGACAACCGAGTAATCCCCGTCGATTATTTTTTTTGCTGTCGAAGTAAGCTGTCTAATTTTATTGAAGACCATCTTGTATTGCATGTAATTTGCCAATAAAAGCATAAATCCGAAACAAAACAATCCCCAAAAAATAAATTGATTATGGCTAAGCATATGGTTATTTAAAAGGGGAAAAAGCTCTGACTCCAGATCTTCGTATAATCCATATTGCCTTAAGATCTCTCTCCCTTTTTCCTGATACTTACTTGAATCAGAAGAATGGCTTGTTAAGACTTTCATAATTTCCGCTTCATTCTCGGGATGTTGTTCGACCAATCTGGCCGTAATTTCCCCCCAAGCTGTAATAGAATCGTTTTTCAAATGATCGTAAAACAGTTGTTGCGTAATAAACTGGTATATGGTAAATAGAGCTAGCAGAACGGCTACTATCGTCATATAGCCTTTCAACTCGGTATTTTTCATCATCTTACTTTTTGCTCACATCCTTACTCCAACGATAACCCAATCCTCTTTGGGTGACGATAAACTGCGGATTTTTGGGGTCGTGTTCAATTTTGTCTCTTAAACGCTTAATGTATACAGATAACGTGTTTTCATCAAAAAAAACATCATCTCCATCCGTTATTTTCAGTAGGATTTCATTTCTTTTTAATGCCTTGTGGGCGTTCATCATGAAAGCGGTCAGAAGCTTATATTCTAAATTCGTTAATGGAATACATTCATGATTTTTATAAGCTTTGACTTGGCTCGTATCGATTTTTATATTCTCGGATGTTAAGATCACTGAAGAAGTTTCGAGCCGCGCTTGTTTCCGCAATTGCACTTTCACTCTGGACATGAGTTCCTTGACTCGAAAAGGTTTCGTAATATAATCGTCCCCGCCAATATCCAGTCCCATTACCACATTTGCTTCTTCATCCAGAGCGGTTAAGAAAATAACTGACGAATCGTTTTGTTTTTTGAAATGCAGACATAAATCATAGCCGTTTCCATCCGGAAGGCCGATATCCAGGATAGCCAAATCAAAAGTATCACGATCAAACTGCTGTTTCGCTTCTTTTACACCAGAGGCTCTGACCACCTCATAACCTTCATTTATCAATGAAAATTCAATGGCTAGACCAAGAGCCTCATCATCTTCAACAAGCAATATTTTATTCAAGTATGTTCTCTCCTTTTCCTTAATACCACTCCAGCCATTGATCAGTAAATCAGAACAGCCCGACTATAAAATAGCCAGGCCCTCGGTATTATTGTTCCCTGATAACATCAATGAGATTATCTTTTTGGATTTTTCTCAGCGGGACTAGAACAGATACGTAACTGATGAACAAAGCGGAAACAAACGTTATGAAACAAGCCTCATAGGGGATCGTCCATTGGATTTTCATAACACCGGAAGCAGCCAAATACATAATATAAGAAAGTATACAACCGAAAAAGATCCCTTGCAAACTTCCGGAAAAACCGTAAATCAGCGCTTCATAGATGATCATTTTTTTCAAATCCCTTTGTGACATGCCTATGGATTTTAACGCAGCCAGTTCTTTTCGTCTGATTATGATACTGATTGTAATCGTATTGAGGATATTGAGACTGCCAATCAAAGAAATGACCGTAATAAAACCATATACAAGCACTTTGATAACGAGCTCTGATTCTTTCTTTGCTTTATTCTCATCCAGGTGATTAACGATTGTAATGTCGTGTTTTGTTCCAACGGTCTGCTGGATGTCCGCAACGGTCGCGAGAGATTGAGTCGCATCCTTCAAATTGATTCTAAAACTGGAGTCCTGTTCGTAAACTTCGGATACATTTTCAATCGACTTCAATAGTTCCCCGGTTTGCTGGCTTTCTACTAAAGAATCAGGAGTATCATGTTTCAGATAGATGGTTAGATCCGATTTAGCAGACGAATCGTTCACATATTTGGATTCAAATGCGATATCCATGATCGACGAGAAAGTAATAAACAATACACTGCTTATAATAATTGACAAGATCGTAATGGTATAACGATTTTTATTTCTTTTTACATTTTTCAAGGCCAGGCTTAAGGGAAAAGATAAAGGCTTTTTCAGCGCGGTATTCTTTTGTTTTTTGATCGCTTCTTTTTTAATTGACAACCTGCTGCTGATTGCCAGCAATGGGGATATTCTGCCTGCAAAAAAAGCCGGGTAATAACTGGACGCTAATACGGCCGTCAGGGTAATGATCGAACTGATCAATAAAATGTGCCAATCAATATGAAAGAACGAAACACGTGCGCCATCTTCTAATAAAATCAAGAAAATGGATTGGAGAGCGGCAAGCGCCAATAAGCTGCATACAATCCCAAGCGGTATGGCGATGACAGCCAGCACGGCAGCTTCTCTCATAACGATTTGTCTAATTTGCTTTCGCGTAGCGCCGATGCTTCTCAATAAGCCGAACTGCTTCATCCGCTCTACGACGCTGATTTGAAAAGCGTTATAAATGACCACAGCCGTCGCGATCACCACAATACTGACGACGATGACCAGCATGGCCAAAATCGATTGATTCGATTCCGGTTTCAAAACTCTGATCAATTCTTCATTGATAACAATATTCTCGTCTTCGGTTAGTGATTTTATTTCCTCTAAAACCTCATTAAAGTTTGCTTTCTGATTAATTTCGACTACTATCCTGCCTTCTCCAAGAGCAAAATCGCGTTTATATGTTAATAATCGGGCCAAGTTATTTTTCTGTGTAAATGCGCGATTATCCAGTAAACCAACCAGTTGATATGTTTTTCCATCCAACTCAAATGAGTCGCCGATCTGAAGATCGGCTTTGATATGTGGAAGCGCCCATGAATCGACAGCAGCTTCATAGTCATTGGCCGGTAATTTGCCATCCATGAGGCTGTAGGTTAAAAATTCCAAGGCGCGATGATCAGCGAAATTCATTTGTACAGAAATCTCTCCAACCGGAACGATGTCACCCTGAGATATGAAACCAAACGATACAATTTGGGGATTATACCTGATTTTATTTACTATCGTTTCATCGTAATTTGAAATACCGGCATGAAAAGAAACCCCGTTTAACTTCTTGATGTTCTCGATTTGGGAAAGCTGCGATCCTTTCATAAACAGGCCGATCGTGGAAATTAACGCTACAGAGAGTACGATTCCGACCAAGGTCAAAATGGTTCGTTTGATATTCCCCTTTAAATACTTGCTGCTTAATTGTTTATAGCTGCTGATCAAAATCATTCTCCTCCAGCCTATGTCTTTTTCTCAGCTGCCGTTGATCGGAAATGATTTTACCGTCTTCTATTGTAACGACCCGGTCAGAAGCCGATGCAATCGTTAGATCGTGCGTAATCAATACAATGGTCTGATTGTATTTTTTGGCTGTTAATCTTAATAAATCCATGACTTCCTTCGTATTTCGCGTATCCAGATTACCTGTGGGTTCATCGGCCAGAATCAAATGCGGCCGATTTATAAGCGCCCTGCCAATGGAGACCCGTTGCTGTTGGCCGCCAGACAATTCGGAAGGCAAGTGATTCTTCCGTTCATGAAGCCCCAGGATTTCAATAATTTCATTCAGATACGGCGTATCTATCGGTTCATCATCCAATAACGTGGGCAAAGCGATATTTTCCTGAACATTCAATACGGGGATCAAATTAAAAAATTGAAAAATAAACCCGACTTTTCTTCTTCTGAATATCGAAAGCTCATCATCTGTATAATCATAAATATTATTGTCTCCAATGAATACTTGTCCTGAACTTGGCCGATCCAACCCTCCTAAAATATGCAGCAGTGTACTTTTTCCAGAGCCGGAAACACCTACGATGGAGACAAATTCTCCTTGCTGAATAGAAAGACTAATCCCTTTTAAGGCATACACCCTGTTATTGCCTTCACCATAACTTTTAACTACATTTTCCAGTCGTACGATTTCCATATCGTTCGCCCTTTCAACAGTCAGCTCAATCTTGTACATCTACAAAATTTACTTTTTCAGCGCTATCGGCATACACGTTCTCGATTTCCTTTAGAACCTTGTTCACCTCATCTTTATTCTTATAATCGAAACTACCCTTTTGAAAATGAATCAATGAGATCGTTGACTCGGCTTCGGTTAATTTGTTGTAAGTTTGGTCGTCAACAATAACAAGGTCCATTGTTGGTCTATACCCGATCCATGCCTGATGTTTAACATACTGTACGGGTACCATCTGACCGTTCAAATCGATTTGACCATTCTTCATTTCGAAATCACTTGAAGAGTAGAACAGATTATGACCACTAGATAATTCTTTTATGCCGGTTACAGGCTCTGAAATAATGGACGTGCTCCCAGGATCTTTTCTGGCTCTGATCATCCCCTTCTTGACGAATTGCTCAACTGTGGATCGATTAACCACCGAATACTTGATATCTCGGGTTTCAAATTGTTGACCAGTTTCTTTCTGATCTTGCTCTGACAGTTTAGAGATTATTTTTGTTGTAACCAACTTCAATTTGTAATCCATCGTTTGTTTGGTGTTATCTTTATACAACTGCTTGACTTTATTAACATCTTTTTCTGTGCCGATAACTACAATTCCATTGACCGATTGCGATGGACCTTCTACAAAACGTTTTACTCCAAATCCTATACCTGCAAAAATAACGATAACCAACGCGAAAACTATAATTCTTTTCATCTGACTGCTCCTTTATCATTGATAGTCTGGATTATAGACGAGATTTCTTAACAAATGAATGACTTTTGTCTAACCATTTGATCTTTTCGCTTACATTTTCGTAAGAATCGAGATTACGACTTTGCCTTTGAAAAGATGCTGGAGAAGTTGAACCGCGAAATCCGGGGCCTTGTCAAACCAGAACCGTAAAAGTCCCATGCCCGCGTAAAACGTTGGGTGGGACTCTTTTCTAATGGTCCGTTTATTGCAAATTGGGGTCGATTGGAATGGGATTCCGGTTTTGCTTTACTTCTTGAAAGAGGATGCTTTGTTCCAATACCGCGCCGTCTGATTTCAGTCCAAGCAGGCGTTCGAATTCTCCGATCGTAAGCGGCTTGGCATGCCGCATCAATTCGTATCCGACTTGACCGTTTGATTCCAGCGTAGCGGTTTTGACGTCGGTAATATTGGAAATTCCTTGTTGCCGCAGCCGCATCTCCAGTTGATCGACGGTCATGCGAATGGCGCGCAAATTGTCAGGCACAAGCTGCCCGTTTTCGATAACGACTTTGGATTTTGCCGTCATGATCTTTTCGAACCAGTCAAATTTTACTTGTAAATATTCAATGATGATCAGCACTACGATAAAAACCGCAGCCGAACCGGCGGCAATCCAGAGCCGATTGTTGGCAATCGGTTGAACAATGGTCGTGCCGATAGAGATCATAATGACGGTTGTGGCTACGCTCATTTGAGAGATTGACTTTCTGCCTGCGATACGCAGAAGTATCATGCCGGTAATAACTAATAAAGCAGATTTCCAAATCCAAGCCAGCTCCATGCGAGCAGCCTCCTTTTGGGGCGTATGGATTATAATCCATAAAATGGACAAGTGATCCCGGAATTATTCATGAAGAGTTACCTGGGGAAATTGGCTGTTTTGTATCATGAGCCCTGCATATTAACGTGCTGCACGCAATGGAAAAGCGGATTTGGCTGTTATAAACGATAATGCTTTACGACGTATCAAGCCCTCTCCTAATAGAGGGCTTGAGCTTGTTGAGAAACCCGCTTCGCGTATAAATTTTTTAGCATACGCCGGTGGGGTATATCCC
>NZ_JTHN01000145.1 GCF_001399685.1 Paenibacillus sp. A3
ACGATGCCCGCGTTATTCACCACGCAATGAATTTCCGGCTTGCGGGAAAGGAGGTCTGTCAGCCGCTCCAAGCCGGATGAGGCCGCAAAGTCCGCTTGTACTGCCGTGACGACGTTCGGACCGCCGCATTCCCGCACCAGCGTCTCCGCCGCTTCGGCATGGCGCGAATACGTAAACAAGACGGAGGCGCCTGCTGCGGCCAACCCCCGAACAATGGCCGCTCCGATGCCTTGCGAGCCCCCGGTGACGACTGCTCGTTTATTGGAAAAATCCCATTGTGTCCGGCTCATTCCTTCCCCCCGTATTCCTCTTTCGGATCTATGGTTTTGAATACGCAAGCCGCATGAAACCCTCCGTACGCGGGAACCGCTTTGACGGCGGTGCGAATGTCCCGCTTCTCCCAGGCCGCCGCCACGGGGAGCTCGATCTTCGCTCCGGACTCTTCGTAATGAAGCGTCGGCGGGGCGAGGCCTTCCTTCATGCAGCGCAGCATTAACAGCATTTCCAGCATGGCGCTTGCTCCCAGCGTATGGCCGAGATAGCCTTTGAACGCCGTCACAAGCGGCGTTGCCATCGACAGCTGCGCGAACGACCGGCGAATTTCGGCGGCCTCATACCGGTCCCAAAGCGGGCTCCCGGCTCCGTGCGGCACCAGCAGATCGACCCCGGCCCCGCCCCACCGGGCGACGGCATCGGCAATGACGGATGAGTAGGTATGCCGGCTGACGTCTGGCAGCGTGAGGCTCCAGGTGTCCTGGCCGAAGCTGCCCCCGGCGTATTCGCAAACCGCGCCGGCCCCCCTTCGTGCGGCACAGTCTGCGGACTCCAGCACGAGCGCTCCCGCTCCGTCTCCGAGGATCGAGCCGTCGCGTTTGCGGTCGAACGGGCGAAGCTCGTGTTTTTTGGATAGTGCGCCCTTGTCCTGAAGCCATAAATGTTCGGTGACATGCGCATAATCCGAGCAGGCGACGATAACGGCGTCCGTGCTGCCGGAGGCGAGCAATTGCCTCCCGAGCTCAAGCGCGTACAATCCGGAAGCGCAGGCGTTGTTCACCGTGTACGTCAACCCGTTCACGCCGAACAGCCGGGCCAGATAAAACAAATAGGGGAACGTTTGAATATGAAAAAACGAGTCCTGAAAGTGCCGGAACGATGGCAGCGCCTCGTCCGGTCCGGACGGTACGATCCCTCCGCTCCGCAGCAGACGGTCGACCAAGAACACGGTGCCCAAATTTTCGTGACCGATCACAAGCGAGAGGTTCATGCCCTCCCGTCCCGCGGAATCCGGATCAAGCCCGGCAGACCGCAGCGCTTCCCGGATCGTGACGATTAGGAGAGCCAGATCGACGTCGCCGGATAGCCCCCACTCGGCCATCGCCTGCCGCTCGGACTCGGTCAACCGGGCACGCAGTTCGCCTGCGTCGATGCCGTACACCGGATAACGGACGCTCCCGCCGACGCCCGTCTCATATGTTCGCCAAGTGACCGGCGAGCGCTGGTGAAGCACCGCCTCCCAAATCCGGTCTTCTCCGAAGCCGGACGAGGCGGCCAGTCCGGTCCCTGTCACTACCGCACGGAAGGGCGGCGTCCGGCGAGCGTCTCCTTTCCTTGCCCCCTGCCCGCTCAACGCCAACCACCGTCCGCATGCGGAAGCAGCGTGATCCGGACATCGTTTCCGGATTCGTCCGACGTCGCGATCACTGCTTCCCCGCAGCCTTCCTGCCTGATCCGGTGTACGGCGGAGACGATGGCAAGCGGCACCTCGGACGCTGCCGTAACCGCAAACGGGCGCGACTGTTCTGCCTCCGGCGCCGCTTCCGAACGAAGCGCAATTCCCGCTTCGGCATCATCGGCCGCCGGACCCAGGAGCAAAGCGGCAACCGATTCGCGTTCGTACGCGCACGGAAGCGTCCTCTGCCCGAAGGGCGGCGGGGGCAGCAAATGGACCGTGCACACGATGGCCCGGTCGGCCAGACCGAGACGGAGCAGATCGGCCGCATACCCGAGCGCCTTCAAGCCGGTGTGCGGGCCGCTGGAGATCGTCACGTTCACCCCGGCGATGCGGAAATAAGAAGAAAGATGCCCGCCGATTACATTCAACACCGTTTCCGGGAACAAAGCCGGATTCGTCCCGTTGACGCCGTAACTCTTCGCTTCCGCATCCATCGCCAGAATCGCCTCCAGATTGGTGTAGTCGGCTCCGATGACGATCGCCGTCCGCACAGGGTCCGGCTCCGGCTGCCCGGATAACGCCTCGTGAACGGCGAGACAGGCCAACTGGGACGATCTGGACCACTTCTTCATCCGCTTCAGCCGGGCGTCTCCGCTGTCCGGTACAAGAGCAGCGTGTTTCGTATCGCCGCCCCTTTCGGTTGCGGACGGCGGGCTGCCCGCAAATGCCGCGCCGAAGCCTGCCTTCGTTATGGCTCCGACGCCGAGAACCTGAACCTGCACATCGTTTGTCATGATGCGGCTTTCCCTCCTTTAGGACCGGCCAATACGATGGACGAATTGATTCCCCCGAAGGCGTAGGAATTGGACAGAACGGCCTCTACGGGCCCGGACCGGACACTGCGGTTCAAGCGGACGCTGTCATGCGTGCATAACGGATCGATGTCCTCCGTATGCAGCGTCGGCGGGAACTGGCCCGTTTCGATCGCCTTCACCGCCATCACGGCTTCGATAGCGCTCGCCGCCCCTAGCGTATGGCCGATATGGCCTTTGATCGAATTGACGGTCACCGTGCGGCCGCTGTCGGTAAACACTTCCGCGATCGCTTTCGTTTCCATCTGATCGTTCGCGATCGTGCCTGTGCCGTGGGCGCTCACATGGCTGATATCGCCCGGCGTAAGACCGGACATGGCAAGCGCCTGCCGCATCGCGCGAACCGCCCCTTTGGCGGACGGATCGGGCTGCGTGATATGGTGCGCGTCGCAGCACAGTCCGTAGCCGAGCAGCGTCGCCTTGACCTGCGCCCGGCGTTTTTCCGCGTGCTCCCGCGTCTCCAGCACAAGGACGCCGGCGCCTTCGCCAAGAATAAGCCCCTGCCGCTTCCGGTCGAACGGCCGGCACACGTCCGGCGACATCGCCCGCAGGCTTGCGAAGCCGGTAAACGCCACCCAAGAGAGCGAGTCGACTCCGCTCGCGATCATGATGTCCGCCCGTCCCAGCCGCAGCTCTTCCATACATCTGGCGATGGCAAAATTGCCGGCCGAGCACGCGTTCGTGAACGTCCATTGGGGTCCGGACAAACGAAGCAGGCGGCTTAAGTGAGCGGCAATCGTATGCGGTCCTCCGGGCGTATCAACCGGGTCCCCGCTCAATGTTTTTTCGAGAGGCTCAATCTCCCCCATCGTCGTTCCGACGCACAGGCCGACCCGGTAAGGAGACAGTCCGTCGGGAGCAAGTCCGGCGTCCTGCAGCGCCTCCTCCACGGCCGGCGTTACGATGCCCGTCGTTCTTCCCATGCCGGACACCCGGTCTTGAAAATACGCGGACGGCTGCATCCGCTTGATTTCGCACGCTCGCTTGTGGTTATGGCCGCTCACGTCGAACACGCCGACCGTACCGATGCCGCACGCGCCTTGAAGCAGACCGCTCCAGAACGTCTCCGTGCCGAAGCCGATGGACGTATGCACTCCCATTCCGCTGACGACTATTTCCTTCATTTCCATCCACCTTTGCCGTTTACTTGTTCCAAATGACGCTGAAGTCGGTCATATCGGGCGCCGGACGTTGAAACTGCTCCATGCCCCGTTCCTTCGCGACGATTTGCTCCGCCTGCCCGTTGCCGGCCTGAACGCGCCGCTTGAGTTCCTCATGCTCCGGAAATCGCTTCAGTCCGTCCTTCCAGACCTGTATGCCTTCTTTCACGTCGCCTTTCTTGACCAGCGCGTCGCCGAGCGCCGTGTAGGCTTTCGGCCAGAGCACGGGGGAACGGTCGGCGAAGCTGTGCGCCACCGCAACGCAGAACGCTAAATCCTGAATCGATTTATCGATCCGCTGCAGCCCGACAGGCCAGTACAGGTTATTCACTCCGCGGGCGTAATGAGCCATCCAATCGTACGGATTGTCTTCGAGCACCTTATCCAGCACTTCGATGGACAAGTATGACAATTGTCCGAGCGATGCCGTTCCGATCGTCGGCTCCTGCAGCCGGTCGACGAGCGACATCGCCTTTTGCAGACGCACCTGCGGCAGATCCGCCTCCTTCAGCCCGTCCATGAATTGAACGAAGGCTTCGCCTTGGCCCGCCGCCGCCATTTCGAGCCGGAGCGGCGTGCTGTAGGCCAAATTTCGCGGAACGAGCCTTACGGCTTCCTGCAAATACCGGATTCGCTCGTCCCGTTTGCCGTCGCCGTCTTTGGACAGCGAAAGCGCGTAGGCGTAAGCACGGGCGGCCGCTTCTTCGCTCATGAGCGGCAGGGCGGGCGGCTCCGGCTTCTCCCCAAGCGATTTCGCATTCCGGTACGATTTCTCTTCCTTGCTGAAATCCAACTGATACGATGTCCATGGAACGTCGGACGACACGGACGGCAGCTTGTAAGGGCTTGTCCAGGTCATATAAGCCCACAAAGCCGCGAGAATGACGATCATCAAAGCTGCCGTCAAGACGATTGACTTTTTCATCCGAGACTCCCCTCTCTGCTTCCCGCTTTTTTCCAATGCATGCTTTTAAACCGGGAAGGCGGCATGCCGACCTTTTTTTGAAACATGCGGCCAAAATGCGTCAAATCCCCGTACCCGACCGCATAGCACACATTGGTCACCGATTCGTCGGTCAGCAGCATTCGCTTGGCCAAATCGATGCGCTCCCGAATAAGAAATTCCCGGAAGGTGATACCGAACTTCTTCTTGAACATTTTCGAAAAATGCCATTTGCACACGTAGTTTTGTTTCGCTACCTCCTCCAAAGAAAGCTCGCTGTTGTCCAGATTGTCATGGATGTATTGAATCGATTTGTTCCAGTCGATCTCATGCGCGCCGGCAGACGACGTTTGGAGAGGCCGGTTCGAATCCAGCGAGAGCGACGCCAAATAGAACAGAAAAAAACGGATCAGCAGCTTGGCCTGCTTGTCGACGTGCGTAATTAAATATTGCGGAACGCCGGACGGAAGCGCGCCCCCGTCCCCTTCCGGCGGCGGCTCGGTCCGGGAAGTCATCGTAAACAAAGCCCCGCACCCTTCCTGCACGCGGGCGCTTACCTCTTCCCAATGCGTCGCGCATCGAATAGGAACGTATTCCTGCATTTCCTCGATCTCGTGCCCGACAATCGTGCCCGAACCTTTTTCATGATCGACATCCCATAAAACAATCAATCGATTCCCTCCTGCCCATGGAATAGTTGTGTTGCCGTCCTACCGTTTATGATAGGCGTTTCGTGCGCTGGCAACTCGGCTTTTCTTATCACGGAGTCGGCTTTATTAGGGAAGGAATCGGCTTTTTTCGCCATGTGGAAAATCATGCGTCCAGACGTGGGGAGACGAACGTTTGAAGGAGAGAGACGCCCGAAAAAAAAGACATCCTCTCGGATGTCTTGAGCTTGTTGAGAAAGTGGTCAAATGGAATTATAGAGGTTACGAAGGGGTGGGGTCTCCACTTCCGACCGCTGTTATCCTCGGGAAATTTGATTGGAAGCCGCTTAGTAGCGGACATTTCCCGAAGACAAAGGCGGCCGCTATCGCTTCTCCAGTGGATACCCCACCTCTGTATGCTTCTCTATTTTTGTAAAAGCTCACTTTCTCAACACTCTGAAGACATCCTCTCGGATGTCTTAGACCCAGCCCTTAATCATCACGCCCCGGACCTGAGCCCCTGCGTTGACTTCCGCCTGTGCCTTGCGGAACCCTGCGGCCTGCATCAGCTGCCGCCATTCCTCGGCGGTCCGGAAGCCGAAGCAAGGCGGGGCCTCCGGCGACGCCTGCACGTTGCTGAACCCCGGCAGTAAAGAGAAGACGAACTCCTGATGAAGCCGGCTGGCGTAATCGGCTCTCACGCATTCCGAGACCACAAGGCAGCCGCCCTCGGACAGCAGCTCTCGCAGCATGGCCAGCGTATCCCGAACGGACTCGGCACAATGAATGACGTTAACCGCATAAATGAAATCGAACGAACAGGCGGATACGCCTTGAATGCGGTTGATGTCGATTTTACGGGACTGGATCGCAACGCGGGGATAGTCCGCAGCCAACATTCCCTTCGCTTTACCCGCCAGGAGAGGGCTGACATCGGATAGCAAGTACGTGCCGATCTCCTGGGAGCGCAGCTGGCATTCGGCAAGCAGCGCCCGCGCTGCCGACCCGTATCCCACGCCGACCTCCAGCACTTTGGCTTTCCGGTCATCCGGCATTTCGTCGGCCAGCGATTCGGCGGCCCATTGATTGTGAACCGCATACAAGTCGTGGCCGTTGTTGAAATAGCGCTCCCAAAGGGAGGAGCCCTGCGAACCGAACATCACATGAAGCGGATCGGCTTTGCCTTGGACGATGGCGGGCCACCACGAAATGACGTAGTCGATAAGCCTCATCGACGGTTCGATGTTTAAATTCAAGCCCGCCGCCTGGGCCGGACGATACCAAGCATCTGGACGGACTTCCATATAATCCCCTTGCGCCGAAACGTTCAATGCTTGCTGCTGGACCAGAAAAGCCAGCACCCACCGCACATGCGGACGGTACTGCGGCAAGCAGCCGAGCCGCTGCACGGCTTCCTCTTCCGTAAAGCCGCCGCGAATCGGAACGCCGGCTGTCCTCAGCGCGCGAAGCAGCGAAAATGCCGTATAATCCGAGACGTAATCATAGGCCGCGTGGTATGCTTCGTTGAACAGAGTGGTGCTGCCGTTCGTCGTATTCACCCCGCATCGCCTCATGACGCATCAACGATCTTCTTCTTCTCGACATTGTAATCGATATACAAAAACAGCACGCAGCCTTTTTCCGTCGTCACTTCGTGGCTCTCGCCAAGCCCCGCCGTGAGAAAGTCGCCTTCCCGCATAATTTCCGTCTCGTTTAAGATCATTTCGCCCTCCAGGAGCATCGCAATTTCCCGCTGCGGATGATCGTGCATCGGGATGACGCTGCCCGGCTTCATTTTGAGCAGAAACACTCTGCGCTCCAGTTCAGGATCGTCCCACAGATAACACATTTCGGTATTTTCGTAGACGCCGGGACTCCATACCATCTTTTCCTTCGGAATGATCACATGTTTGCTCTCCATCGGCTCTGCTCCTTTTTGGACAATATCAGCATGCGGGGACTGTCCGCCTTCAGTGGGGAGAAATCGACCCCCCCGAATACGCCGGTCACCTGCAAACCGGCGTTTCGCGTCATCGCGATTAATTCGGTGGCGGCATACAACCGCACATTAAGCACCGTTCCCTTTTTCTCGCTGCCTTCGAACCAGAAGATCCGTTCGGTCCAGCGTCCGGATACGCTGTCGAATTGCCGTTCCGAGAACACCGGGCGCCCGTTCATCTCGTTCCATGTATTGCGGAGGCCCTGCAGCTTGTAATCCCGGTTCTCCGTCTCCTGCAGAAACGAACCGCCGGGCTTCAGCGCCAAACGCACGCGATTCAATATGCGCCGGTCGCCTTCTTCGTCGGCGATATAACCGAAAGCCGTGCCTACGTTCAGGACCGCATCGAATTCCTCGTCGAAGTCGAGGTCCCGCATGTCGCCGTGCAGGAACTTTACGTCGGCTCCGGCCTCTGCCGCCCTGCGCCGGGCAGCCTCCAGCAGCTCGGGGGAACCGTCGTAGCCGGTCACACGGTAGCCCATCTTCGCCAGGGGAACCGCAATTCTTCCTTGCCCACACCCCAAGTCGAGGATCGACGCAGCCGGCGGCAGGTCCAGCAGTTCCAAAATGCGCTGGACCTCAAACCGGGTTCGCTCAGGGGAAAGAATGACTTCGGAAAAGGTCAAATAGTCCGATCCGAAAAATGTATGCCACACTTCTTCACTCAATGCTTGTTCCCTTCCTTTCCTTCGCCGATTTCCATCCTCGGCCGAATCAGCTTGCCCGAGGAAGTTCTCGGCAGGGCGGATTTGATTTCGATCGCATCCGGCCACAGTCTCGCATCCCGCTTTGCCCGCAAAATGCGCCGGTACACGTCGCTGCGTTCCAAGCCCGGCTCCGTCACCAGCCAGGCGACCGCCCGCATCCCGTGCGCGTCCCGGCGGCCGAACACCATAGCTTCCGTAATGCCTTCGATGCCCAGCAGAAACGATTCGATCTCGGCCGGATGAACGTTCACGCCCCCGCGGATAATGAGATCGTCGGCGCGACCGTACACGTAGAGCATACCGCCGCGGACGTAAGCCAGGTCGGACGTGCGCAGCCAGCCGTCCTGCAGCTTGCGGCGGGTGGCCGGCTCGTCTCCGTAATAGCCCAGCATCACGTTAGGGCCCGATACCCAGAGCTCGCCCCGTTCGCCATCCGGCAGCGGTTCTCCGCCGCTGCCGGCGATCTTAACCTTCACTTGGCGCAGCGGCCGGCCGACACAACGCAGCGAATCCGCTGGGCGGATGTCGGGCTGGCAGCTGACGCGCGGAGAAGCTTCGGTCAGCCCGTAGGCGTTGCCTACGGCAGCGGAAGGAAAGGCCGGGGCGATACGTTCGTAGTGGAAGGACAGCAGCAGCTCTCCGCTGAGCATGATGCTGCGCAGCGACGTCACGTCGTACCGGTCGGCAAAATGCGCGAAAGCGGAGGCGACCGTCGGCGTCGTGCACAGCACCGTTGGCCGCTGATCCTCGATATCGCGGATGACCCGCAACGGCGAAACGTCATGCGGCTTGACGGCAATGGAGCAGCCGCAGTACAGCGCAGGCAGCAGCTCTCCCGTTATGGCGGAAGCATGGGTGAGCGGGCGCACCAGCATCAGACGGTCCTCCGGACGGAGGCCGAAGTAGCCGAGAATGTCCTTCACGTTGCTCCACAGGTTGCGGTACGTGAGCATAACTCCCTTCGGAAACCCTCCTGTCCCCGAGGTATACATAATAAGCGCTACGCCGCTCAGCTCACCGCCCTGTCGGGAAGGCGGCGTTTCCGGGACCCGGGACAGCGCGATGCGCCCGTCCGTCTCCAGCTGCTCTTGGTCGAGAACCAGCAGCGGACGAACCTCCTTCAGCACTCGCGCCGTCAGTTCGGGGCTGCGGAACGGATCGACCGGCACGACCGTGACCCCTTCGCGGAGTGCAGCGAGCAGCACGGGCACCGCCCGCCACCCGAGGAGCACATTCAGCGCCACACACCCGCCCCGTCCCGTCGTGCAGCCTAGCTTGCGGAGCGCGCGGGCATTCCAGTCGACCGTTTCGTGCAATCGTTCGTAGGTTTCCTCCCCGTCGTCGGCGTGCACAAAACACACCCCCCGGTGCTGCGCAAGAACGTTCATAAACCCGTACGTATCGAGGTCCGGCAAACTCATGCTAACCCCGATGAATGATTTGATCGAAAAATTTGGCTTCCTTGAATTCAAACAGCGACTCTTTCGTCTCGACCACCCGCGCTGCGGGGTTCAGCTTGCGGCGAGCCTTCTCCCCTTTGCGGTTCAGCAGGTAACTGTAATTCAGCGTAATTTTTTCGACACTTGCGCGCGCGTAGTGCGTAACGATCGCCCGGCGGAACGAATCCCGGGAATGATTGTCCGACGACCCGTGCAAAAGGTTGCCGTTAAAAATAACGACGTCTCCGATATCGTTGGCGAGCTCCTTCTGCTCGAAGCCTTCGGGCACTTGAATGCGTTTGCCGTAAACGTTCACCTTCTCATGAACGGACTCCGGCGAAACGATGTCGAAAACGTGGGAACCCGGGACGACCCGCAAACCGCCGTTCCGCTCGTCGGATACGTCCAGACTGACCCAGATGGCGTAAGTCGTATCCGGGTAAGCGCCGATGCTGTAGTTATCCTGGTGCAGAGGCAGCCCTTTGGCGCCCGGCGCTTTGAAATAATAGCTCGTTTGGCAGGCCAGCATCTCCTCGCCGGTCAGCGCTTCGAGCGCGTCCATCGCCCGGTTGTCCAAAATAAACCGGGTAATGATCTCATTGCCGCGGTGATAGTCCCGGAGCCGGGGATACAAGCTGTCGAACGGGCGGTTGGCCGCCTGCACGATTTTGCCGTCCGCCATTAGCTCCATCCATACCTTGTGATAAGCTTCGTTCAGCGCGCTTACGGCTTCCTCGGAAAAAAAGCGCTTGAGCACGAGATATCCTTCCTTCTCGAAAAACGCCTTCTCCGATTGCCCAATCGTTTGCTGCTCCATGTTCGTCATCTCCTCAGCACATCATATCGTGATCGACGTACGGTTTGCCGTTCATTTCACTCAGCATATGGATCGCCACGCGAGCGCCGTCTCCCGCCGTAACGGCCACGTGCATGCTCACGCCGGTGCACAACCCTGCGGCCCAAATACCGGGGACGTTCGTTCTCCCTTCGGGGTCCACTTTAATATAGCTTCGGCCTTCGCCTGATTTCAGCTCGACGCCGGCCTGTTCGGCAAGCTCCCGGCCCGGACCGGATGCGATCAGCACATACGGCGTCTCGTACACTTCTTCTTCCGTCACGACACAAAACCCCGTATCCGTCGGTTCGATAGCGATGGCCTCGGCGGTGACGAGCTGCGCCCCGCATTTTTGGGCCTGCAGCTTGCCCGTTTCGTACAGGTCGAACCCCGTCACCCCCATAACGGCATAATGATTGCCTACCCATGCCTTGCTTGTGCCGCTTCGGTCGTTATCCAGCAGCACCGTCTTCTTGCCTGCCCGGCCGGTGAAGATCCCGGCGCTTGCCCCGGCGGGACCGGCTCCGATAATCACGATGTCAACCACCATCCCGGTTCACTCCTTCCTTTGCATCAAATTCGGCATTTGTCGTGCATGGTTCTATCGTACAGCCGAAGCACTCCTCCCGGCTCGACTAAGCTTGCGCCGTTTTCGGGTTTATTTGGCAGCGTGCGCTTCCGCGAAAGGAGACCGCCGGGCAATCCGCGAGCAAGCAGGACGCCGCCCGCGGTTGACCGCAATTCAAGAACGTAGCGCGGGGACGGCATACTCGTACTTCTCCCGCACGACAAGCGGCTTTTCGTCCAGCAGAAGCACTTCCCGGGGGAGCGCATGGCTTAGAAAAAGCACCGGGCTCATCGTCAAGCCGTACGCGCCCGAAGCCAAAATGCCGATCAAATCGCCCGGCTCCAAAGGCGGCAATGTCACCCGGTCGCCAAGCGTGTCGCCGGGGGTACAGAGCGGTCCGGCAATGGTGTATTCCCGGGGCTCGCCAGATTCCCGCGTCCAGGCCCGGACCGGAAAGTTGCGCCGCATCAAGCTTCCCGCGCCGCCGGCCGCCGCATGGTGATTCGTACCGCCGTCCGTGACGGCGAACCATTTGCCCTGCGACTGCTTCGTATACAGCACGCGGGTCAAATACGTGCCCGACTCGGCGACGACATACCTTCCCGTTTCCATCAGCAGCCGGATACCGGGATGCTTTCCGGCGAACAATTCGAGAAGGCCGTGCGACTTGCGGCTGAGTTCAGGCAGGTCAAGCGGAGCTTCGCCTTCGTAGTATGGCACGCCGAAGCCGCCGCCAAGCCCGATATAATCGAGCTCCAACGCATGCTCGGCCATCGCGCGTTCGGCAAAGCCGAGAATGTATGCCATATTGGCGGCCACTGTCTCGGCGCTCAAAATCCGTGTGCCGTAATACGCATGAAGACCGGCCAGCCGTAAAAACGGGGACGCTTCGATGAGGCGTACGGCGTCGGCAACCTGTTCCTCGTCGATGCCGAACTGGCGGGCGGCCCCGCCCATCTTCAGACGCGCCCCGTGGATCGCCGCCTTCGGGTTGAAGCGGACCCCGACGTCAGCCCGTACCCCTTTTCGCCCGGCAAGACGGTTCATCAGTTCAAGCTCTTGGAGCGATTCGGCCACGATGTACCGGACGCCCAGCGTCAGCAGACGATTGAGCTCGGCTTCGGTTTTCCCCGGACCGACGTACAGAATACGGCGCGGATCGGCTCCCGCCGTCAGGGCGATGTCCAGCTCCAGCGGCGAGCACAGCTCCAGATTCGCGCCAGCCTCGTAAATATGCCGCACAACCGTGGTGTTCGGGTTCGCTTTAATCGAATAAAATAGCGATACCGACGGATGGAGATGACGGCGGAGCGCATCCAACCGTTCCCGGATCACGCCGAGATCGTAGACATACAGCGGCGTACCGAACCGCTCCGCACAGTCGCGGAGCCGATCGCCGCGCTCCGAAGATACGAACATATGCCCATTTCCCCCTTAATCCATCAATGAAATGATTGGCTGGAAAGCCGTACCCCCGCAATCGTCTGAAGCCGCTTGCAACATTGCTCGTACCCGTTCAGACATTCGTCCCGGGAATTCCCGATCATCGCCGCGTACAGCCTGCCCGGTCCGCCCGCCTCCCCGCTCATGCCGGCAGGCGCAAACGCGCAGACGAAGATGCCCCGGCCGCCGCGTTTTGCGTAAAGCGACTCTCCCAGCGCATCGCGCAGGACGGCGAACGGAAACGGCGCGACGCTCGTGAACGGCACGGCGCGGATCAACGCATACCGGCCTTCGGGAACGTGCTCGCTCAGCACGCGCGTGTGATACGTGGACATATTCAATCTCGCGTTGATTTCTACGCACGGGTAGAGCGTTCCGTCCGACCCGACCATCGCGTCCACGCCGACTACGCCGTAATACCCGTCATACGCCAGCTCCCGGCCGATGGTCGCTGCCGTGTCGGCCAGCTCGCGCTCCGCTTCCGGCCGCAGCGTATGCGGATGCAGATGTCCCTGATGAACCCCTCCGCGCACCAGGGCGGTCAGCACGCCGAGCATTTCCGTTTGTCCGTTTTTCCCCACCAAAAACTGATAGTTCACATCGGCGCTTTTGGAAATCCACTGTTCGACAATGAATTCCGCGCGGGCGTAGCCCCGCTTGTCCGCCGCTTGACGCAGCATACGGAGCGCCTGCCGGCAGCGGGCTTCGTTCTCCAGCAGCAAAATGCCCTTGCCCGACACGCCCATCGCATCCTTGAGCACGAGGGGCGTCCGGAGCAGCAGGGGCTCAAGCTCGTGCAGCGCCCGTTCCAGCTCATCCAGCGATAGCGCAATGCGGCCTTCCGTCTGCCTTATGCCCAGGCGCGCGCAGAGCCGGCGCGAGTACACCTTGCTGTTGACGCGCCGGGCAACGGCAGAGAGCGGAGTGGCAAGCGGAAGTCCAGACTTCCGCGCCAGCTCTTCCTCCAGCGGCGAGACGCCGTGCGGCATTAGCCTGCCGGACGAGGCCTTCGTCCATGCGCAGATCGTCTCGAGAGCCGAATCGTTTTCCAGCAGCGAACGTGTAAGCGACAGCTCCTCTTCTCCGCCGGCCGCGACGAAAGACGGCGTCTTCCAGCCCAGCTCTGCCAAATAAGCGAGAAAATCCGGGTCCGGCGCCTGCTTCAGCAGCACCAGGTCTTCGGGGGCGGCGAGCAGCAGCGCAAGCTCCGACAAGCTGTTATTCAACGCTTCCGAAGCGCGTCCGGGCAAGCCCGGAAGCCCGAGGACATCGGCCCGTTTCCAATCGCGCTCCACTTCAAAATTGCCGAGCCACGCCAAGCTTGCGCCGGCCGGCCCCCATCCGCAAGCGCGGGCAAGCTTCGTCCGGAAAGTCTCCATCGCTTGTTTCCTCCTTTCCGAGTAACCGTTGTATCCGTAGCATAAGGTCCGGACAGCTAGCCCTGAAGCCTTGCCGAAGGAACCCGCTGGACCAAAATGCAGCCGACTCCCCTCGCAGGCTCGGCCATGTGAAGCAGCGCAAAGCGGGTCGCGCCAGAAGCACGGAACGAGGCGAGCCCGTAATATGGGGCCGCCGTCGCCAGGTTCCGGTAGTCCGGCTCGCAAAGGACGTGTTCGTACCGTCCGCGCAATCGGTCGACATAGCCCGGGGCCACAGCCTGCGTCAAAATCGTCGTCTCGGCCGCATCGATCCCGCACATCCGCAGTGTATCGTCCATCAGCTCGCAGGCGTCCTCCGCCAGCTCCGATACGCTCAAGCCACCAGAGGGAAGCGCGTCGCGCTGCGCGATGCCGTAGGCGGCCACCCGCAGCTCCCCAGCATGGGGGGACAGTTGGAAAGCCGCGATGGCATCCGCTCTGATATATGAGGAAGCGAATTCCGGCTCCTGCGGATCGGCCGCCTGCTCCAAGCAAGCGACCCAGACGCACCGGCGCACCGCTTCCGCCCAGTCGACCGCCATAATCGAGCCCAGTGGCCCGGCGTCGGCGATAGAGAACGTCAAGGCGCTGTTCAATTGCAGCGCCTTCTGCATGGACAAGGCGGCATTGATCTTATCCGTCAGCGGGTAGGACTCGTAGCAGCAGACCAAATAGTCCGGCTGCTCCCGGGCAGAAATCCGCGCAAACAATTCGGGCGCATATTCGCACGGCTCCCGGTCGAAGAAGACGGATTGGCCGCCGGTTCCGTCCAGGTGCGCGATGCCTCCCGCAGACGCAAGACCGCTTCCGCCCTGCAGGGCAAGACGATCCGTCTGCGGGGCTGCGTGCTCGCCAAGGCCGTAGGCCTCAGCTATTTCGCGGTACAGATGATGTTCGATCGAAGTCAGGGGCCGTCCGTGTCCGTACCGGTTATGGACGGCAGGCCAAGACAGGCGGATCGTTCCCTTTTTGACAAACCGCACAGCCGATCACCCCTCCATTGCCGAGACTGATCATCGCGTAGTAATCGCCGGGACGGAGTTTCCCCTCCAGCGCGAGCCGGGCATAATTGACCGGCAGATCGCACGTGTTCAAATGCCCCGACACCGACGGTCCTTCCGTGTAGAACAGCTCCGGCGAAATTTTGAGCAGCACCGCCAGCTGCCGCCACGTCTCCTGCGTAATATTGTTCGGAATGGCGACCTTGAGATCACCGAAGTCCAATCCGGCATCGGCCAGCGTCCGGCGGATCACTTTGGCCAGATTGACGAAATAAAAATAATTCGGTACGTCATCCGCCCGGTTTTTCAGCTTGCCCTGCTGCAGCGTGCGGATATCGGTGACGCTGCGGACGGCAAGCACGCGGTCGCCGCCAAGGCGCTTGCCGAGCAGCGAAGCGGCGCACGCATCGCCCGTGATCAGAACGCCGCCGCCGTAGCGTTGGCCGGGAAGCAGACACTTCTCCACCGTCAGCAGGACGACCGCCGCCTCGTCTTCCGCAGCCTCCAGCAGCTTGCCTGCAGCGTACATTCCCATCAGGTAGCCCGAACAGAGCTGATCCCGCAAGGAAAAGCATACCGCTTGCCGGAAGCCGTACTTGCGCCGCAAGCTTCCGAGAACGTCCTTGGTATACGGGAACGAATAGTACAGATAGGGCATGACGACATACCGGACGCGCTCCGGATCCACGCGAAACCGGTTCAAAAGCGCATGCAGCGTCAAATCCAGCATGTCCGGTGACGGCAGCGCCTTCTCATAGGGCACCGACGCCATGCCCCGGCCAAGCAGCGACGCCGCTTCGTTTTGCGAAAGAAGCCCTTGGTCCGCCAAGCTCTCCACCGTCAGCCGTTCCTCCGGCACGTAAACCGCCGTCCCTCCGATAACCATCGAGTTCCCCATGCGCGCTTCCTTTATTGTCCCAGACGCGCTACGTAATCGTAGACGTCGGATACTTTTTCCATTTCGTAGAAGTTCAGATTCGCGTCCAATATATCGACGTTCATGACCATTTCCAGCTCAATCAGCACTTCGACCAAATTCGTGGAATCCATCTCCAGCTCCACGAATGAAGATTCCGGCGTGATCCTTTCCTTTCCACTGATCGTTCGAATGATATCAAGCAAGGTATCGATTTGCAGCATTCCCATTCACCTCATCGCAAGGATTTGTTGACGAGCAGCGATTCAATCGTATCGGCGCCGCGCCGGTTAGATGCCTGGCCGTCCACTTTGGAGGACAGTCTGCGAATGTTCTCTTTTTCCCGCCCTCCGGCCAACAAGCGGCAGACGGCTTTTTCCAGCGCCTCCGCGCTCATCCGTTCCGGTTCGATCGTCTCCGCTATTCCGAGCTCCGTACAGCGGGACGCTGCCCACGCATGGTCCGGGCCGAGCGGAACGATAACGAGCGGGACGCCGTAGCGGATCGCTTTTTGCAAGGTGCCGCAGCCTCCGTGCGTAATAATCAGATCGGCCTGCGGAAACAGCTGGTCGTGATTCGGCACGGTCGTCACCCATTCCACGTTGTCGGCAAGGGGCGTCTCTCCGGCATAAGGAGCATGGTCGGAGACAAGCAGACGGCCGGGCCGCCCGGAAAACGCCCGCAGGGCCGCTTCCACGTACGTTTCGGTCGTCTCGCGGTAGCCGCTCCGGTCGGCGGACGTGGTGCAGACGACAATGCACGGTCCATCGTGCCCGCGAGCCCTTACCAGCCGCGTTCCGGCATCCGGATCGGGACCGTAGGAGCACGGACCGATAAAGACCGAGGACGGCGGAACTTCGTCCGGAAACGGATTCAGCTCCGCCAAAATCATCATCAAATGCGCGTCCGGCGACAGCCCGGCCAAATCTCCCCGGGTGCGCACGAAATCCGCAAGCGGCGGCAAGCCGATGCAAGCCCTCGCTTCGTTGGCCGCTTTCTCGAACATGGTCCGCATGCGCGCGTTGACATGCGGCACGCCCGGCATGAGACGGTCCGGCCAGAACGCCGCCGTCATGTAGCTCACCCACGGCACGCCGCGTTTTTCGGCGATATAGGCCGGTGCGCACAGCCCGGAATCGCAAATCATAAGGTCAAACTCGACGGCTTCCAGCACAACCTGCATTTCAAGCAGCGTCTCGGTGACGAACTTTTGCGGATACTTGCCATGTCGGATTTCGCGAAATTCAAGCCCTGCCTCCTCGATTAGCAGACGGAAGGAGGCCGCGGACAGCACACAAACCGAGTGCCCGCGCCTTTGAAGCTCGGTGCCCAGCCCGAGCGCGGGAACGAGATGACCGAGCAGCCACTGGCTGACAATAATGATGCGCGCCATGGTCACTCCCCCCGCCACGTATCCAGAGGCTGAAGATCCGGAGGAAGGAACAGGCCGTCCTTGCGAATCAGCTCGTCGTCGAAAAACAATGCGCCGCCCCCGGACGCTTTCGTTTGCGAAAGCACCAAATCCCAATGCACCGAAGATTCGTTGCCGTTGTCCGCCATCGGGTACGCTTGGCCGAGAGCAAGGTGCAGGCTGCCCCGCATTTTCTCGTCAAAGAGCACGTTGTTCATCGGCCGGTCAATGTGAGGATTCAGTCCGATCCCGAACTCGCCGATTCGCGATGCCCCTTCGTCGAGTTTCAGCACCGCCTGCAGCCGCCCGGTCCGTTCGGCAACCGAGCACGACGCGTCCGTCACCACCCCTCGGCGGAAGCGGAGACTTACGTTTTCATAGACAATGCCCATGTACGAGGCGGGCACATTGAAGGTGATGATTCCTTCGGCCGAATCGATGCGAGGAGCCGTGAACAGTTCCCCGTCCGGCAAATTGAAGCGCCCGTCGCAAACCATATGGCCCATGCCCCGGATCGAGAAGAACAGATCGGTTCCCGGTGCTACGATGCGGACCCGGTCCGTGCGGCCGAGCCGCTCGCAAAGCGGCTGCGCCAGCTCGGCGAACCGCTCGTAATTCAAGCCGCAGGCACGGTAATACAGCCTGGTGCAAGCGTCCAGACTCATTCCCGCGAGCTGCGCCATGCCGACCGTCGGACTGCGCAGCAGCACCCACCGTCCAAGCCGCGCCATCGCCATTTGCTTGGGCTGCAGGTAAGCGCGCACGTAACGGTCGTAGCGGTCCTCCGGGACGTCGGTCATTTCATAAATGTTATCGTCGGCGCGAATGCCGACGTACGCATTCATGGTACGAAGCCGCTCCCGGTCCATCTCGGCCCACTGGATAAGCTGCTCCTCCGTACACCCGCCGATCAGGCTTTTTAAGTGCCGTACAGGCATCACGTTCAAATGCGGCCGCGCTCCCGCTTCACAGGCCGCTTCAATCATTGCTTCCGTCAAGGCTTCCGCGCGTCCGACGACATCGATAAGGACGCTTTCCCCTTCCCGGAGAGCAAGGGAATGGGCCATTGTCTGCCGGGCCAGCCGCTGCATTGCCGAATCGGTCATGGCCGTCCCTCCAGCAAGCGCTCCAGCCCGTCGAACAGCTGTCTTTCCGCTTCCAACGCCTGACGCAAATACCCTGTCAGCCTGCTCCCGTAAGACTTCTCCGGCTGGCGCTTCCATTTCATGAGAACTCCCATCGTATACGACCACTGGTTGCAGGCTTCCGTCAGCGGGCCGGTCCACCGGGAATCGAGACACACCTTGGGAATGACGCCGCTGCCCGCCGCCGTTTCCCACAGCTTTCGCAGCCGCCGGAAATAATGGATGTCGAATTCCAGCTGATCGAGCGATGCCCGAAGCTCGTCGTCCGGCAGCGCTTCGACCGCAGCGACGAAGTCGGCCAGACGGTCCAGCCCTCCCTGCCGCAGCATCTGTTCCACCGAAGTGCGCGCCAGTCGCGCGAACTGCACCTCTATGGATGCGGCCGCTCCGGCATCGTTCCGGCGGACAATGGCAGCGCCGCTTCCCCCGGCGGACTGAAGGGCGGGAAAGAACACATCACTCGGAATACGCCCGATATAACCGTCGAAATAAGCCGGATCGCCGGTATCGTCGATGACGGTCACGTGCGTCCCGTCATCCTCGATGAGCAGCGCCCAGTGCACGACGTCATGCTTTCGGTAATAGGCGGAGAACGGCACCTCGAAGGCGTTGTAATAAATCAGACAATAGCCCTCCGCGTCATAGACGGAACAGACCAAGTGCCGCAGTTGATCGGTCGAGAGGGACGGGAAACGGATCGCAGACCAGCCGTTTTGCAACATCGGCTCGCTGCGCCTCAGCAGCAGGCCGTCGGTCCGGCAATCGAACGCATTCAAGAAGGCGGGGATCGGATTACGCTCTCCCTGCCACTTCATAATTTCCAAAATACACAATTGACGGCAGTCCAGATTGCGTTCGCACAGACCGAATTCATCTGGAAACCGCCAATCGACTTTGGGCCGCTGCCGTATATACCCGGCAAGCGTAAGCGGCTCGCTCATAAGTTCACCTCAGTTCCATTGGATCCGGTCCGTTTGATCCGGCTCGGTTAATCCCGCCGCGCCCGCACGGGCAAGCCGCGCAGGAATGCGAGCATTCCCCCTGCCCGCGGAGGACAATGCCGGCGATGATCTCAATCGCCTGATCCATCGCAGCGGGATGCTGGAAGTAATAAACGACTCCGTCCAGCAGATGAACCTCCGCTCCCGGAACCGCCTTCCATTGCTCAAGCGCTTCGATATCGCGTTCCCCGCAGACGACGGCAATACCGGGACGACCGGCTCCCGGCAAATCTTCCTCGCTCAGCGCATCCAGCTCGTCCAGCATCGCCCGGCCGATGCATTGACCGTGCAGGTACAGCAGATGCGCGCCGAGCGAGGCGAGATATCCGACTTGATCCATGTCGAAATCGCTCAGCGTATAGTAGTCGTAGCCTGGCACCAGCAGTTGCGAATCCACGCTCCCCTCCCGCGCCAGCGCATTCAGTGCGCCCGCATCCAGCAGCTCTCCGGAACGCGGAAGAGGCAGCGCGGGCGGCGACAGAAGCACCGGCTTGCACGTAATACCGGAGCGCTCCTCCCAAGCGAGAGCGGACCGCAGCGCAACCACGGCCCCGAGCGCGTTGCCGACGAAGAAGATCGTATCCGGCCGGTGCCCCGCGGTTGCCTCCTCCACCACTTCGAGTGTGTCGCAGACCATGGACGAAACGGTCGTTTGTCCGAGTTCCCCGGCGCTATCCCCATGACCGCGGTAATCAAACTGCACGACCCATGCGCCGGAAGCGGCCAATCTTTTGCGCAGATTGGACAACAAATAATTTTTCTCGCTCATCGCCTGGCCAAGTCCGGGCAGCGTGACGATCAGCGTCCGGCGTTCCTGCGCTGCCGGCTCCTCCACCAAGCCGACGATGTCACGGCTGCGGCCAAACCGGACTTGTCTCCACATCGCGTATCCCTCCTTCGCCCGTCTCCGACGCCCCCAGCTCCCGCTTGAGCCAATGCCCCGTCACGTCCATAATCCGCTCTTCGAACAGTCTGGACGTAAACAGATGTCCGGCTCCTTGAACCGCGCATACCTCATGCTCGGCGTCTCCCCGGTAAATCGCATAGGAATCGGTCCGCACCTTCTCGAATTCCTCGCGGATAAGCGGATCGTCGTCTCCATAAACAAGGAGCGACCTTCCCTCGTAGGCGCGCAGCACCGCTTCCTTGTCAAGCTCCTGCAAATCGCGGTAAAACTCCATTGAAATCCATAGGCCGGCCCAAGGCATGACCAGCTTCTCCTTGTTAAGCGCATGCCGCGTAAACCGGGGGGGTTTGCCGCTTGGATGCGCACCGCCGAATTCGTAAAACAGCGGACTCCACAGCACCACGCGGTCTACGCCCGACCGCTCGGCGGCCATAAGGGCGATCCGCGCTCCGTCGCTAAAGCCCAGATAAGCCATTCTTCCAGAATCCAGCTCCGGCCTGCGCCGCACCTCGTCCCACGCTTTCAGCACGTTCGACACTTTTGAGGAGGTCGTCATGTCGTAGTAGTGCCCGTCGCTGAGCCCAAGGCCGCAATAGTCGAAACGCAGCATCGCCACGCCTTCGTCCGCAAGCCGCCTTGCCAATTTGACCGCGAGCCGGTGCACCTCGTAGCGCTCGCCGTTTTTGCCGGGACAATAAATGACGACGGGAAAAGGGGGAGTCCCACGGGTCGGCAGATGAAGAATGCCCGCCATCCGCCGGTCTCCGTCCCGCAGCTCGACAAACTGCTCGCCGTTCAATCCGCATCGCCTCCTTTCACGAATTCCACGAACGCGCGGACGACTTTCCGGCCGTCTACCGTGCCTTCTGCGGCAAACACCACCGACCGGCGGTCCTCCCGAATTCGTTTCACGGCGTACGTTACCGTGTCGCCGGGCCGCACCGGCTGCAAAAAGCGCGCTTTCATGTCTCTCCTCCCTCCGCCTTCGGCAATTCCCCGTTCCATCAGCAGCCCGGCCGCCTGTACGATCCCTTCCAGCAGCAGCATGCCCGGATAAATGCTGTAGCCCGGAAAATGGCCGAGCACGTAAAAGTCGCTGCTCGATACATGCTTGCGGGCGATGACTCCGTCTGCCTCCGAGCACTGCACGATCGTGTCGATCAATACCCATGGTTTACGGTACGGGAGTACGTCCTCCGCTCTCATGGTCCACTCCTTTCGTCTCCGGCCCCCTCCGCCACCGCGACGCACAGCGTAGCCGTCGCCAGGACGCCGCCGTCCGCCCCGGACATCGTCCCGGACAAGATCGCCTGCGAGCAGGTCATGCGGATCGGCCGAATGTCGTAAAGGAGCGGCTCCCGCCAGCTTGCTTCTCTTCGAACGGACGCTTCGGCCTTGCCGAGCAGCGGAATTTCGCCGGGCGACAACGGCTTTGTCTCCAGCTGAACGAACAGCACGGCGGCTTGGGCCAGCCCCTCGATCATGACCGTGGACGGAACGGTCTGCGTATAGCCGTACATGGAACGGAGCGGTTCCGGCCTGAAGCGGGCCTCCAGCCGCTGCCCCGGTTCATAGCGGGTCACCTCGTCCACAAATCGAAACGGATATTGGTGCGGCAGGAGCGCCGCTATCTCGTCCGGACTCCGGCTACGGCCCGCATCGGGGTTATGGCTCACGTCGGCTCACCACGCGCACCAGCTCGGAAACGGTCGTATTCGAATCGATTTCCAGCATGCCGTCAGGTACCTCGATGCCCAATTCTTCTTCGAGCAGCACGATCAGCTCCATATAACGAAGCGAATCGAATCCAAGGTCGAACAGCTTGCTGTCCCGTCCGATCTCGCTCTGCGGGAGAACGCCGCAGCCTTCGCTGCTGAGCAGCCGGATCATTCGTTGTTCTACGGTCACGGTTTTCATTCCACCTGCTTTCTTTTTCACCCGGAATATGTTGTTGGTTTCATTCTGAATTATAGCCGCCCGGTTCGCCGCGCACTCGGCTTACGATGCGCCGTAAAGCTCGGCGGAAGCCGAGTGCGGCCGAGGCGCATTTTACATAATGAAGAAAAAAAGGAGTTGAGCCTATGCGCGCAAATCACCGCACCGCCTCGCATAGCACGATGCACATCGAAGCTGCGCCGGAGCAGATCTGGGAAGGTCTGGCGACCGCCAGGGGCATGAAGACGTATTTAACCGACGAGGTACACGCGCCGAACGAACATATCTCGGAGGGCGACGAAATCCGGATCGTGATCGGCGACATGATTAACGATGCCGTCTGCCTGGCCAGCGATCGGCCGCGCTTGTTCCGGCTCAAGGACCGTTTTCGTTCCCTTCTCGCGGACGATTCCTACGTCGAATACGAATTGGTCACGACGTTCCGGTTGGAGGAAGAGGAGCATATGACGCGGGTGACCGTCGAGGTGGACGGCTACGACGAAACCAGCGAGCTGCACCGGTGGGTCCGCGAATGCGGAGAATTCGGATGGAAGCAGTCGCTGTTTAATTTAAAGCTCGTGTTGGAGCTCGGTCTGGACTTGAGATACGACGTATTCGGCTATCCCCGGTTCGGCGTCTGCAATTATACCGCTACTCCGGCTCAGCTTCGGGCGCAAGGGCTGGACCCGGACCGCGTTCAAGGGAATTATTTGATGGAGGTGTTTCCCGAAGGCCCTGCCGCCCGGG
>NZ_JTHN01000146.1 GCF_001399685.1 Paenibacillus sp. A3
CAGTTGGGCACTGCCGCAAATTTTGAAGAAGGCCGGCATCGATTACTTTATGACGACCAAAATCAGCTGGAGCCAGTATAACCGCTTCCCGCACGATACGTTCCATTGGCGGGGCATCGACGGTACGGAGCTGCTGACCCATTTTATTACGACGCCCAACAACGACGGCAGCTGGTACTACACCTACAACGGCAACGTGACCGCGTCCAGCGTGCAGGGGCTGTGGGACAATTACCGGCAAAAGGAACTGAACGACCAACTGCTGCTCGCCTACGGATGGGGCGACGGAGGCGGAGGACCGACCCGCGATATGCTGGAGGCGGTGCGGCGCTTCGAGGACATGCCAGCGATGCCTCAGGTGCGTCAAGGCCGGGTGGAGGAGTTTTTCGAAGCGCTCGATGATCGGGTATCGGATCACCCGCGCCTGCCGTTATGGGACGGGGAGCTGTACCTGGAATACCACCGCGGCACGTATACGTCGCAAGCCTACAACAAACGGATGAACCGCCGAATGGAGACGCTGCTGCACCAAGCCGAATTCGTCAACAGCCTTGCGATGCTGCTGAACGGCGGGCATGCGTATCCGGTTGAAACGCTGCGGAAGAGCTGGATCATTACGCTCCGCAACCAGTTCCACGATATTATCCCGGGCTCCTCGATCGGGGAAGTATACGAGGACAGCCGGGAAGAGTACGCGGAAGCGGAGCAATTGGCGGTCGCGGCTTTGGAGCAAGGCACCCAGGCGATCGCAGGCGGTCGCGGGCAGGACGGAGCTGCGGCGGAAGGGGTTGTCGGTTATCGGGTGATCAACCCGTTAGGCTGGGAACGGTCGGCGCTTGTGGAAATTTCTTTGGACGCCTTCCCGGCTTCTGCTGAGCAATTAGCGTGGTCTTCGCCAAGCGGCGAAGCGCTGGAAAGTCAGCTTGTTCGCGGTGCCGAAGGGCAGCCTGTCTCGGTGCTCGTTCATACGCCGAACGTTCCGGCATTAGGCTATACGACCATCTTCGGCAAAAGCACGAACAGCGCTTCGGCGGCAAGCAGCGGGGCATGGAGCATCGGCGCACGTCTGCTGGAAACTCCTTTTTATCGGATTGAGCTTAACGGCAGCGGCCAGATCGTATCTCTGTACGACAAACGGAACGCGCGGGAAGTGCTTAAGCCGGGCGAAGCGGCCAATGTGCTGCAGGTGTTCGAGGATAAGCCGATGGCGCACGACGCTTGGGATATCGACATCTACTATCAAGAGAAGAGCTGGACCGTCGAGGAGCTGACCGAAGCGGTAGTGGAGGAGCAGGGACCGCTGCGTGCCGTGCTTAAGCTCGTATGGCGTTACCACCGCTCCGTCATCGAGCAGAAAATGACGCTGTACCGCGACCATCCGCGAATCGATTTTTGCACTCGGGTCGATTGGCGCGAGAAGCAGCAGCTGCTCAAGGCGGCGTTCCCGGTCGACGTGCGGTCGACGAAGGCGACATACGAGATTCAATTCGGCAACGTGGAGCGGCCGACGCACTGGAATACGAGCTGGGATTGGGCGCGATTCGAATCGGTGGCGCAGCGCTGGGTCGATCTGTCCGAAGGGGGCTACGGCGTTAGCCTGCTGAACGATTGCAAGTACGGCCACGATATCCGCAATCATGTGCTGCGTCTCAGTCTCATTAAATCGGCGGTATCGCCAGATCCCGAGGCCGATCAAGGGCTGCACGAATTTACTTATTCGCTTTATCCGCATAAAAACGGTTGGTTGGAGGCGGACACGCATCGTCAGGCGTGCGAGCTCAACATGCCGCTGCTTCCGGTGCAGTTGGCCGGAACGGCGCATACGGACGTCCTTCCTGAGCAGTTGGGACTGTTCCGCGTCGATGGCTCCCATGTCATGATCGATACGGTCAAAAAATCCGAAGACGACGAGACATTCATCGTCCGCTTGTACGAGTACGGCGGCATTCGGGGAGACGTCCGTTTTTGCACGGATGCGCGGATCGGAGAGTTTGTTTCTGTAGAAGAGACGAACCTGATGGAGGAGCAGCCGCAAGCGGTGGAGCACGGCCCGGATGAGGTCAGGCTGTTCATGAAACCGTACGAGATCAAGACGCTCCGAATCACTCTCAAAGCTTAGCGGGAAGCCCATTTTTAAGTACGAACGCACCAGCAAGTGCTGCCTTTCATAAACTGAATTTGACTGTATCCCTAGACCTTGTAATGAAACCAAAACCCGGGCAAGGAGGGGTGACACTTTGAAAGGCAGCGATCACAAAAGTAAATTTTTGCTCACCAATCGCGAACGTGAGGTCTTTGAACTGCTGGTGCAGGACAAAACGACAAAAGATATCGCACAGCAGCTATTTATTAGCGAAAAGACAGTCCGGAACCATATTTCCAATGTCATGCAAAAGTTAAATGTCAAAGGCCGTTCGCAAGCAGTTGTCGAGCTGATCAAGCTTGGGGAACTGCAGATTTGAAGCATTCGCGAAGCAACCACACCAGCCTTCTTTTTCCGCTTTCCTTCCGGGGAAGCGCGGGAAGAGGGCTATTTGGTTTTCGGTGGAACTTGGCGCAAAAAATGAATCGGACAAGTAATTTTAGTAGAGGCTGGGTTACAGATGTCCTGCCCGGAAAGAATAGAAAAGATCTGCCAAAAAATAAAAAAAAGCTCCGCTGAATACCCGCCAATTCATTGAAGCTTCTAGTTTTATAAGGAAGAAATATAGTTAATTGGAGTAATGAATACGCATTGTTTCAAAGTCGGCTTTTAATTTTGCTTTCCTCATAAAATCAATGCCTAATATGCCATCAAACCCATAGGGTTCTTGTACGGAACCGAGTTGAATAGGGAATGTATCCAAATGAATATGCTCGATCTTCAGATCAGGAATGATTTGTTCGTAACATATTTCGCTTGTTCAGCCCACACCGTACATTCTTTTGGCTTTTGACATGAATAAAATCAATGTGAACGCCGATTTGGTCGAGTAAATCTGTATAACCGCTCCAAGCTTCTTTCGGGTTATCGTAATCCTGAATAACCGCCATATCTTCAAGATTGCGCACACGGTTACTGGAACTGGCTTTAATCGCCTCGACTAACACAAAACGACTCGGATGCAGTTCGGCAATCTCCTCCCATTTCATCCGCTTCACCTCGCTTGATCTGCTTTTTTTAAGTATATCATTAACTTGGAGTGGTCAAGGATTTGATGAACATGAGAAGAACAAAAAATACCCTCATCCCGCAAAGGATAGAGGGTATTTGCTCGTTGTAAGTGGACTGGTTGGTTTGGTTCGATCAAACTTCCATAATAATCGGAAGAATCATCGGCTTTCTTCTGGTTCGCTCATATAAGAATCGTCCAAGCGCATCTTTTACATTTGATTTTATCGTAGACCATTGGTTCTCATTCTCGTGAGTTAATTTGTTGATCGTATTGGACACTATGCGGCTTGCATCGTCGAGCAAGCCTTCCGATTCGCGGACGTATACGAAGCCGCGGGAGATGATGTCGGGTCCGGAGAGGATCGTACCTTCCTGCTTGCTAATCGAAACGACAACAATCAGGATGCCGTCCTGGGACAAGTGCTTACGGTCTCGCAGGACGATATTTCCGACGTCACCGACGCCTAAGCCGTCGATGAGAGTGTTGCCTGCCGGAACTTTTCCGCGTTTGCGGGCTGCGCCGTTCTGGATTTCAACGACTTCGCCGTTGTCGACGATGAAGATGTTGGCCGGGTCGACGCCGACCGCTTGCGCCAGCGTGCTGTGCTGACGGAGCATCCGGTATTCCCCGTGAATCGGGATGAAAAACTTTGGACGCATCAGATTGATCATCAGCTTCAATTCTTCCTGGCTGGCATGTCCGGAAACGTGCATGCCCGTCAGCGAGCCGGAGCCGTAGATGACGTGGGCGCCGAGGCGGAACAACTCGTCGACCGTCCGTCCGATATTTCTTTCGTTCCCCGGAATGGGCGTAGCCGAGATGATGACCGTGTCCCCGGGGAGAATTTCCACCTGCTTGTGGTTCGAGCGAGCCATCCGGGTCAGCGCCGACATCGGTTCGCCCTGGCTGCCCGTACACAAAATAACGATACGGTCGGCCGCGTATTTATTCACTTCATTCGGCTCGATCAGCATGCCGTCCGGAATGTTCAGATAACCGAGCTCGGAGGCGATGGTAATCATATTGACCATGCTGCGTCCGATGACGACCAGCTTCCGGTTCGATGCGATGCCCGCTTCGATGACCTGCTGAAGCCTGTGTACATTGGAGGCAAAGGTGGACACGATCACGCGCTGGCGAGCGGTCCGGAATACGTCTTCGAGATTGACGCCGACGCTTTTCTCCGAAGGGGTGAACCCTGGACGCTCCGCATTCGTGCTCTCGGACAACAGGGCGAGGACGCCTTTTTTGCCGATATCCGACATGCGGTGAAGGTCCGCATATTGGCCGTTAACGGGCGTTTGGTCGAATTTAAAATCGCCGGTATGAACGACTGCGCCTTCGGGGGTATCAAGCACGACCCCAAGGCTGTCCGGGATGCTGTGATTCGTTTTGAAGAACGAAGCGACAATTGTTCCGAACTTTAATACGGAGTCAGCGTGAATTAACACCCGTTCCGTCGAACCCAGAATCCCGTGTTCTTTTAATTTTCCTTCAATAAGTCCCATCGTCAGTTTGCTCGTATAGACGGGCATGTTGAGCTGCTTGAGGATGTAAGGCAACCCGCCAATATGATCCTCATGACCGTGTGTAATGACGAGCGCCCTGACTTTATTCCGGTTCTCGATCAGATAGGAGATATCCGGTACGATAATATCGATGCCGGGCAGCTCCACATCCGGGAATTTCGAACCGCAATCAATAATAACAATGTCGTCTGCGTATTGTACCACATACATGTTTTTGCCAATTTCGCCTACGCCGCCCAAGGCAAAAATGGACAACTTTTTTTCTGAACCAGCCAAGTTAGACCTCCTCGATGGAATTGACGACGAACATACAAATCAAACTCAAAAGATCCGAACCAGTCACTTGCTTTTATTATAACACAACTCTCGGAAAAAAAGTAAATGTTGGACGAACCGTTGAGAAAGAAGCGTTATTTTGTCCCGGACCGGTAAGGAACGCGGACATGAACGATCAGTCCGATCAGCACCAGAACGAGCAGCGACCCCAAGGCGATGCGGCTGGCGACGTTGCCCGCTTCGGCCAGCGCCCACGTAATGGAGCCGTACAGGAGCGGTCCGACGATGGACGATACCTTGCCAGAGAAGGCGAACAACCCGAAAAATTGGCCGCGCTTATGCTCCGGGGTCAGCTCGACGATCATCGTGCGCGAGGCAACCCACATGGCGCCCATGGCAATGCCATACAAGCTGCCGGCCGTCCAGAACATCGGCTCGTTCCAAGCGGTCGATGCCAGCAGTATGGCTGCCATCATCACGCAGGCTACGATGGCGACCGAACGTTTGGCCCCGACGCTGCGCGTTACGTACCCGAAGGCGAACGAGCCGACGATGCTGGAAACCGTAGAAACCAGGTAAAGCAAAATAAATTGCTTCGTGGAAAAGCCGATGACCGCTTTCGCATACACGCCCATGACCGTAATGGCCGTAGCAACCGCATCGTTAAAGAAAAAGTAAGCGATCATAAACAGAAAGACGGGCCGGTACAGCCGCGCCTCGCGAAACGTCCGGACAATATCGCGGTACCCGCTGAGAAAAGAAGGCTTTGCCGCCGCTGCCGACGGTGCGGGCTTGGGGTCTTTATATAGAAAGAAGATGGGAAGGGAGAAAAGCAAAAACAGCAATGCGCTCGGAACGAAGGACCGGTGAAAATCGCCTTCGCCGACAAGCGGGTAGACCGTGAGGCCGACCAGCGTACCGATGTAACCGACGGCGACGCCGAAGCCTGAGATAAGCGGAAGCTGCTTGTCGCTCCCAAGATCCGAGATCATGGCGTCGTAAAAGACGAGGCAGGAGTTGTATGCGAACTTGGCGATCATAAACAGCAGCAGCACGACGGCCAGCGACAGCGGGAGACCTGCGATCCCCGCATCCGTTTGCCAGCCCGAGAAGACGCCCATCAGCAGGGTGCTGACGATGCAGGCGAGCGTGAAGGGGACGAGGTACGCTTTTTTGCGTCCGGTCCGGTCGATCCATACGCCGTACAGCGGCGACAGCAGCACGAGAAAGAAGCTCGAAAGCGCGTTCGTATACGTCACGAACGTGCCGGCGATTTGGTTCGTCGTCTCGCTGCCGCCGATCGTCTCCTGTAAGTAAAACGGAAAGAAGATCGTGATGATGTTGCTCGAAAAAATCGTATTCGCAAAATCGTACAGCGCCCAAGCCAGAATCGGCATCGACCAATACAGCCTCCAGCCGCTCCGAGGAGATTCTACCATATGCAGTCCACCCTTTGCGCATTGACGTATATCGATCGCTTATTCTCGGTACGACGGGATTATTCCTGTTTCTTTACGGAAATTTTACGTTTTGCCATTGGAGCTTGGTCCTCCAGTTCGGGGAGAATTCGTCTGCGGGGACAAAGAGAACATGGCAAATGCCGGCGCTTTTGATACAATGGAAAGGAAATACAGCCATGCAGGGCACAAAAGACGGAAGGGATGTACATTAGCCGTTATTCCATATCATTCCACGTATTCAAGGAGGAATTCTTTATGAGCGAGCAGCAAGCATCCGGATTGCGGCAGCAGCGTTTCGAGCAGCCGATCGACGCCGGGCTGACCCTTCGGGGCGAGGTGACGGTACGGGAAGCAATCAATGGGGGACAGGCGCCCGTCGTGATCATGGTGCACGGCTTTAAAAGCTTCATGGATTGGGGCTTTCAGCCTTATGCCTCCGCCGAACTGGCCCGCCGCGGATATTACGTTGTCCGGTTTAATTTTTCCTGCAACGGGGTGAACGAACGGGATTTCGACGAACTGGACAAATTCGCCGTAAACACGTACTCCCGCGAGCAGGCGGATCTGGCGGTCGTATGGGAGCTGCTGCAGGAGAAGCGACTGCCCTTTGCAGAGCAGGCGGATACCGGCCGGGTTGCCTTGCTCGGCCACAGCCGCGGGGGCGGAAACAGCATCGTGTTCGCCGCGGAGCATCCGGACGTGCAGGCCGTCGTCACGTGGAACGGCATCGCTTCGGCCGACCTGTTCGACGACGCGTTCAAGGAAGAGCTCGCCCGCAACGGCGTCGCCTACGTGGCGAACGCGCGGACGGGGCAAAGTATGCCGATTCGGCAAACGTTCTACGATGACTTGAAGCAAAATGCGGAGCGCTTCGATATTACAGCGCGGCTCGCCGGGCTGAGGACACCGGTGTTGTCCGTACAGGGCGACGCGGACTCCGAACGGCTGAAGGAGGGCTTTTGCAGGCTGCGCGAGGCCGCTCCGAACCAATCGTTTGTGACGATTGTAGGGGGGACGCATACGTTCGGCGCGGTTCATCCGTTTGCCGGAACGACCCCGCAGCTGGAGGAAGCGCTCGAAGCGACCGCGCAGTTCCTGGACGGCCGGATGCGCGGTGACGGCGAAAGGGGCAAGCAGGGTTGAACGCAGAACGAAAAGCCGGGACATCGGTCCCGGCTCCATCGGATTTTTATGGACAGCGGATCCTTCCCGCCGTACGCAAGCTGAAGGATTTGGAGCATTTGCTCGCATCCTCCTATGTGTGGATCGTTCTGCTGGACAGCCATGTGTCGCAGCTGATGAGCGTCGCGCAGCTTGTCCGGCAGCACAAGAAGCAGCTGCTGGTGCATGTGGATTTGATTCACGGCTTGAAAAATGACGATTACGCCATCGAGTTTTTATGCCAATCCATGCGGCCGGCGGGCATCATCTCCACCCGAAGCAGCGCCGTAGCGACGGCGAAGAAGCATAAAGTGCTCGGCATTCAGCGGCACTTCCTGCTTGACTCGATTGCGCTCGACACGACCTACCGGCTGTCGGAGAAAGTGACGCCCGACTACATTGAAGTGATGCCGGGCGTGATGCCGCATATTATCGCCGAGATGCGCGGCAAGCTCGACATTCCGATTCTGGCCGGCGGATTGATCCGGACGAATGAGGATGTCGAGCTTGCGCTCGGCTCCGGCGCGGTAGCCGTCACCACATCCCGCAGGGAGCTGTGGGACGCCTATGCGCCGAAGTAGCGGCTAGCCGGGACCGGGCGTTTACTCGGAAGCGGCAGGCGTCGCCGCATCGTGCAGCAGCACGTCCAGTCGGCGCAGATGCTCCTCCGCGACCTCCGGCGTCCAGCCGAAGCGCTTCGCCATGTAAGCCGTCGCAGGCTGCTTCCAGCGCTGCGCCCAAGCGATGTCGAAGTACACCGCGCCGGTACGGCGGACGAAAAAGTCCTGCGGCGTCGCGACCATTTCCTCGTCGATGCCATAGGCGAGCGAAGCCAGCACATCCACCGGAAGGCCGGTTTGCTCCGCTTCTTCACGCAGCAGCGTGCTGCGCTGGAAGACGAGGTCGGCGTTGGAGCCGTAGCGCTGCACGATCGACTCGGCTTGACGCTTCGTCAGCCCAAGCGCTTCGCCGTCGCGTACCTTCGCTTCCGTGAATGCTTTGAATTGCGCGGAGCCGCCGACGTCCCCGCCGGACAGCTTGATCCGGTCCGTGGTACAGCCCGGATACGAACCGCCGCTTTGCTCTTGGAGCTGGCCTGTGACCAGATTGACGATGCGCTCCGCCATTTTGCGGTAACCGGTCAGCTTGCCGCCGGCAATGGTAATGAGACCCGAAGGGGCGATGAAAATTTCATCCTTCCGCGACAGCTCCGACGGCGATTTGCCGTCTTCGTGAATGAGCGGACGCAGCCCGGACCAGCTGGACTCGACATCGGCCGCCGTCAGCTTGAGGCTCGGGAACATGAAGTTCGCCGCCGTCAAAATATAATCGCGGTCGGCCGTCGTCATCCGCGGATGAACGATATCGCCGCTGTAGTTTGTGTCGGTGGTGCCGACATACGTTTTGCCGTCGCGCGGAATGGCGAACACCATGCGGCCGTCCGGCGTATCGAAGTAGATCGCCTGCTTGAGCGGGAACCGCCCGCCGTCGATGACAAGGTGCACGCCCTTGGTCAGGTGCAGCCGCTTGCCCTGCTTCGAGCCGTCCTTTTCCCGGATCGTATCGACCCAAGGTCCCGCCGCATTGACGATTTTGCGGGCAAAGATGTCATACGTTTCGCCGCTCAGCATGTCGACGACGCGCACGCCCTTCAACTTCCCGCCCTCATAGAGCAGCTCTTCCACCTTCGCATAGTTGACCGCCAAAGCGCCGCGGTCCGCTGCGGCTTTCATCGTTTCAATCGTCAGCCGGGCGTCGTCCGTGCGGTACTCGACGTAATACCCGCCGCCTTTCAGCTTGTCTTCGCGGAGAAGAGGCTCGCGCCGCAGCGTCTCGGTTTTGGACAGCATGATCCGGCGCTCGTTCCGCTTGACGCCCGCGAGCGAGTCGTACATCATCAGCCCGACGGAGGTTGCCAGCTTGCCGTAGGTGCCGCGTTCAATAATCGGCAGCAGCATCCACTCCGGCGTTGTGACATGCGGCGCGTTCTCGTAGACGATGGCCCGCTCTTTGCCGACCTCGGCTACCAGCTTGAATTCGAGCTGCTTCAAGTAACGCAAGCCGCCGTGAATCAGCTTCGTGGAACGGCTCGACGTTCCCGCGCCGAAGTCCTGCATCTCGACCAGTCCGGTTTTCAGACCCCGGGTTTGCGCGTCGAGCGCGATTCCCGCCCCGGTGATGCCTCCGCCGATGACCAGCAGATCGAGCGGGGCTCCGGCCATCTCCCGAAGCCGTTCTTGTCGGTGTTCCCCTGAAAATTGCGCCTGTTTTGTCATGTGTATCGATCCCCTTTCGAAATGTGCGGCCGCCCGGTTCCGGGTAAAAGCAAAAAAGAGAAGACGTGAAACAACTCTACGTCGGCACGTCGCTTGTTGCATACGCGCTCCTGAAGAGCTTGCTCACGGTCTTCTCTTGATCTCTGACCTGATTAACTTGTTAACTTTATCATAGCACGAGACCGGCTTCGGATCAACCTTGACAGCGAAATCGGGCTTATGATAGATTCCCTTTGCAACCCTCTTCCTAAATAATGGATAACTATCCTCGGAGGAGGAATCGATAGGACGAAGCCGGGCTTGCCGTCGGATTCCGGGCCGGTGCTAGTCAAGGAGGAACGAACATGGAGTCTGACCGTTTCGATACCGCACACCGCCCGTGGCCGCTGCCTGAGCTGCCGTGGATCATGAAGCAGACTTGGCGCAATCTGTTGTTTGCCCATTGGCCCGTTCCGGCGGATGAGCTTCGCGCCTACGTGCCGAGAGAGCTGCCGCTGGATACCTGCGAGGGCAGCGCGTGGCTCGCTGTCGTTCCGTTCCGGATGACGGATATCCGGCTGCGCGGCTTGCCGCCGATTCCGGGAACGAGCCGGTTTCCGGAGCTTAACGTCAGAACTTACGTCACGCTCCACGACAAGCCCGGCGTTTATTTTTTCAGCCTCGATGCGGCGCATACGCTTGCCGTCAAGCTGGCCAGACGGCTGTACCATCTTCCGTACTACCGGGCCGATATGTGCGTAACCGTGCAGAACGAAAGCGTGTTTTACCGGAGCGAGCGCCGGCAGGGGGGCCCCGCCTTTGCCGCTCGTTACCGGCCCGTGTCGGCGCCGTATACGGCCCAGCCGGGATCGCTGGAGCATTGGCTGACCGAACGGTACTGCTTGTATACCTTGAACGGGCAACGGGACGTCATGCGCTGCGACATCCATCACCGGCCCTGGCCGCTGCAGAAGGCGGAAGCTGAGCTTTTCGAGAATACGATGGTGACGGGCAACGGCCTTCCGTTTTCGCCGGACGTTCCCCCGCTTCTTCATTATGCGGAAGCTCTGGAAGTGCGCATATGGCCGCTCCTGAAGGCCACCGACCGAATGTCTTAACCTGCGTCCGTTCGGGACGAATCCATCATAGCTCTGTAACCGGCCGATAGGTTTCTTCCCGAAGTGTTGGCTTTTTCTTATTTTGCTCTTTTTCAAAAAAGCAAGCTCGGAAAACGAAAAAAAAGACGCATATTTTGCCAATATCCTGAATGTTTCGTGTCTTTTCGGTGTATAATGGAATTATATGAACCTATTATAGTAAACTATATGCATATAGCTTTACGCGAGGTAAGCCAAGGAGGAAAACGGTTATGGATCAAATTTCATCTCTGTCGGAGCTGCTGGCGGAGCAGAAAGCGTCATCGTATATCGAAATCCCCGGGGCCATGTCCCGGACGTTCGGACAGACAACGCTTTCGACCACGCTTCCGATGAGCAAGCTGTTCGCCATCTACGAAGTGGATTTGGAGGTTCAGCGTTCCATCGTTCCGCAAAACTTGTCCAAGATGATGGACTATATCATGCTCTATCTGGATCACGGACAAGGCATTTATTTTCCGGGGATCATCCTCTCGGCCCGCGGCGCGGGAGATTATGATGCGCAGGCGCAGGTCTACCGTTTGCAGGCGATCGAGAAGCTGTACGTCGTGGACGGCCAGCACCGGCTTGCCGCTTTCCGCCGCTTGATGGAAACGCTGCAGGGCGCGATGGCCCGGGCAAAAGACCGCCGGGAGTACGACCGCATGGAGGAAATCAGCGCGAAGCTGAGCAAGCTGTACGCTTTCCCGATGTCCACCATGATCTACCTGGACATCAATGCGCGTCAGGAACGGCAGCTGTTCTCCGACATCAACAAGCTTCCGCGCAAAATCGGCGGAAATCTGGCCGTTCTCCGCGAGCAGCGCCGGTTCTATCACGTGCTGGCCTCGAGGCTCGTGGAAGATGCGCCTGTGATGAAGAATCTGCCTGTCGACATGTTTACGGAGCGGGGCAAAGGACCGGAGTATTTGTTCTCCTACCACCTGCTGATCGAGATTTTGATCGGCTTGTTCGAAGGACGGCTCAAGTCGGCGGCGCGCAACAACGGGTACTATTTTGAGGAAAAAGAGATCGAAGAGCATTTGAAGCTGGCGGCGCTCTATTTCGAAAGCCTGCTCAAGTACTTGCCGGAGCCGGAAAAGGGCGAGCTCTGCTGGACGGAAAACCTGCAGATCGCGCTGGCGATGTTCTTCCACGAGGAAGTAACGAAAACCGGCACGTTCAACAAATACGCGCTCGATTACGCGCTCAAAATTTTGCCGCATATCGACTGGAGTGCCATTTACAGCGGGGACGAGAAAGACCGTTTGCCAAGACGCTCGCGCATCGTAAAAGCGTATCAGTTCGTCAAAGATTTTTACGTGGAGCACCACATGTTCCTGATCCGCGACGATTCGATGGGGCGGCAAGCTTTTCCGGGAGATAGCTCTAAGGAGGACGTCGGTTAATGGACGGTTTAAATTTGCAAATGACCATACATCCGTTTTGCGATCGGTTCGGACTCGCAACGGTAGCGATACAAGTGCAGGATCTGCTTAACTATACCACCATCGATCCGATGGTGCAGCGGAAGCTGAGCGGGGGACAACGCCGCAAAATTTCCAACTACTTGCAGGAGCGCGAGCTCGACCGCGTCTTTTTCGGTCCGGTCACTTTAAGTTTGCGTGACGTAAGCAGCTTGGCTAAGGTGCAGAACGGTCTGTACCTGCGTCCCGGCTCGAAGCTGAGCATTCTGGACGGCCAGCACCGCATTCTCGCTCTCGGCTACGTGAATGAGCAAATGCTCAAAGAAGCGCGCAGCCTGGACAAGAAAGTGGCCGCCATGAAAATCAAGCACCGGAAAGCGCCGGACAATGCGGAGATCGCAAGCGAGCTGGAGCAGCTGGAAGGTCAGGTCGAGCAGCTGGAACGCCGCCGTCTGGAGCTGATGGAAAGCGAGCTGGCGGTGCAAATCTATATCGGACTGAGCGAGGAAGAAGAGAAGCAGCTGTTCGGGGATATCAACTCCAAGGTTCAGCTCGTCAGCAAAGAGCTCGGCCATTCGTTCGACTCGATCGATCCGCTCAACGTCGTCATTCAGCAGGTGGTCGACCACAACGTCTTCTTGAAGTCCGCGGGCGTAGAGCGTCGGGCCAACCTGACCGCTTACAACAAAAACTTTACGTCGTTCAGCTGGATGTACTCGACCGCGACGATGCTGTTTACCGGCAAAATGCAGCCGTCCTACGAGCTGGCGCGCCGGATCAAGCAGGATCCGTCCACGTACATCGAGATCCTGCACCAATTCTACAGCACGCTGATTCCTCTCATGCCGGAGCAGCCAGGGCTGCCGCAGTACACTTCGGCGTCCCGCGCCATGCAGGAAAGCGTCGCGCTGTATGCGCACCGTCATTTGTTCACGGACGGCAAATATACGAAGAATTGGACCAATTGTCTGAACATCTTCGAAGGCTTCGATTGGACGCACGAGAACGAGCAGTTGATCGAGCGCTTCGGAGTGCTGGACAACGGTAAGCTGAACTTGATTCACGAAAAATCGCTCCGCAAGCACGGCAAGCTCGTTCAGCTGTTCCAAGAGCTGCACGGCGATCCGGCCGAAGAAGGCGAAGCGTCGGCTTAAAGGGCTTAGGGTATTGATATTAAAAAGGCGTTTCTGCACAGGCAGGACGTCTTTTTTTTGTATGTCCGTTGATGGTACGAGACGGAGTGACATGACATTCGGTGACTGAAAAGGCACTGGACAGAGGGACGGGTGACCTCTCACAGAGGGCTCAACGGGTAGTTGGCGTACGAGGTGCCACTTTGCACCAATGAGGATCAGCTTAGTAAAAAGGATGGGCGCGTATTGCGTCGCAGGCTTCGTTAGTGAACAAGTAACCGGGAAGGTGCGTTAAGCGAAGAAATTTGAAACGTCGTATCGGGGATAGAGGAACCGACGTGCTCTAATCGTGTCGAAAATTGTTCATATCCCCCAAAATGGGACTGTTAACGCATTGCAGATTCGTTATTTTGAAATGCAGGGCTAATTCTGGTGGAATAGGGTACGTGCAGTTCCGCTAATTTTGGTGAACTTTATGCTGCCTCGCCGTTGGTCTCGGGTATCCGGTCAGGCACCTTGCCGACCGCTCTTGGCTATCCGGAGCAGGGTCCCCGGCAGTTGGTCGTCGGCACCCGGACCGCAACCCTTGGCGGGACGCGACACCTGGTCATCGTTCCCCAGCCTCCGGGCTCCCTGCCCTGGGTCATCCGCTCTCGGCCACCTCTAACCCCGACTTCCCCATCTCACCCGGTTATACCGCGCTCAGCTTGTTCACGATCAGCAGCGCCGCCCCGGTGGCGAGCGCTTCTTCGCCGAGCGTGCCTTGGCTGAACACAACCTGATATTTGGGATAATAATACGTTCTTTGAATCGCTACGCGCGTCGCGGTATGGAAAAAGCCGGAATGGCCGACGATCAAGGCACCGCCCAGAATGACCTTCTCCGGATGCAAAATGTTAAGCAGGTTGGATAGCCCGATGCCGAAATAAGTGGCTGCCTGCGTAAACAGTTCGACCGTCAGCGGATCGCCGGCCTGCAGCGCCTGCTGGAGATGGGCGAAGCCGATCTTCTCCGGATCGGGTTCCAGCCGGAGCAGCAGGCTGTCGCGGCCTTGCTTGAGCCGGGCTTGCGCTTGCTGCTCCAGCGCATGAATGGAAGCGTACGATTCGAGCGCGCCGAAGTTGCCATGATTCCACAGCCGGGGGCCGTCCGTTTGGATGATCATTTGGCCGATCGACCCTTCCATATCCACCGCCCCGTAGACGACCTGCCCGTTCGTCATCATGGCCGAACGCAAGCCGACGCCGACGTGAACGTACAGCAAATGGCGGTAGTCGCGCTCCCGGTCCGACCACGATTCGCCGATGAGCGCCGTATTCGCTCCGTTATCGAGCACAACCGGAAAGCCGAGGCGGCTCTCCAGGAAGCCGGTGACGCTGACATTTTTCCAGCCGGCGGCGGCGAAATGAAGCGGCTCCAGCAGCATGCCGGAAGCCCGGTCCAGCGGTCCGACGGCCCCGATACCCATCCCGAGAACCTTGTCGGCCGGAAGAGAGCGGCGATCCAGCATGGTGCGGGTCTCAGCCACAATCTCTTCAAGCAGCACCTCGGGGGTGACGTCCTCCGTCATGACCCAGCGCTTGCTGTCCAGTTTGTTCAGCTGCAGGTCGAACAGAATGAGCTTGGAATACATCCGCGATATATCCAATCCGAACACATAGGCATAATCGGGATTCACCGTATACAAAATCGGCCTGCGCCCTCCGGTCGATTCGCCGAAGCCGGCCTCCGCAATAACCCCTTGGGCCGTTAATTCCTCCAGCGTCCGGGTCAAGGTACTGCCCGTCAGCCCGCTTTTCTCCAGCAGATCGATCTTGGAGACGGTCCCCTGCTTGCGGATCTGCTCGAAAATTTCTTTATGCTTGCGCCCGGCAATGCGCTGTTCAATGGCGGTTGTCATCTTTTTCCTCCGTTGCCAGAAGGGTCTCTTTCGTTTTCAACCGTTAATTATACTACAGACCCCGGTGGCCCGCTATCCTTCCTTGTGAAAAACGAATCCCGGCTTCAGCGCGATCAGCAGTTTCGAACAAAAGCGTGCGTTCAGACGGGACCTTCTGGTAAAATAGGGCTTAGTTTGTCCAGGAAAGCTGGGATAGAAGGGACGAAAGCGAAATGACCGAATGGTTCGAAAAAAGCTTCGGACGGGATTATCTGCTCGTCTATAAGCATCGCGATATGCAAGGCGCTTATGAGGAAGTGCGCCGGATGATGGAATGGCTGGAGCTGCCCGAGGGGGCGGAGGTCCTTGACCTGTGCTGTGGCATGGGGCGGCATTCGATGGCGCTGAACGGATTCGGTTTTCGGGTTACCGGAGTGGACTTGTCGGAGGTGCTGTTGGCGGAAGCGAGAAAGCTGGATACCGCAGGCGAAGTGCGCTGGGTCCATGGGGATATGCGCAGCGTGCCGATAACCGATCAGTTCGATGCGATCGTCAACTTGTTTACGTCGTTCGGTTATTTTTCGGGCGATCGGGACAACGAGCAGGTGCTGCGGGAAATGTACCGTCTGCTCGCGCCGGGCGGGCGGTTCATCATCGATTATTTGAATCCGGCCTATGTGGCGGCGCATTTGGTGCCGCACTCGGTCAGAAGCGTCGAAGGAATCCATATCGATGAGAAACGCCGGATTGAGGACGGTTTTGTGCGCAAAACGATCGTACTGCAGGACGGAAGCGGTTCGGGCGACCGGGTCTACGAGGAGCAAGTGAAGCTGATTGGAAAGGAACGTTTCTTGGAAATGCTGGAGCTGGCAGGGCTGAAAATCGACGCCATTTACGGCGATTACGACGCTTCGGCTTACGAACCTGACCTATCGAAACGAATGATCTTTGTCGGCAGGAGGGACGCATAATATGGACGGATCGTCATCAAGCCGCCTCGGGAGCGTGACGAAGCACGGCGACGTGCTCCAGATCAAGGTGCCCTTGCCGTTTCCGCTGCGCTGGGTGAACAGCTATTTGCTGCCGGGGGAGAGCGGCTGGACGCTGATCGACCCGGGGCTGCGGACGGAGGCGGGCGAAGCTGTCTGGACGTCCGCGCTTGCGGAGCTTGGAATCGGCTGCTCCGATATCGACCGCATCGTGTTGACGCACCATCACCCGGACCACTACGGGCTGGCCGGATGGTTTCAAGAGCGCACCGGCGCGCCCGTGCTGATGTCGCGGAGCGGGCTTGAACAGACGCGCTTGCTCTGGGGAGACGGGCAGCCGATGACGCAGCAGATCATCGGGCTTTTCCGGCGGGAAGGGCTGCCGGAGGAACTGGTGAAGCCGATGGAGGAGCATATGCAAGGCTTCGTCGCGTCCGTTTCGCCGCAGCCGGAGGTCACTGTCATAGAAGCCGGGGAGCGTGTTAGGCTCGGCCGCGAGGAATACGAAGCGATCGAGACGCCAGGGCATGCCGCCGGGCATTTGTGCTTTTACCGCGCGGAGACGGCCGTCATGTTCTGCGGGGATCACGTGCTTCCGCAAATATCCCCGAACGTCAGCTACTTGCCCGGAGGGATTGACGAGAACCCGCTTGCCAGCTATTTGGCCAGCTTGGAAGTGATTCGCCGCTACGAGGTACGGCTCGCTTTTCCCGGTCACCGGGAGCCTTTCGGCCACCTGCAGCAGCGGGCCGACGAGCTGATCGCCCATCATGCGGAGCGTCTGGAGATGATGCTGTCGAAGCTTGCGGAGCCGGCCACGGCGTATCACGTCTGCCGGGCGACCTTCGGAGAGCGGCTCAGCCTGCACCAGCTGCGCTTTGCGCTGTCGGAAACGATTGCGCACTTGATCTGGCTGCGCGAAGCCGACAAGCTGACCGAAAAAGAAAGCGAAGGGCTTGTAAATTATCGACAGTCGTAGTACTATTCCAATTCGCCGGTTTCGACCGACCGGCTACTGCGCGGCATGGCTCCGTTTTTCGAACGGAGCCTGCCGCTTTTT